>CAMLIL010000214.1 GCA_946480015.1 uncultured Oxalobacteraceae bacterium | reverse complement strand
TACGACCGCTACCTGGTGCGCATCGAAGAAATGCGCCAGTCCAACCGCATCATCAAGCAGTGCATCGGCTGGCTGCGCGCCAATCCGGGTCCGGTCATGGTCGACAACCACAAGGTGGCGCCGCCCAAGCGCACCGACATGAAGTCGAACATGGAGTCCCTGATTCACCACTTCAAGCTGTTCACCGAAGGCATGCACGTGCCGCCGGGCGAAGCGTATGCGGCGGTCGAGCATCCGAAAGGCGAGCTGGGCATCTACATCGTGTCCGACGGCGCCAACAAGCCTTACCGCCTGAAAATCCGCGCCCCGGACTATGCCCACCTGCAAAGCCTCGATGAAATGGCGCGCGGTCACATGATCGCCGACGCCGTTACCATCATCGGCACCCAGGACATTGTTTTCGGCAGTATTGATAGGTAAGGCTGGCCTTCGCTAACCAGGAAAAAGTTATGTTGTTATCAGAGCAGTGCTACAAAAAGATCGACCGCGAGCTGGCCAAGTACCCGGCCGACCAGCGCCAATCGGCCGTGATGGCCGCGCTGGCCCACGCGCAAGTGGAAACCAGCTGGCTGTCGCCAGAAGTGATGCAGGAAGTGGCCGATTACATCGGCATGCCGGCCATCGCCGTGCAGGAAGTGGCGACCTTCTACAACATGTACAACGTCAAGCCGGTCGGCAAGCACAAGATTTCCGTGTGCACCAACCTGCCATGCGCGCTGTCGGGCGGCGAACGCGCCGGCAAGCTGCTGCAGGAAAAGCTCGGCATCGGCTACCGCGACACCACCGCTGACGGCCAGTTCACCCTGGTCGAAGGCGAGTGCATGGGCGCCTGCGGCGACGCACCGGTGATGCTGGTGAATAACCACCGCATGTGCTCGTTCATGAACGATGAAAAAATCGACGCCCTCGTAGAGGAACTGAAGAAATGACCAGCCTGCACGACCGTCACATCAATCCCCTGATCCTGAAGGATCTGAACGGCGACAACTGGCGCCTGGCCGACTACGTCAAGCGCGGCGGCTACAGCGCGCTGCGCCGCATTATCGAAGGCAAGATCGCCCCCGAGCAGATCATCGCCGAACTGAAGACGTCCGGCCTGCGCGGCCGCGGCGGCGCGGGTTTCCCGACCGGCCTGAAGTGGAGCTTCATGCCGCGCCAGTTCCCGGGCCAGAAATACCTCGTCTGCAATACCGACGAAGGCGAGCCGGGCACCTTCAAGGACCGCGACATCATCCGCTACAACCCGCATGCGCTGATCGAAGGCATGGCCATCGGCGCCTACGCGATGGGCATCACCGTGGGCTACAACTACATCCACGGCGAAATCTTCGCCGAATACCTGCGCTTCGAGGAAGCGCTGGAAGAAGCGCGCGCGGCCGGTTTCCTCGGCGACAAGATCATGGGCAGCGAGTTTTCCTTCCAGCTGCACGCCCACCACGGTTACGGCGCCTACATCTGCGGTGAAGAAACCGCGCTGCTCGAATCGCTCGAAGGCAAGAAGGGCCAGCCGCGCTTCAAGCCGCCGTTCCCGGCCTCGTTCGGCCTGTACGGCAAACCGACCACGATCAACAATACCGAGACCTTCGCCGCCGTGCCGTTCATCCTGGACGTCGGCCCGGAAAACTATCTCGGCATGGGTAAGCCCAACAACGGCGGCACCAAGATCTTTTCGATCTCGGGCGACGTCGAGCGTCCGGGCAACTACGAAGTGCCGCTCGGCACCCCGTTCGCCAAGCTGATGGAGCTGGCCGGCGGCATGCGCGGTGGCAAAAAGATCAAGGCCGTCATTCCTGGCGGCTCGTCCGCGCCGGTCATCCGCGGCGACGTCATGATGAATACCGACCTGGACTACGACTCGATCGCCAAGGCTGGCTCGATGCTCGGTTCGGGCGCCGTGATCGTCATGGACGACACCCGCTGCATGGTCAAGTCGCTGCTGCGCCTGTCGTACTTTTATTACGAAGAATCGTGCGGCCAGTGCACCCCATGCCGCGAAGGCACCGGCTGGATGTACCGCATGGTGCACCGCATCGAACACGGCCAGGGCCGTCCGGAAGACCTCGACATGCTGAACTCGATCGCCGACAACATCCAGGGGCGCACCATTTGCGCGCTGGGCGATGCCGCCGCGATGCCGGTCCGCGCCATGATCAAGAACTTCCGCGAAGAATTTGAATACCACGTCGAGCACAAGCATTGCCTGGTGCCGGCATACCTTTAAGGCCAGAGAAATCTCATGGTTGAAATTGAAATTGACGGAAAGAAGGTTGAGGTCCCACCGGGCAGTATGGTGATGGACGCAGCCAACAAGCTCGGAACCTACATCCCGCACTTCTGCTATCACAAGAAATTGTCGATTGCGGCCAACTGCCGCATGTGCCTGGTCGAAGTGGAGAAAGCCCCGAAGCCGCTGCCCGCCTGCGCCACGCCGGTGACGGCCGGCATGATCGTGCGCTCGAACAGCGACAAGGCCGTGCAGGCGCAAAAATCCGTGATGGAATTTTTGCTGATCAACCACCCGCTCGATTGCCCGATCTGCGACCAGGGCGG
>CAMLIL010000213.1 GCA_946480015.1 uncultured Oxalobacteraceae bacterium | reverse complement strand
TCATTCGTCGTGACTGGAGTTCAGACGTGTGCTCTTCCGATCTCGTGGCCGGCGCCCAGGCGCTGGTGGACGACGGCCCCGACAAGCCCTTCCTCGACCTCTACTTCGACAGCCCGCGCAGCGGTTATGTGCTGGGCGCCTACAACCAGATCTACCGCACCACCGATGGTGGGGCCAGCTGGCAGGCCTGGCAGGACAAGGTCGCCAATCCCAAGGGCCTGCACCTGTACGCCATGCGCGCCGCCGGCGGCAATCTGTACCTGGCCGGCGAACAGGGGCTGGTGCTGCGCTCGACCGACCAGGGCGCCAGCTTCAGCGCGCTGGCCACGCCGTACAAGGGCAGCTACTTCGGCCTGCTGGCCACGCGTGGCGGCGCCCTGCTGGCGTTCGGCTTGCGCGGCAACGCGTACTGGTCGGGCGACCAGGGCGCCAGCTGGAGCAAGGCCGACACCGGCGTGCAGGCCGCGCTGGCGGGCGGCGCCGAGCTGGCCGACGGCACCCTGGCACTGGTCAGCCAGGGCGGCGACGTGCTGCTCTCGCGCGACCAGGGCCGCAGCTTTGCGGTCCAGCCGCCTGGCGCCCTGCCCCCGGCGCTGCCGCTGGCCGCCGTAGCGCAGGCCGGCGACGGCGCGCTGGTGGTCGCCGGCCTGCGCGGCCTGCACCGCGCCACTCTCACCCCAACCCGGTAAACGCACCATGAACGCTGATCAAGATCTGGAACAACAACCGGTGGTCCGGCGCCTTGAGGACTTCGACACCGCCTCCGGCAACCTGGGCGAGCGCGCCCTGTTCAATCACCGCCCGCTGATGATTCTGCTTTGCCTGCTGGCGACCATCCTGCTCGGCTGGCAGTCGACCCGCATCAAGCTCAATGCCAGCTTTGAGAAGATGATCCCGAGCGGCCACCCGTACGTGGTCAACTACCTGGCCAACAAGAGCGACCTGAGTGGCCTGGGCAATGCGGTGCGGATTGCCGTCGAAGCCGGTCCCGGCGGGATTTACGAGCCGGCCTACCTGGATACCCTGCGCCGCCTGAACGACGAACTGTTCCTGCTGCCGGGCGTGGACCGGCCGTTCATGAAGTCGCTGTGGACGCCCAGCACGCGCTGGGCCTCGGTGACCGAGGAAGGCCTCGACGGCGGCACCGTGATCCCGGACGGCTACGACGGCTCGCCCGCCAGCCTGGCGCAGCTGCGCGCCAACGTGGCGCGCTCCGGCGAGATCGGCCAGCTGGTGGCGGCCGACTTCAAGTCGACCATCGTGTTCGTGCCGCTGCTGGAAGAGCTCGATTACCGCTTCCTGTCCGAGCGGCTCGAACAACTGCGCGCCAAATACCAGGCCGAAGGCGTGCGCATCCACATTACCGGCTTTGCCAAGATCGTCGGCGACCTGATCGACGGCTTGCGCCAGGTGCTGCTGTTCTTCGTGCTGGCCATCGGCATCGCCAGCGCGGTGCTGTTCTGGTACACGCGCTGCTGGCGCAGCACCGCGCTGGTCGTGGTCTGTTCGCTGGTGGCGGTGCTGTGGCAGTGCGGCCTGCTGGCCACCCTGGGTTATGAACTCGATCCGTATTCCATCCTGGTGCCCTTCCTGGTGTTCGCCATCGGCATGAGCCATGGCGCCCAGAAAATGAACGGCATCATGCAGGATGTCGGCCGCGGCACCCACCGCGTGGTGGCGGCGCGCTACACCTTCCGCCGCCTGTTCGCAGCGGGCCTGACGGCCCTGCTGTGCGACGCGGTCGGCTTCGCGGTGCTGGCGATCATCCAGATCAAGGTGATCCAGGATCTGGCCGTGATCGCCAGCATCGGCGTGGCGGTGCTGATCTTTACCAATCTGGTGCTGCTGCCGATCCTGCTGTCCTACACCGGCGTCAGCGCCAAGGCCGCCGAACGCAGCCTGCAGGCCGACAGCGGCGAACGCCAGCCCTGGCTGTGGACCGCGCTGGAGCGTTTCACCCAGCGCCGCTGGGCCGCCGCCGCGGTGGCTGCCAGCGTGCTGCTGGGCGTCCTGGGCTTCGTCTACAGCCTCAATCTGAAGGTGGGCGACCTCGATCCGGGCGCGCCGGAACTGCGCGCCGATTCGCGCTACAACCGCGACAACGCCTTCATGGTGTCCAACTACGCGGCCAGCTCGGACATCCTGGTCGTGATGGTCAAGACCGCGCCCGACCAGTGCACCCGGTACGACACCCTGGCCAAGGTGGACGACCTGGCCTGGCAGCTCGAGCAGCTGCCAGGCGTGGATTCGACCAACTCGATGGCCGCGCTGAGCAAGCTGGCCACCACCGGCTACAACGAGGGCAACTTCAAGTGGTACGACCTGATCCCCAACGCCGGCGCCCTCGGCGCGGTGCAGACGCGCGCCCCGCGCGAGCTGTTCAACCAGAACTGCTCGCTGCTGTCGCTGTACGTCTACCTGAAGGACCACAAGGCCGCCACATTGACGCGCGTGGTCGACGCGGTCGAAGCCTTCGCCGCCACCCATGATTCGCCGGAGGTCAAGTTCCAGCTGGCCGCGGGCAGCGCCGGCATCGAGGCGGCCACCAACATCGTCGTCAAGAAGGCCATGCACGACATGCTGTTCTGGGTCTACGGCGCGGTGA
>CAMLIL010000212.1 GCA_946480015.1 uncultured Oxalobacteraceae bacterium | reverse complement strand
GTCGTGTCGTCATTACCGGCCTGGGCTGCGTCTCACCTATCGGCAATACGATTGCTGAAACGTGGAGCGCCGCGCTGGCCGGCAAGTCCGGCATTGCCCCTATCACCAAATTCGATGCGCAAGCTTTTTCGACCCACTTCGCTGGTGAAGTGAAGGGGTTCAATATCGAGGATTACATTTCCGGCAAGGATGCGCGCCACATGGATACCTTTATCCATTTCGGCATGGCCGCGGGCATCCAGGCATTGCAGGATTCGGGTTTGGAGGTCAGCGAGCAGAACGCGGACCGGATCGGCGTGATCGTCGGCTCGGGCATCGGCGGTTTGCCGCTGATCGAAGAAACCCAGGTGGAGTATGCCAAGCGCGGTCCGCGCCGCATTTCGCCGTTCTTCGTCCCCGCATCGATCATCAACATGATCTCCGGGAACCTGTCGATCAAATACGGTTTGCGCGGTCCCAACCTGGCCATCGTCACCGCCTGCACCACCGGCCTGCACTGCATCGGCGCGGCCGGCCGCATGATCGAATACGGCGATGCCGACGTGATGATCGCCGGCGGCGCCGAAGCGACCATTTCGCCGCTCGGCCTGGGCGGTTTCGCCTCGGCGCGCGCCCTGTCGTCGCGCAACGACGATCCGGCCACCGCTTCGCGTCCCTGGGATCGCGACCGTGACGGTTTCGTGCTGGGCGAAGGCGCCGGCGTGATGGTGCTGGAAGAGTACGAGCACGCCAAGGCGCGCGGCGCCCGCATTTACGCGGAACTGCTGGGCTTTGGCATGAGCGGGGACGCGTATCACATGACCTCGCCGGTCGAAGACGGCAGCGGCGCCAGCCGTTGCATGCACGCGGCGATGAATGTGGCCGGGATCAATCCGGACCAGGTCAATTACGTCAATGCGCACGGCACCTCGACCCCGCCGGGCGATCTGGCCGAAGTGCAGGGCATCAAGAAGACCTTCGGTGACCATGCGCGCAAGCTGGTGGTCAATTCGACCAAGTCCATGACCGGCCACCTGCTGGGCGGCGCGGGCGGTCTGGAATCGGTGTTTACGGTCCTGGCGATGCATCACCAGATCTCGCCGCCAACCATCAACATCTTCAACCAGGATCCGGCCTGCGATCTGGACTTCTGCGCCAACACGGCGCGTGAAATGAAGATCGACATCGCGGTGAAAAACTCCTTCGGCTTCGGCGGCACCAACGGAACCTTGGTGTTCGGTAAAGTCTAAGCAGCCTTACCCTTCCAACGCCGTTCCCGCCGTCAAGGCGCGAACGGCGTTGTCATTTCTGCGGCTGCGGAACTTCTTTTCGTTGTCGTTGTCTTATCTAACGGTGCCGGTCCGGCGCTGGTGCGTGGCTGCGCCAAGCCGGGCATTTTCTCCTTTACCCATCACTTAATCCCGCATGTCGATCGCGCTGTCCGCCGTGGTTCGTCCGTCGCGCCTGCTGCGCCACACACTGCTGCTGCTTGCGCTGGCCCACGGCGCGCTGGCGCTGGCGATTGGCGCCGGCATGGCGCCGCCGCTGGCCTGGCCCGGCGCGGTGGCCGCCGCCTGCCTGCTGTGCGCCGTACTGGCCACTCATGCGGCGCTGCGGCGCGGTACCGCGCACCAGATTGATGTATCTGGACTCGGAGAGCTGCGCGTGACGGTACAACATCACTCTGGAGCGGCAGTTTACGGCCCCGTCGTCATGCACCTGTTACCGGGCTCGACCGTATGGCCGCAACTACTGGTTCTGCTACTGCGTCCGGCCCCCAGGGGCAGGGTGCTGGCGCTGCCGGTACTGCCCGACAGTGTTCCCCCGGAGCAGTTCCGGGCGCTGGCGGTGGCCTGTCGAAGTATTGCCAGACGGGACAACAAATTTGCCGAAACAAACAAAATAGTTTGAACTTATTGCAACGGACCAACTCTATAGCTAAGGGAATCTCGAAAAATCGCCGCGCAGCAGTTTTTCGAGGCCCCGGTAGGAGTTGGTCCACGCCGCAAGCCACGAGGGCAGGTCAGTGACGACAGAACGCGAGTGTGATCAACTGTTGGTTGAGCGCGTCCAGGCCGGCGAACGGCAGGCGTTCGATCTGCTGGTGGGCAAATATCAGCGCAGGCTCATGCGGCTGGTCTCGCGACTGGTGCATGATCCCGCCGAAGCGGAAGATGTTGTGCAAGAGACATTTATCAAGGCATACCGGGCACTGCGCCATTTCCGTGGCGACTCGGCCTTTTATACCTGGCTGTACCGGATTGGCATTAACACGGCAAAGAATTTTCTTGTCACACAGGGCAGGCGCACCCCGACCTCGACCGAGGCCGATGCCGAGCGCGCCGAAGCGTTTGACGATGCGGATAGTTTGCGGGACATTAACACGCCGGAATCCATGCTGGCCAGCAAGCAGATCGCCCACACGGTCAATGCGGCGATGGAAGCACTGCCACTGGAATTACGCACTGCCATTGTCCTGCGCGAAATTGAAGGATTGAGCTACGAAGAGATATCTGAAGTCATGAATTGCCCGATTGGTACGGTGCGCAGTCGTATTTTCCGCGCCCGTGAGGTCATTGCCGACAAATTGCGGCCTTACCTCGATTTGCCAGTTGACAAGCGACGATAGGTGTAGCGATGATCGTG
>CAMLIL010000211.1 GCA_946480015.1 uncultured Oxalobacteraceae bacterium | reverse complement strand
CGCTGCTCAGCGTCGCCGCCCAGCGCGTAGGCAGCGAATGCCCCGTCGGCCTCCATTAAATTCAATATCAATACCCGCAGCAAATCCAGCCCAGGCCGGCCGGCCCGTTTGCATTACAAATAGTGGCGAAAGCCTATCCTGCATTGGTTTTATGCTGGCCGTAATCCTTGGTAATACCAAGCTACGGGTCTCGGGCGCAGCCTGAGTTCAACCGGAAGGGCCAGGCCGCGATGGGCGCGACGCGACCGAGTGGCATGGTCCGCTGGGATGGCAACGGCTCGCTGTTGTCATCACATCTGGCATCCTGCCCTGCAATTCCATCGCTTCGGGCTGAATGAAATCCTGAACGCATTTCCGGCGCAACGCGCACCGTGCATTACAAGTTGCGTATTTCGGTGAACGTGCCCACCCATTCCGGTCCATCGCGCCCACTTGCGCATGAGATGGTGTTACGCGGTTAAATTGTAGTCGGTGCGGTCACGATGGGTCGATATTTATCTCCTTTTTGCGGGATTTAGGTCGTAGAGCGCGCAGCGAGTCGCCAGTCAGGGTAAATCGGTGGTTGCGCTGCATGATGCGGTCCAGGATGGCGTCGGCGATGGTGGCGTCACCGATCCATGCATGCCAGTGTTCGACCGGTAGCTGGCTGGTGATGATCGTCGCCTTGCTGCCGGCCCGGTCGTCGATTATCTCCAGCAGGTCCGAGCGCGTCATGCTGTCGATGGCCCCCATGCCCCAGTCGTCGAGTATTAGGACGTCAGTCTTGGCCAGCTGGAGCAGCCATTTGCCGAAGGCCCCGCTGCCGTGCCGGATGCGCAGTTCTTCCTGCAAGCGGGGTACACGCTGGTAGATCGCGCTGTAGCCACGCCGGCAGGCGTACTGCGCCAACGCGCACGCCAGCCACGTCTTGCCCGCGCCGGTCGGGCCGGTGATCAAGACGCTGTGGCCGGCGCTAACCCACTCACCCAAGGCAAGGCTCATCACCTCGCGGCGGTCGATGCCGCGCCCGGAGCGCGTGTCGATATCCTCGATCGCAGCTTGGCCGTACTTGAGGTGCGCGTTCTTCAGCAGCCGCACCAGCTTGCGGTCATTGCGGGCGTGGACCTCGCGGTCGATCAACAGCGCCACCCGCTCCTCGAAGCTCAACGCGGTCATGCCAGGTTGCGCCAGTTGTTCTTCAAGGCCGGCCGCCAGGCCGTCCAGCTTCAGCGAGCGCAGTTGCGTCAGGGTGGTGTGCATCATCATTTCGTCGTTCCTCATTGGTAGTAGCCCGGTCCGCGGACGTGGGCATGGTCGGGGGTAACCCATTCACTGGTGGTGGCCGGCGCGCTTTGGTCGCGGTTGTTGGTGAGGATGTCGCGTACGTGGCGGTACTGGCAGGCGCCGATCTGCAGGGCGAGCATGCAGGCCGCCTCCAGCCTCACTTTGCCGTAGCGCTTGGCCAGCGACAGTAAGCCAAGGCAGGCGCGGTAGCCATGCTCCGGATGCTTGTTTTCGGCCATCAGCCGCGTCACCGCTTCCGCTGTCGCCGGGCCGATGCTCTGGCCCCAATGGATCAACCGGGTCGGTGTCCACTCCATATGGGCGCGGTGCGCGGCAGGCATGTGCATCGCTGTCGTGGTGAAGCCACCCTGACGGCTGTTGCGGGCATGGCTGGCGATGCGCTGGCCCCTGTGCATCAGCTCCACCACGGCCGTGGTGACCCGTGCCTCGAGCGTCTGCCCGACCAGCGAGTGCGGCACGCTGTAGCGGTGTCGCTCAACCTCGACGTGATAGTCGATGTGCACCTTGACGGTCTTGAAGTGGGCCATCTCGTAACGCTGTAGCGGCAGCGGCAACAAGGCTGGCGCATCGATCTCGGCGAACGTGCTGGCGCGGCTGCCTGGCAGTTTTTGGAACAGCTTTTCGTTTAGGCGCGTGAGCAACGGCGCCATAGCCTGATTGACCTCGTGTACGCTAGCGAACTGCTGGTGACGCAGGCGCGCCATGATCCAGCGCTCGACGATCTGCACAGCCGATTCGGCCTTTGCCTTGTCCTGGGGATGGCGTGGACGTGCCGGCAAGATCGAGGTGCCGTAGTGGCGCGCGAAGTCGAGCACCGTGTCGTTGCTACGCGGTTCGTAGCGGTTGGCGTCGGCGATCATGGCCTTGGGGTTGTCCGGCACGATCAGCTGCGGCACGCCGCCGATGAAGGCCAGCGCACGCGCGGTGGACTCAAGCCAGTCTTTCATCGTCTCGCGTGGTGTGACACAGGTGTAGGTGTAGCTGGAGGCGCCCAGGGCGGCCACAAAGATGTGGGCGCGGCTGCCGTCGGTTAGCTCGATGGTGGGGCCGGCGTAGTCGATGAACAGCTTCTCGCCAGCCCGGTGCACCTGGCGCATTGAACGTTTGAGCTGCTTGGCGAAGCGGCGGTAGTTCTCGCAGAACTGCGTGTAACCGTATGTCTGACGGTCGGCATAGTCGGCGCGGTGCTCCTCCCACAGCAGCATCAGCGTCATGCCCTTGCGGCGCAGTTCCTGGTGAAGGCGGCCATAGTCAGGCTGGACATGGTCGCGTGGTCGCTCTGGCGCCACCAGCAGGCGCCGCTCCAACGCCACCTCATCAATCCCCTGGACAGTCGCCCAGTCCAGACCGGCTGCTGCGGCCAGGCCCAGGTACTTGGTGACAGCAGCCTTCGACATGCCCAGTGCAGCGGCAATCTGCCGATGCGATAGCTGGGCGTCGAGCTTCAGACGCAGTACATCTTTTATCTTACGCATATTGATCCTCGGTGCGGGCACGCTGTCTCCAGACAAAAGC
>CAMLIL010000210.1 GCA_946480015.1 uncultured Oxalobacteraceae bacterium | reverse complement strand
GGCGGCGCGGTCGTCGACCTGCTTTTGCACCAGCGGCGTCAGTACCCAGCCCGGGCAGATCGCGTTGCAGGTCACGCCGGTATGCGCCGTTTCCAGCGCGGTCACCTTGGTCAGGCCGACCAGGCCGTGCTTGGCCGCCACATAGGCCGATTTCTGCGCCGAGCCGACCAGGCCGTGCACCGAGGCCAGATTGATGATGCGGCCCCAGTTTTTGGCCTTCATGCCGGGCAGGGCCAGGCGCGAAGTGTGGAATGCCGAGGTCAGGTTGATCGCCAGGATCGCATCCCATTTTTCGACCGGAAAGTCTTCGATATTGGCCACATGCTGGATGCCGGCATTGTTGACCAGGATATCGACGCCGCCGAACTTGTCGGAGGCAAACTTCATCATTGCCTCGATCTCGCCCGGCTTGGACATGTCGGCATTGTGATAGGCCGTCTGCACCCCGAATTCCACGCCGACATCGGTGTACAGCTTTTCGATCTGCTGGGCATCGCCGAAGCCGTTGAAGACGATGTTGGCGCCTTCCTGCGCCAGCGAACGGGCCATGCCCAGGCCGATGCCGGAGGTCGAGCCGGTGACGAGCGCGGTTTTGCCGCTAAGCATGCTAGATTTCATTGTGTCCTCTTCGGGAAAGGTTGGCGGAGTGATGATGTAGAATTCTAAACGCTGTAGCAGGATGTCGCTGCTTCTGACAACGATTGAAGCACATAATTCGCATCTGGCGACGGAACGCGTTTGACAGGAAAGTAAAGTAACGATGAGCGAAGCGAGGATCAAGTCCGTCCAGTGCATTTCTCCGAGCGGCTTGCACCGCATGGCGTACAAGGAATGGGGCGACCCGGCCAACGGGCGCGTGCTCATCTGCGTGCACGGCCTGACCCGGGTGGGCGACGATTTCGATGCGCTGGCGCGCGCACTGTCCGGCCATTACCGCGTGCTGTGCCCGGACGTGGTGGGGCGTGGCCGTTCCGGCCGCCTGCTCGATCCGCAGCTGTATAACATTCCCCAGTACGTCAACGACATGGTCGCGCTGGTGGCGCGCGCCGACGCCGGGAGTGTCGACTGGTTTGGTACTTCGATGGGCGGCCTGATCGGCATGGCCTACGCTTCGCTGCCGGACAACCCGGTCGGCAAGCTGGTGTTGAACGACATCGGCCCGACCCTCGATTCGGCTGCCTTGATGCGCATCGGCGAGTACATCGGCCAGGATTTGCGCTTTCATACTTTTGAGGAAGCGGCCGGTTTCGTGCGCCAGGTATCGCTGTCGTTCGGCGAGCATACCGAACAGCAGTGGCACAAGCTGGCCCTGGATGTGCTGCGCCAGGATGCCGACGGCATGTGGGTGCGCCACCACGACCTGGGCATGGCGCTGCCGTTCCGCGCCGCGACCATGGAAAAAGCCCAGGCCGACGAAGCAGCCCTGTGGGCCGCGTACGACCGCATCGCCTGCCCGACCTTGCTGGTGCGCGGCGAACTGTCCGATCTGCTGTCGCGCGAGACCGCCGCCAGCATGGCCCAGCGCGGGCCCAGGGCGACCGTCGTCGAAATCCCCAAGGTCGGCCACGCGCCCACATTCATTCACGATGAGCAGATCGCCATCGCACGCAAATTCTTGGTCGGCTAAGCCGCCATTGGAACAGAAATCATGGAAATCAAGCGTCTACATGTAGGAAAACAATTGTCCGAAGTGGCAATCCACAACGGCACGGTGTATCTGGCCGGGCAGATCGCCGAACAGACCGACGCCGACATCGGCGCGCAAACGCGCGAGGTGCTCGGCCACATCGACCGCCTGCTGATGGAGGCCGGCAGCGACAAGACCTGCATTCTCAGCTGCCAGATCTTCCTCGCCGACCTGGCCGACTTCGCCGGCATGAACGCCGCGTGGGACGAATGGGTCCCGGCCGGCCACACGCCGCCGCGCGCCACCGTCGAAGCCAAACTGGCCAACCCCGCCTGGCGCGTGGAGATCGTCGTCACCGCCGCACTGCGTTAAGCCATGGTGTCGATTGCCGCGCTGGGAAGCGCAACCAGCCAGCTGGTCGAAGGATTGAGCCCGCAGGACGCCGAGCGCGTCACGGCGGCGCTCGACTATGCCAGCGAAGCGTACGCCGACAAGGTCTGCTCGTCGGGCCAGAACGCGCTCGACTTCGCGCTCGGCGTGGCCGGCACGCTGGCCTTCCTGCGTACCGACGCCGAAAGCCGCATCGCCGGACTGATGTTCGAACTGACCGTGATCGACCCGAAAGCCGTGGCCGGGCTGGAGACGCGGGTCGGCAAGGAAGCCACCGATCTGGTGACCGGCGTGCGCCAGCTGATCCGCCTGCGCGACATGACGGTCGGGCACCAGCAGGTCGGGCGCGGCAAGAACGCCGCCCAGCAGGCCGGCGCGCAGGTCGAGACGCTGCGCAAGATGCTGCTGGCGATGGCCACCGACATGCGCGTGGTGCTGGTGCGCCTGGCCTCGTGCGTGACCACGCTGCGCTATTTCGCCGAACTCAAGCTGTTCAACGAGATGACCCGCGCGTACGGGCGCGAGACCATGGACCTGTACGCGCCGCTGGCCAACCGCCTCGGTATCTGGCAGCTGAAGTGGGAACTGGAAGATCTCTCGTTCCGCTTCCTGGAACCGGACACCTACAAGCGGATCGCCAAGATGCTCGAAGAAAAGCGCATGATGCGCGAAGGCTTCGTCGCTTCGTCCATCCTGCGCCTGAAGACCGAGCTGGCGGCGGCCGGCATCAAGGCCGAGGTATTCGGCCGGCCCAAGCACATCTACAGCATCTGGAACAAGATGCGCGGCAAGGAGCTCGACTTTACCGAGCTGTATGACGTGCGCGCGTTCCGCGTGATCGTCGACGACGACAAGACCTGCTACACCGTGCTGGGCGTGGTGC
>CAMLIL010000209.1 GCA_946480015.1 uncultured Oxalobacteraceae bacterium | reverse complement strand
GATTTCCACGGCAGCTTTCCCAGCACCGCCTGCATCGTGCAGCGCAAGCTGGGCATCCATAACGATTGCGCCGCGTTCGACGTGCAGGCCGTGTGCAGCGGCTTCGTCTATGCCGTGTCGGTGGCGGACGCCTTCATCAAGGCCGGCGCGCACAAGAACGTGCTGGTGATCGGCAGCGAAGTGTTTTCGCGCATCCTCAATTTCGAGGACCGCACCACGTGCGTGCTGTTCGGCGACGGCGCCGGCGCCATCGTGCTGAGCGCATCGCAAGAGCCGGGCATCCTGGCCACCAAATTGCACGCCGACGGCCGCCACGCGCAAGTGCTGTCCGGCCCGACCTGCATCGCCGACGGCGCCATCGCCGGCAGCGCTTACCTGTACATGGATGGCCCGGCGGTATTCAAGCTGGCCGTCACGGTGCTGGAAAAAGTCGCCAACGAAGCGCTCGAAGCGGCCGGCATGCAAGCTGCCGGGATCGACTGGCTGATTCCGCACCAGGCCAATATCCGCATCATGAACAGTACCGCCAAGAAGCTCGGCTTGCCGGCTGAAAAGATGGTGGTCACGGTCGACCAGCACGGCAATACATCGGCTGCATCGATTCCCCTGGCCCTGGATATCGCCGTGCGCGATGGCCGCGTCAAGAAGGGGCAGACCGTCATGATGGAAGGCGTGGGCGGCGGCTTCACCTGGGGCGCCGTGCTGGTCCGCATGTAATCGCAAACATCCTAACGTTGGGAGTATTTTTTTGATGGCACAATTCGCATTCGTCTTTCCCGGCCAGGGCGCCCAGGCCATCGGTATGCTCAGCGGCTTTGCCGGCAATCCGGTGGTCGCGCAAACCCTTGCCGAAGCGAACGAAGCGCTGGGCTTCGACCTGGCGCGCCTGATCGCCGAGGGGCCAAAAGAAGAGCAGGACCTGACCACCAACACCCAGCCGATCATGCTGGCCGCCTCGGTGGCGGTGTACCGCGCCTGGCTGGCGGCCGGCGGCCCGGCGCCGAGCCTGGTGGCCGGCCATAGCGTGGGCGAGTACGCCGCGCTGGTCGCCGCCGGCGTGATCGCCTTCCAGGACGCGGTGCCGCTGGTGCGCTTCCGCGCCCAGGCCATGCAGGAAGCCGTGCCGGTCGGGCAGGGCGGCATGGCCGTCGTGCTGGGCCTGCAGGCCGACGACGTGCGCGCGCTGTGCGCCGAAGCGGCGGCGGCGAGCGCCAGCGTGGTCGAGGCGGTCAATTTCAACGAGCCGACCCAGATCGTCATCGCCGGCTACAACGCCGGGGTCGACAAGGCCTGCGAGCTGGCCAAGGCCAAGGGCGCCAAGCGCGCCATGAAGCTGGCGGTATCGGCGCCGTTTCACTCCTCGCTGCTGCAGAACGCGTCCGACCGCTTGCGCGATTACCTCCAGAACATTCGCTTCAACCCGCCGCAGATCGGCTTGATCAACAACGTCGACGTGGCTATTCTGAATGACCCGGCGCAGATCAAGGATGCCTTGGTGCGCCAGGCCGCCGGCCCGGTGCGCTGGGTGGAAACCATGCAGAAATTCGCCGCCGGCGGCGTCACCCAGGTGATCGAATGTGCGCCCAGCAAAGTGCTGATCGGCATGGCGAAACGGATCGACGCACGCCTGGCGGGCGAATCCCTGGGCGACCAGGACGCGCTTGAGCGGGTATTGAGCGCGATCAAACAGGGCTAAGCCGCTTGCGGCAGTATCGCGGGGCACGTCCCCGCAGAGGCATTCTCAGACCATAAGGACACCATGAATCTGCAAAATCAAGTCGCGCTGGTTACCGGCGCATCGCGCGGGATCGGCAAGGCGATCGCGCTGGAGCTGGCCCGTCAGGGCGCCAAAGTGCTCGGCACCGCCACCACTGAAGCGGGCGCGGCCGCCATTTCCGATTACCTGCAAGAATTCGGCGGCGCCGGCAGCGTGCTCAATGTGACCGACGCGGCCAATTGCAGCGCCGTCATCGAGGACGTGCAAAAGCGTTTCGGTAGCCTGTCGATTCTGGTCAACAATGCCGGCATCACCCAGGATCAGTTGGCCATGCGCATGAAGGACGAGGAATGGGACGCCGTCATCGCCACCAATCTGACGGCGGTGGGGCGGCTGTCGCGCGCAGTGCTGCGCGGCATGATGAAAGCCAGATATGGCCGCATCATCAATATCACCTCGGTGGTGGGGTCGTCCGGCAATGCCGGGCAAATGAATTATGCGGCCGCCAAGGCTGGCGTGGCCGGCATGGCGCGCGCGCTGGCACGGGAAATCGGTAGCCGCAACATTACCGTCAACTGCGTGGCGCCGGGCTTCATCGACACCGACATGACGAAGGTCTTGCCGGCCGAGCAGCACGCCGCGCTGCTGACCCAGATTCCGCTGGCGCGCCTGGGCGCGCCCGAGGACATCGCCCACGCCGTCGCCTTCCTGGCCGGTGCCCAGGCAGGCTACATCACGGGCACCACCCTGCACGTGAACGGCGGTATGTATATGAGTTAAGATGGTCGGCGCCGGGCGCCGACGATCACTGTTTTTCAAGGCAATTAGCAGCAGTTTCGGTGGACATTGCAGCAGACATCGAAATTAGTTTATCAACGCGCAAACCTGATAAAATGCGCGCACTTTCCGTAACACACACAATGGAGCCATAACATGTCGGATATCGAACAACGCGTTAAAAAAATCGTCGCTGAGCAACTGGGAGTTGCCGAAGTCGACATCAAGATCGAATCCTCGTTCGTGGACGACCTGGGCGCCGATTCCCTGGACACCGTTGAGCTGGTGATGGCCCTGGAAGACGAATTCGAAATGGAAATCCCTGACGAGCAGGCTGAGAAGATCACCACCGTCAAGCAAGCTATTGACTACGCCACGGCGCACGTCAAGGCCTAAGCTGTCGAGTTTTCGGGAGAATCGCTTGAGCCGTTCACGAAATCGTCGTGTCGTCATTACCGGCCTGGGCTGCGTCTCACCTATCGGCAATACGATTGC
>CAMLIL010000208.1 GCA_946480015.1 uncultured Oxalobacteraceae bacterium | reverse complement strand
CCGGGCTCGCCACCATCTGGCCGACGTCGCGCGTCCATGGCGACAGGGCCACGCCCGCGGTGGCCTGCGTGTCGGATGGCAGCATGATATTCAGCGGCACCGACAGGAAGATACCCTTGTCGTTGTAGGGGTTCGACGGCGTGCCCGGATTCGTGATGTCCTTGCCGCTCGTCTTCGTGTACCAGGCGCCGATCTCTACGCCCGACGGGAAGCGCCGCTTGAATTCCAGACGCACGCCATTGTCCTTGGCGAGGAAGCGACCGGCGCGCGCCGTCGCGGTGACGTCGTACGGCAGCTTGTAATGCAGGGCCGCGAACCCGGAGACAGTTTTATAGTCGCGCTTGTCGAACCAGCCCTTAACGCCGCGCTGCTGCAAAGCATCGACGGTGACGTCGGCGGCCCAGCGGTTGTCCTTCGGCAGGTACAGGATCTGGCCGCCAACGCCGCGGTACATTTCTTCGTACAGACCGCCGGACAGGCGCGCATAGACACGCTCGGCTGGCATCATGTACTGGTTGAGCATGAGACGGTTCAGTTTGAAACGGTGGCCTCGCTTGTAGTCGGCGATATCCGTGCGCACGTGCGGCAGCAGGCTGTTGGACGGCTGCGTCACTCCCGAGACGTTCTCGAGCGCGGTCAGCTTCAGGTCGCTGTTCAGGTACAGTCCTTGCGCCAGGCGTCGGTCGTAATTGGCCGCAGCCCACAATTCGTAGCGCAGGGCGCCGCTCGGGTCGTTGAAGAAGAACGAGAGCTTGGGAATGACCTTGAAGCGGTTCGACTCGCGATCTTCCGAAGCGATTTGCACCGTGTTGCCATCGCGGCCGACCTGCATTTGCAGCTCCGCGCCCTCGTCCTTCACCGCGGCCAGCAGGCCGCTGTGGTCCTCGCCCACCTTGTCGTCCGGACGCGCGTAACGCACAACCACGGTCTGCAGGAAGCTGTCCCGGTTGACAAGCCCGGTGAGGTAGTCTGTCAGGCGCTGAAGGTCGATGAACTCATAAGTCGCGACGGGCTGCTCCTGCCGCGTGTACGTGACCTGGATGGCACGCGTGCCCTGCGGCGCGAACGCGAGTGCCGTGCGCGCGGCGCGTCCGACGGCGCGGCCCATGTTCGCAATTCGACTGCTGGTCAGCGACAGCTTGAGCGTCCGGTCCTCGAACATCACACGGACGTTCTTGAAATCCTGTTTGACGAGCGCCTGCACCAACTCGGCGCCGTGGCTGGCTTCCTGCTGCCATTGGTCGGCGCTGACGCGCGGTGGCGCCTTCTTCGGATCGAACGGCGCCGGTTCAAACAGCTTGGGAATGTATTCGCGCTCGGAAAAAGGAATGCTCAGGTACGCGTTGGCGCTGAAGTGATCGCGGTGGCGTGCCACCTGGGCGCCGAGCCAGCCCCAGCGGTATTCGACGCCGACCGAAGGCCCCTTGCGACGCTGGTCGGCGGCCGTATCTGCCGCATGAAAATCCTTGGTGTAATCGTTGGCATCGTATTCGCCGACAACCGCGAATCCTGGCATGGAGGTCGGCGCCCAGCGGGCTCCGGCGAACACGCCGCTTGGGCGCCGCTTGCCGACGCCCACGCTGACCTCGATGTTACGGGCAGCGCCGAACGCTTTCGACGCGACGACGTAATGGCCCTTGAACAGCTCCGTCCCCTGCATATCGGTCGCACCGACGGCCACGGCCGGCAGCCATGTCGACTCGTTCCACAGACGCAACTTGGCATCGATTACCTTGTCCTTGTACCGGCCATAAGCGCTGCCGTAACCGTTTGGCTGGTTCGCGAAACCCTCGACGCCGGTGATCGACACATAACGACCGGTGATCTGCAGGAACGGTAGGACGGTGGCGGTTACCCAGAAGCTGCCATAGGGGCGGTCGTAGCCATAGCCCGTGCTCAAGGTGCCGTCCGCCTCGACGGCAGCGTTGGGCATATTGATATAGCCTGACTGGCCCTGAATGGTTGGGGTGGCGCCGAACGCATTGGCAGCACCGAGTACAAACCAACTACACCAAGAGTATTTGAAGGAGTTTTTTTTCAGAGCGGCAAACACATCAGTCCATTCGTGGGGCCAAATTCTTCGGTAAGGTTTGAAGTGGCAAAAACAGGTTTGGCAAATCCTGATAATTCTATCACTATAATCTGATACTACTAAGTCTACACGTGATCAATACAACCACGGTTGGCCATGTTGCGGCCGTACGTTTGACTTCAAGCGGTTGTACTGCAGGTTGCCCGAAATATCGGCAGGACATCACACTGTGAACGATGTCCGCAAGAAGGCGAAAGCCAGTGCGGCCTTGAGAGAACGGGAAGCTCTTCTGCACGAGCACGCACGACGCAGGAAGCATCATTCAACGCCCCACGGTAATCCCCCCATTTTTAGAGCGAGCTAAAAGTAGAGGTTAAGCGGCAAGGGCAAGTTTCTGTTTTGGTGTGATGCCGCCGAGTGCCATGTTGGGCCGGTCGTGATTGTAGGTCCACAGCCAACGAGTGGCAAATTCTTGGATTTGGTCGAGCGTTTCAAAGAGGTGGTGAGCCAGCCAGTCATATCGCACGGTCCGGTTGTAGCGCTCGACGTAAGCGTTTTGCTGAGGCTGGCCTGGCTGAATGAAGTCGATGCGGATGCCGCGCTTGGCGGCCCAGGCCAACGTTACTGCGCTGATGTATTCCGGGCCGTTGTCGCAGCGGATCGCATCCGGTTTGCCGCGCCATTCGATGATCCGGTCCAGCGATCTGATAACACGTTCGGATGGCAACGAGAAATCGACCTCGATTCCCAAGCCTTCCCGATTGAAATCATCGATGACGTTGAACAGGCGGATGCTGCGTCCGTCGGCAAGCTGGTCATGCATGAAGTCCATCGACCAGCTCTGGTTGATCGCGGTCGGCACGGCCAATGGCAGCGGCTTCTCGCGCACCAGGCGGTGGCGCGGCTTAATCCGGAGGTTCAGCTCGAGCTCACGGTAAATCCGGTAAGTAGTCATGCAAAATTTATCGTGAACTTGCTGCCGAAGCCTCTCATCAAGGA
>CAMLIL010000207.1 GCA_946480015.1 uncultured Oxalobacteraceae bacterium | reverse complement strand
GGCATAGGTGCCGGCCACGTCGACATACAGGGCCACGGCCTTTTCCACGCCGATCTGGCGCGGCGGGCCGAAGCGGCGCGTCAATACGCCGGAGCGGCGCAGCATGCGTTCGATCGCGGTGGTGGTCACGGTCACGTACTCGTCGATGCCGGCGTAGTGGCCGTGGCTGATGACGGCCGCAATCGATTCCATCGTCACCTGCGAAAAGCCGAAACCTTCGCCGCAGTCGGCTTGAATGGCAAAGCGCGACAGTTCCCAGATGCGCGGATGGGCCGGGGCGGCGTGGCCGTCGAGCAGTTCGGCGAAGGAATCCTTGAGCATATACGGCCCTTCGGTGGGCAACAGGCGCCAGCAGCCGATCAGCTGGCCGGCGGCCGGGTCGCGGATCATCATGTACGACGGGTCAAGCGCATCGTAGCCATCGATTTCCATGCCGCTCAAGACCGGCACTTCCCAACCAAGCCGGTCCTTGAAAACCTTGGCGCGCAAGGTGTGCATTTCCCACAGGTCACGCGATTTGAACTCGCGCCGTGCAGCAATACGGATGTGCAGTGCCATGATCGTTCTCCCACTGGTTGAGTTATGCAGCGTGCATAAATCTTCTAACAATATTGTCTGTAGTTTAACTATTAGAGTTGCTAGGTGGATGGCACCAGTGCTGAGTGGAATACTGGAATTTTGACGCGAGGATGACATGGCTTCTGATGACACTTTCATGATGGAAACTAACATGAACAGCCAACATAAACACCAAGAGCGGATCGACCTGCCCTTGCCGCCCCATGCGGAACTGAAACGTTTCCGGCTCAGCAAGCGCGAAAGCCAGGAAAAATTCTGGGGCCGCTTCGGCGTGACTCAGTCGAGCGGCAGCCGCTTCGAAACCGGCCTGGGCATTCCCGCCCCGGTGGCGATCCTGGTGCGCCTGTACGTCAAGGGACGCCTCAGCGATGGGGATCTTCCGGGGTGATGATGCCCATGCGGATGGCCTTGACCAGCGCTTGCTGGCGGGTGTTGACGTTGAACTTTTGCCGGATATTCCCGATATGAAAGTTCACCGTCGCCTCGGAACAACGGGTGATGCGCGAAATCTCCCATGACGACTTGCCCGCCATGACCCAGTTGAGCACCTCCAGCTCGCGCTTGGTCAGGCGCGGCGGCACCTCGGGGGCCTCGTGCAGGGCCACGAAGCGTTGCGAGGACGCGAACACGTAGTCGCGCATGAGCGAGAGCGAGGGCATGATTTGCTGCAGGCTGCGCACGAAGTCCTTGCCGGCCAAGACGTCGCAGGCAAAGCTGATGACGCCGAACTCGCCGCTCGGACCGTGCACCGGCAGGGTGACGCCCGAACGGATGCCATAGCTGCTGGCTTCCTCGTACATATTGCGCTGCTCCGGGGTCTGGAAGGTGTCGGGCTGCCAGACGATCGCCATCGAGCTCGACAGGCTGTGCGCCACGGTCGGATCGACATAGGCCAGGCGTTCCGCATCGTAATGGCTGCGCCATTCCGGTGAATAATTGCTTTGCACAAAGGCCGTTTCCAGCCGCGCATGCTTGGTCGGCACCGCGCCGTACAGGATTTTATCGAAGCCCAACTCCCGTCCCAGGGCAAACAACAGCTTGCTCCAGGCTAGCTCATCCTCGCAGTGTAAGAGCGAGATCATTTTCCCAAGATCCATCATTGCCGTCGCCCTCTTCTACGGAAATTGCAAACTTTCGATGTCGTTTTTGTTATTTCATCTGTACCAACATTCACACTTTAATAACATAGCTCACATTGTAGGCTTGATTGAAAGGCTTGACTAAACAAAAATTACGTGTATTGCCCAGGATTATTTAACTACTGGTTAAAATCACCATGGCCGTAAGTTATTCGACAATGCCGTTGTGCATTAACAACGACAATCCGCGCGGAATTGAATCGTGCGGCGTAGAAATGGCCCGTCGGGTAAGCTCGCCCGTGTTAATTCTTGTAAGAAATTGTTAAACCTGTGCCTTGTGGCCAAGCTTGCTCAAAAAACAGTCGTCACTCTTGACTGGCGCACCCACTCAGGTATTGTTTGAAGCGGTCGCAACAGTGCGGCCGAACGGCGCATCCGCTCACCCGTGTCGAACCCAGTGCAGATACCGAAAGTATTACTTGTCAACGATGACGCCGCCGGCCTGTTTGCGCTGGAGAGTCTGCTGCCGCGCGTGCCCGCGCCGGCGCACGGCGTCGGCAGCGGACCAGCACTGGCGGTACCGGAGCGGCTCGGCTGCGGCCGCTACCAGGGCCCCTTATCAAGTCATCCACTGCCGGCAGCAGCGGTGCTGCCGCTGCTTGAACACGCTGCACCAACCACTCCCAAAAAACGAGGAACACGTCGATGAACAATATGACAGAACTGGCCGAAGAGCTCGATATCAAGCTCCTGCTCGCCACGCTGATGGCGCTCAAAAAGGGTGACTTCACGGCGCGCATGCCGTCGGACTGGAGCGGCATCTCGGGCAAGATCGCCGATACGCTCAACGAGATCATCGAAACGAAGGAGAAGATGGTGCGCGCGGTGACCGACGTTTCGCGCGTGGTGGGCCGCGAAGGCCGCCTGACCCAGCGCGCGTCGGTCCCGAACGTGGTGGGCGGCTGGGCCACCATCATCAGCTCGGTCAACACCCTGATCGACGACCTGGTGCGCCCGACCACGGAGATGGCGCGCGTGATCGGCGCGGTGGCCAAGGGCGACCTGTCGCAGACCATGGCGCTGGAAGTGGACGGCCATCCGCTCAAGGGCCAGTACCTGCGCGCGGCCACCACCGCCAACACCATGGTGGAGCAGCTGTCCTCGTTCTCCTCGGAAGTGACGCGGGTGGCGCGCGAGGTCGGTACCGAGGGCAAGCTGGGCGGCCAGGCCCAGGTGAAGGGCGTGGCCGGCACCTGGAAGGACTTGACCGACTCGGTCAACTCGATGGCCGGCAACCTCACTTCGCAGGTGCGCAACATCGCCGAGGTGACCACGGCGGTGGCCAACGGCGACCTGTCGAAAAAAATCACGGTGGACGTGCGCGGCGAGATCCTGCAGCTCAAGGACACCATCAACGTGATGGTGGACCAGCTGCGCTC
>CAMLIL010000206.1 GCA_946480015.1 uncultured Oxalobacteraceae bacterium | reverse complement strand
GACTTATATGAAGAGCTGGAATCGGCCCTGCTGATGGCCGACGCCGGCATGGATGCGACCGAACACCTGCTTAACGGCCTGCGCCGCAAGGTCAAGGAAGACAAGCTGCTGGACGCGGCCGCCGTCAAGGCTGCGCTCAAGGTGCTCATGACCGACATGCTGCGGCCGCTGGAAAAGCCGCTCGAACTGGGCCGCCACGAGCCGCTGGTGATGATGATCGCGGGCGTCAACGGCGCCGGCAAGACCACCACCATCGGCAAGCTGGCCAAGCACATGCAGCGCTTCGACCAGTCGGTGCTGCTGGCCGCCGGCGACACCTTCCGCGCCGCCGCGCGCGAACAGTTGATGGTCTGGGGCCAGCGCAACAACGTCACCGTGATCGCCCAGGAATCGGGCGACCCGGCCGCCGTGGCGTTCGACGCGGTGTCGTCGGGCCGGGCGCGCAAGATGGACGTGGTGATGGTCGACACCGCCGGCCGCCTGCCGACCCAGCTGCACCTGATGGAAGAACTCAAGAAAATCAAGCGCGTGGTCGGCAAGGGCATGGACGGCGCGCCCCACGAAGTGGTGCTGGTGATCGACGGCAACACCGGCCAGAACGCACTGGCCCAGGTCAAGGCCTTCGACGACGCCTTGCAGCTGACCGGCCTGGTGATTACCAAGCTGGACGGCACCGCCAAGGGCGGCGTGCTGGCCGCCATCGCACGCACCCGTCCGGTGCCGGTGTACTTCATCGGCGTGGGCGAAAAAATCGAAGACTTGCAGCCGTTCAAGGCCGACGAGTTCGTCGAAGCCTTGCTGGGATGAGCCGATGATTGAATTTCAGTCCGTCACGAAACAATACTCGCCGGACGCGCTGGCCCTGCGCGAGGTGTCGCTCAGCGTGGCCAAGGGCGAGCTGGTGTATCTGGCCGGCCCGTCCGGCGCCGGCAAGTCGACGCTGCTGAAAATGATTGCAGCCATGGAACGGCCGACTTCGGGCAGCGTGCTGGTCAACGGCCAGGACATCGGCAAACTGCGCCGCGCCAGCGTGCCTTACCTGCGCCGCAACCTCGGCCTGATTTTCCAGCAGCAACGCCTGCTGACCGACCGCTCGATCCTGGCCAACACCATGCTGCCGCTGCTGGTGGTGGGCGCGGCCAAGGCGGAGGCCGAAGCGCGCGCCCGCGCCGCGCTCGACAAGGTCGGCCTGCTCGAGCGCGCCAACGCCCGGCCGCTGGAACTGTCCGGCGGCGAACAGCAGCGCGTGGCCATCGCCCGCGCCATCGTCAACCGCCCGCAGATCATCCTGGCCGACGAGCCGACCGCCAATCTCGACCGCGCCAGCGCCGACAAGGTGCTGGGCGCCCTGCACGCCTTCCACGCCGCCGGCGTGACCTGCCTGATCTCGACCCATGACGAACAGGTGCTCGACCAGGCCGCGCGCGTGATCCATCTCGATCACGGCATGCTCACGGGAGCGCCCGCATGAACCGCTGGTTCCGCCAACACCGCTTCGCGCTCGGCTCCGCGCTCGGCCACCTGGCCAAGACCCCGGGCAGCTTCCTGTTCAATGTCGTCGTCGTGGCCATCGCCCTGACCCTGCCGTTCGCCGGCCTGACCCTGCTCGACAATGTCCGGCCCATGTCCGAACAAATGTCGGTCGACCCCGAGATCAGCCTGTTCCTGAGTCCCACCGCCACCCGCGAGCAGGCGCAGGCGCTGGCGCCGCAATTGCGCGCGGCGCTGGGCGACCCCAAGGCACGCATCGTGTTCGTGCCGCGCGAACGCGCCCTCGACAATCTCAAGGCGAAAAGCGACCTGGCCGACGTGCTCGGCACGCTGGGCGACAATCCGCTGCCCGACAGCTATGTCATGACGCTCAGCAGTATCGGCAGCGCCAGCGATGCCGCCAGGGTCGACGCCATCGCCGAACGCCTGCGCGCCCTGCCGGACGTGGACGCGGTCCAGGTCGATTCAGCCTGGGTCAAGCGCCTGGCCGCCCTGCTGGGCGTGCTGCGGCTGGTACTGCTGCTGCTGGCCGTCACCCTGGGCATGGTGGTGGTCGCGGTGGTATTTAATACCATCCGCCTGCAAGTGCTGACCCAGCGCGAGGAAATCGCCGTGAGTAAATTGATCGGTGCAACGGACAATTTCATCCACCGCCCCTTCTATTACACCGGGGCCCTGCTCGGCCTGTGCGCCGGCGCGGTGGCGCTCGGCGCCGTCGCGCTGGGACTGCGCCCGCTCAACGCCGCCATTGCCGAATTCGCCCGACTGTACGCCTCGGAATTCCAGCTGGTCCCGCTCGACCCGTTCGGCAGCGCCGCCTTGCTGGCCATCAGCGCCGCGCTCGGCCTGGTCGGCGCGCTGCTGTCGGTGCGCCGCCATCTGGCCCGCCTGAACTGAAACTTAAATGCCGCTTTTCCGCTTGCAAGCGTCGCCCTTGGGTGCGTAAGCTAACGGAAAGGCAGGCACGCCTGTCCTACCATGTCTCCCTCGGCCCATTTTGACCCTGGCGTATACCAAGCTCGCAGACAATTGATTTTTGTCAAAGAATCGATTTCTCAGCTGTACTAGAGTCAGCACATCGCGCTGGAAAATTTCCAAGTGGAAATAAAAGATTGCTATCGAAGCCATATATTCTGGCGATTGGCACTCGTGACAAGAGAGTGCTAATATACGAACATGCTGGCGGGGAACACAACCAACCCACCGCCTGCAGACGGAAATAGCGCTTTATTTTGCGCCATCGTGCCTCCGGGGCGATGGCATCAACGAATGCAGCACTGCCACTACGAGGAAATACATGACTACGCTGTCCGCACACAACGCTTTGGTTCCGAACGGCAACCGCGCTCTCGGACTGGGTTTTACTGGCAATCTGGGCAATATCGATGCCTACATCTCGGCCGTCAACCGCCTGCCGATGCTGAGCCAGGAAGAAGAAATTTCCCTGGCCAAGCGTTTGCAGGAAAAGAACGACCTGGCGGCGGCGCAGGAACTGGTGCTGTCGCACCTGCGCCTGGTGGTATCGATTGCGCGCGGCTATCTGGGCTACGGCCTGCCGCACGCCGACCTGATCCAGGAAGGCAATATCGGCCTGATGAAAGCGGTCAAGCGCTTCGATCCGAACCAGGGCGTGCGCCTGGTGTCGTACGCGATGCACTGGATCAAGGCCGAGATGCACGAGTACAT
>CAMLIL010000205.1 GCA_946480015.1 uncultured Oxalobacteraceae bacterium | reverse complement strand
GCGCTCATGCCGGCCAGCAGCGGGAAGGCGCAGTCGTCGATTTCCATCATCACGCCCTTGAGCGCCTTCTGCGCTTTTTCGTCCGGAATTTCCAGCAATTGCAGGATGACCGGCTGGTCCTTGCCCAGCATGTCGCCGTTGGCGATGCGGAACAGCAGGGAATAGCCGATCTGGCCGGCCGCGCCGGTGACGGCAACGCGCAATGGGGTTTTAGCCATGGTGAATCTCCAAAGTGGGAAAGAAATCGTTCGACAGCAACGGTACGCTGGTTCGGGAAAACTCCAATGATACCAAAACAGAAGCGCGCGCAAGCCGGATCGACCGCGAGTGTAGGCGTGGCTGGCGAATCTGTCAATTCATATCTTATGTCTTATATAAGACACATAACATGAGATGATTATTACTGGACTGCATCAGTGATTTGTGGTGAAATCGCGGTCTATGAATCCAGCGTCGTCTAATCCGAATAACAATGGTACACCCGCCAACGGCGTTGGTGGCGCCAGCGCTGGAAATACCAATTCGACCGCCAACGTGCCGTCTCCCACCTTCAGTCCGCTGTATCAGCAGATCAAGGCCTTGATCACCCAGAGCCTGCAATCGGGCGAGTGGAAGCCGGGCGAGCTGATCCCCAGCGAGGTCGAACTGGCCGGGCGCTTCAAGGTCAGCCAGGGCACGGTGCGCAAGGCCATCGACGAGCTGGCTGCGGAAAACCTGGTCATGCGGCGCCAGGGCAAGGGCACTTTCGTGTCCACCCATCACGAGGCGCGCGCGCATTTCCGCTTTCTGCGCCTGATGCCCGACGAGGGCCTGCCGCACCAGCCCGATTCCCAGATCATCGAAGTCAAGCGCATGCGCGCGCCGGCCGAAGTGGCGCGCCTGCTGGAATTGAAGTCCGGCGACGCCGTCGTCTACATCAAGCGCGTGCTGTCCTTCGACGCGGTGCCGGCCATCGTCGAAGAAATGTGGCTGCCCGGCCTGCTGTTCAAGGGCCTGACCGCGGAACGCCTGGTCGAGTACAAGGGTCCAATGTATGGCCTGTTCGAGTCGGAATTCGGCACGCGCATGATCCGCGCCAGCGAAAAGATCCGCGCGCTGGCGGCCGATGCCGGCGCCGCCCAGTTTTTGCGCGTGCCCGAGGGCACGCCGCTGCTGTGCGCCGAGCGGGTGTCCTACACCTATGGCGACAAGGCGGTGGAATTGCGCCGGGGATTGTACTTGACGACGCATCATCATTATCAGAATGACTTGTCGTAAGGCGGTATGCATCCCGTATAAAATAGCTGTTGAGCTTGAGAAAGCACTAAAAAGAGACCAATACGTTCGTTTCCGCTGCCAATGTTCAATTTGATATTGGTGCAGCGCACAGAAATGGGCGAAAATTGCAGGTTCACCAATTGAGTTTGATCTAAGGGAGGTCTTGTATGTCCGAAGCCGTGAAAGAGGGAGCACGAAGAGAGCGGCCCGAATTCCGTAATATTCATATTACGCAGTTGCCGAATTACCGGTTGCCGCCAGCCGGCTGGGTATCGATCCTGCACCGCGTCAGCGGCGCCGGCATTTTCCTGCTGCTGCCGTTCCTGCTGTATCTGTTCGAGCTGTCGATCCGTTCGGAAATGTCGTTCGAGTACTTCCGCGGCGTGCTCGGCAATCCGCTGGTCAAGCTGATCCTGCTGGGCCTGATCTGGGCGTATTTCCAGCACTTCTGCGCCGGCGTGCGTCACCTGTTCATGGACGTGCACGTGGCGATCGAAAAAGATTCCTCGCGCAAGAGCGCGATCAGCGTGCTGGTGGTCAGCCTGCTGTTGACGGCACTCGCCGGTCTGAAATTGTTTGGAGTATTTTGATGGCTAAAAATAACGTTGGACCGAAGCGCCTCGTCGTCGGCGCCCACTACGGCCTGCGCGACTGGATGGCCCAGCGCGTCACCGCGATTCTGATGGCCGTGTACACCTTTACACTGCTGATCTCCTTCCTCACCGGCAGCAACTTCAGCTATGAAGGCTGGGCCGGCCTGTTCGCCCAGCAGTGGTTCAAGCTGTTCAGCCTGGTTACCTTCCTCGGCCTGTACTACCACGCCTGGGTCGGCATGCGCGACATCTGGATGGATTACGTCAAGCCGGTCGGCATCCGCCTGGGCCTGCAGATCCTCACCATCTTCTGGCTGATTGGCTGTGCTGCCTGGACCGTTCAAATTCTCTGGAGTGTGTAATCGTGGCAGCCATTAAAACTGCAATCCCTACCCGCCGCTTCGACGCGGTCATCGTCGGTGCCGGCGGCTCCGGCATGCGCGCATCCCTGCAACTGGCCGAAGCCGGCCTGAACGTGGCGGTGCTGTCCAAGGTCTTCCCGACCCGTTCCCACACCGTTGCGGCCCAGGGCGGCATCGGCGCTTCGCTGGGCAATATGAGCGAAGACGACTGGTACTGGCATATGTTCGACACCGTCAAGGGTGGCGACTATCTGGGCGACCAGGATGCGATCGAATTCATGTGCCGCGAAGCACCGAAAGTCGTGTACGAGCTGGAACACTTCGGCATGCCCTTCGACCGTAACCCGGACGGCACCATTTACCAGCGTCCGTTTGGCGGGCACACCGCCAACTTCGGCGAAAAGCCGGTGCAGCGCGCCTGCGCGGCCGCCGACCGTACCGGCCACGCCCTGCTGCACACCCTGTATCAGCGCAACGTGCGCGCCCGCACCCACTTCTTCGTCGAGTGGATGGCCATTGACCTGATCCGTGACGCCGAAGGCGACGTGGTCGGCGTGGTGGCCCTGGAAATGGAAACCGGCGAGACCATGATTCTGGAAGCGAAGACCACCATCTTCGCCACCGGCGGGGCCGGCCGTATCTTCGCCGCCTCGACCAACGCCTTCATCAACACCGGCGACGGCATGGGCATGGCGGCACGCGCCGGCCTGCCGCTGCAGGATATGGAGTTCTGGCAATTCCACCCGACCGGCGTGTCCGGCGCGGGCGTCCTGATCACCGAAGGTGTGCGCGGCGAGGGCGGTATCCTGATCAACAGCAACGGCGAACGCTTCATGGAGCGCTACGCGCCGACCCTGAAGGATCTGGCGCCGCGCGATTTCGTGTCGCGTTCGATGGACCAGGAAATCAAGGAAGGCCGCGGCTGCGGTCCGAACAAGGACCACGTGCTGCTGGACCTGCGCCACATCGG
>CAMLIL010000204.1 GCA_946480015.1 uncultured Oxalobacteraceae bacterium | reverse complement strand
GGCGCCGCTTGACCTCGCCGCAGCTCACCTCGTACGCGTCGATCACGTGGGAATCGACCTCGCCCGCCTGCAGCGGCGCACCGCGCAACGAGCGGTCGATCGCCCCTGCGGCTTCCTTGTCGCTGAGTCCTTTGGGAAAAGGATTGCGCTGGCCGACGCTGCCGGAACGCTCGAAGGTCGGTCGCGCGCCACCGGCGCATATCAGCCGGGACAGATACTGGCGCTCCCCGGCGGGCATGCACACCTCGATTGCTGTCGCCTTGCTGTCGCCGCGCGCAGTTGGCGGAGCGTCGACGCTTGGCGGCGGCGTCTGTGCGCATCCGGCCAGGATCACGACACTCGTCCATCCAGACAACAAAGCCAGTATGCGCATCTGCAACTCCAAAGGTGGTTGAACTGCACGCATATTAACCGATCAACAACACTGCTACGCCGTGATGGCGACGAATCGATCAACACGATGAGTTTCCGCGCGCCGCCGTCCATACAGCGCAGCCAATACGCTACGCTAACCGACTGCGTTCTCAGGAGAAAAAACGATGGAGCACCACGAGCGTCGCAAGCTGTTGCTCAAGCTGCTTGAGCAGCACCACAACGCCAGCGTCGACCAGATGGTGGGATGGCTGGAAGTGTCGCCTGCCACGGTCCGGCGCGATATCCAATGGCTGGCGGAGCGGCGCCTGCTGGCGCGCACGCGCGGCGGCATGGCGCGGATGCCGAACCGGCACAACGCCAGCCTGGCCAGCACATCGTTTCACGGCAGCCTGGATCTGAATGCGCGCAGCAAGCGGGCGATCGCGCGCCACGCCGCCAGCCTGTGCCAGGATGACGAAACCATCATCATCAACGGCGGCACCACCACCTTCATGATGGCCGAATACCTGGCCGCGCGCGAACTGAGGATCATCACCAATTCCTTCGTCATGGCCGAACGGCTGCTGTCGACGACGGACAATGAAGTCATCCTCCCCGGCGGCACCGTGTACCGCGAACAGAACGTGATCCTCAGCCCGTTCGCGCGGGACGTGCACGAACACTATTACGCCAGCAAGATGTTCATGAGCGTGTTCGGCCTGTCCATGCTGGGCCTGATGGAAGCCGACCCGGTCTTGATCGAAGCGGAAAAGACCCTGATCGATCAGGCCGAACAGATCATCGTGCTGGCTGACAGCTCCAAACTCGAACGCCGCGCCGGCCTGATCCTGTGCGGCCTGAACCGGGTCCACACCGTCATCACCGACACCCTCGCCGGCCCGGCCGCGGTGCGTGCGCTGGAATCGGCCGGCGTGCGCGTGGTCGCGGTCGAACCGGACACCACACCCCAGCGCCGCGTTTCATAATCCAGCAAGTTCGTTTCACTGAAACACATCTGAAACATCCCGCTATACTCCCACCGGTCTAAGCCCCTGTTCTAACGACGAAATTTCGGCCGTCATCGATGGCACGGTATTTGCCATCCTATGCCTGATCGTCTACGACCCACTCAAGGAAACAAAGAATGAAACAAACTCGCGGCACGCTGTTTCGCAATGCGGTCCAGCAAGAATCGCCTCTCCAGGTGGTCGGCGCCATCACCGCCTACACCGCCCGCATGGCCGAGCAGACCGGCTACAAGGCCGTCTACCTGTCCGGTGGCGGCGTGGCTGCCAATTCGCTGGGCATGCCGGACCTGGGCATCAGCACCATGGACGACGTCATCACCGACGCCCAGCGCATCACCGATGCCTGCGGCCTGCCGCTGCTGGTCGACATCGACACCGGCTGGGGCGGCGCCTTCAACATCGCCCGCACCATCCGCCACATGATCCGCGCCGACGTGGCCGCGGTGCACATGGAAGACCAGGTCTCGGCCAAGCGCTGCGGCCACCGTCCTGGCAAGGAAATCGTCAGCAAGGAAGAGATGGTCGACCGCATCAAGGCTGCCGTCGACGCGCGCCACGACGACAGCTTCGTCATCATGGCCCGTACCGACTCGCTCGCCGTGGAAGGCCTGGGTGCCGCCATCGACCGCGCCTGCGCCTACGTCGAAGCCGGCGCCGACATGATCTTCCCGGAAGCGATCACGCAACTGGAGATGTACCGCCAATTCCGCGAAGCCGTCGGGGTGCCGATCCTGGCCAACCTGACCGAATTCGGCGCCACTCCCCTGTTCACGCTGGACGAACTGCGCTCGGCCAAGGTCGACATCGCCCTGTACTGCTGCGGCGCCTACCGCGCCATGAACGCGGCCGCGCTGAACTTCTACAAGACCCTGCGCGCCGAAGGCACCCAGAAGAACGTCGTGCCGGCCATGCAAAGCCGCATGGAGCTGTACGACTACCTTGGCTATCACGACTACGAACAAAAGCTCGATGCGCTGTTCGCGCAGGGCAAAGCAAAATAAATCCGGAGACACCATGAGCACTGCAGCCACTCCCTTCAAACCCAAGAAATCGGTCGCCCTGTCCGGCGTCACCGCCGGCAACACCGCCCTGTGCTCGGTCGGCAAGAGCGGCAACGACCTGCACTACCGCGGCTATGACATCCTCGACGTCGCCAACAGCTGCGAGTTCGAGGAAATCGCCTACCTGCTGGTGCACGCCAAGCTGCCCACGGCGGCCGAGCTGAAGGCCTACAAGGCGCACCTGAAGTCGCTGCGCGGCCTGCCCCAGGTGGTCAAGGCGGCGCTGGAAGCGCTGCCCGCGGCCAGCCACCCGATGGACGTGATGCGCACCGGCGTGTCGGCGCTCGGCTGCGCCCTGCCCGAGAAAGACGACCACAGCATGCCGGACGCGCGCGACATCGCCGACCGCCTGATGGCCTCCTTCGGCTCCATGCTGCTGTACTGGTACCACTTCAGCCACAACGGCAAGCGCATCGACGTCGAGACCGACGACGACTCCATCGGCGGCCACTTCCTGCACCTGCTGCATGGCGAAAAGCCGAGCGAAGACTGGGTCCGCGCGATGCACACCTCGCTGATCCTGTACGCCGAACACGAGTTCAACGCCTCCACCTTCACCGCCCGCGTGGTGGCCGGCACCGGCTCGGACATGCACTCGGCGATCACCGCCGCCATCGGCGCGCTGCGCGGCCCCAAACACGGCGGCGCCAACGAAGCCGCGTTCGAGATCCAGAAGCGCTACCAGAACGCCGACGAAGCCGAAGCCGACATCCGCCGCCGCGTCGAGAACAAGGAAGTGGTGATCGGCTTCGG
>CAMLIL010000203.1 GCA_946480015.1 uncultured Oxalobacteraceae bacterium | reverse complement strand
ACCGCCAGCAGCAGCGGCCACTTGTCGAAGGTGGTGCAGGGATGGGAAATGCCGCAGCCGACCAGGTCGCCCACCTGCAGGTCGACGCCGGGGGCCAGCTTGAGGTAAGCGTGCTGGTCGTTCATCTTGACGATGGCGCAGCCGGGCGGCAGTGCGGTCGGACTGCCGGGGCCGGGCCGGTGCGCGGCCAAGGGCAGCGGCAGCTCGACATCGTAGGAAGCGTCGCGCTTGCCCATGCCGAGGATGGCCAGGTCCGGTTCCGGGCGCGACTGCACCACGCTCCACACTTCCAGCGCCGCTTGCAGGCCGTCGGCCAGCCAGGCTTCGCGCGCGTGCAGTTCGCCCGTCAGGCGCTGGTACAGGCCGTGGTCGCTGGTGAGGTAGCAGCCGCTGCGCAGGATCGCCTGCACCGGGCGCGAAGTGCGGCCCATGCGGGAAAAACCGCGCGCCACCAGATCGAAGTAGGACGAGCCGCCGGCCGACAGCAGAATGTGGGGGGCGCTGAACAAGTCTTCGGCATCGGCCGCGCGCACCAGCTGGCACAGCTGGTCGAGGAAGGCGTTGACGGCGGCGATGTCGGCGGCGCGGTCCTGGGTGACCAGCAAGCCTTCATAGCCTTCGACGCCGGCCAGCTGCAGGCCGGGCGCGGCGGCGATCGCACGCGCCAGGGCCAGCGCTTCATCAAGGCTGCGGCAGCCGGCGCGTTTGCCGGGGAGGCCCAGTTCGACCAGCAGCGGCAAGGGACGCGCCAGCGGATAGGCCTGCACCGCCTGCGCCAGCCTTGCGACGCCCTCGGGGGAATCGGCCAGCGCCACGCATTCGAAATCCGGATCGCCGTGCATCAATTCGAGCAGGGCGTGGATGTCGGCGCGCGCCACCAGCTGGTTGGCCAGCAGCACGCGGCGTACGCCGAAGCGGTGCGCGGTCTGCACCTGGGTGGCGGTAGCCAGGGTCATGCCCCAGGCGCCGTTGGCCAGCTGGGCGCCGAACAGTTGCGGACTCATGGTGGTCTTGCCGTGCGGCGCCAGCAGCACGCCGTAGTGGTCGCAGAAGCGCCGCATCCACGCCAGGTTGTGCTGGAGCGCCGCGATCCTGAGCACGGCGGCGGGAAAGCTGGTGTCGCCATACAGCACGTTCCAGCCCTGCACGCCGATGGCGCCCTGGCGCAGCGGCGCGCTGATCGGCAACCCCTTGGTGCCGGGCTGGAGCAGCTGTTCGTCCAGCCCGGACAAGGCCAGGCCGCCTTTGGGCAGAGTCAGGGTGTCCATGGCGGCGATTGTAGCAGCCCCGCTAACGCCGAGTTGCCAGGTACCCCGGCAGCAATGTAAAACGGCCCGGTCATTGCTGACCGGGCCGCTTCATCACTGCGCTGTTTCTATCGCTTAGGACATGTGCTGGCCGCCGTTAATGGCGATGTTGGCGCCGGTGACGAAAGCCGCTTCGTCCGACGACAGATAGGCCACCAGGCCGGCGACTTCTTCCGGCTTGCCCAGGCGGGCCATCGGAATTTGCGGGATGATCTTGGTGTCGAGCACTTCGCTCGGGATTTCCATGACCATCTTGGTGCCGATGTAGCCCGGCGAAATGGTGTTCACGGTCACGCCCTTGCGCGCCACTTCCAGCGCCAGCGCCTTGGTGAAGCCGTGCATGCCAGCCTTGGCGGCCGAATAGTTGGTCTGGCCGAAAGCACCCTTCTGACCGTTGACCGACGAGATGTTGATGATCCGGCCCCAGCCGCGCTCGACCATGCCGTCGCACACCGGCTTGGTCATGTTGAACACGGAGTCGAGATTGGTGCCCATGACGGCGTCCCAGTTCGGCTTGTCCATCTTCTTGAAGGTCATGTCGCGGGTGATGCCGGCGTTGTTGACCAGCACATCGACCGGGCCGACTTCGGCCGTGATCTTGGCCACGCAGGCTTGCGCCGACTCGTAGTCGGCCACGTCGCACTCGTAGGCCTTGAAGTCGTAACCCTGTTCCTTGGTGGCGGACAGCCAGCTGTCGACTTTCTTGTTGCCTGGCGAATAGGTCGCCACGACCTTGTATCCGAGGGCGGCCAGCTTGAAGCAGATCGCTTCACCCAGACCACCCATGCCGCCAGTTACCAATGCTACTCTTGCCATTTTTATTCTCCTGTTATGTCTTGTTGAGTCAGTCGCGCTCTACCGCCAGGGCCACGCCCATGCCGCCGCCGATGCACAGGCTGGCCAGGCCACGCTTGGCGTCGCGCCGGACCATTTCGTGCAGCAGGGTCACCAGCACGCGCGCGCCGGACGCACCGATCGGGTGGCCGAGGGCGATCGCGCCGCCATTGACGTTGATTTTGCTGGTGTCCCAGCCCATTTCCTTGTTGACCGCGACCGCCTGGGCGGCGAAGGCTTCGTTAATTTCCATCAGGTCGACGTCCTGGTGGGTCCAGCCTGCCTTTTTGAGGCACAGCTGGCTGGCCGAGACCGGGCCCATGCCCATGACACTCGGGTCCAGGCCGGCCGACGAGTAGGCCTTGATGCGGGCCAGCGGAGTCAGGCCGAGTTCCTTGGCCTTCGAGGCCGACATCATGATGACGGCGGCGGCGCCGTCGTTCAGGCCCGACGCGTTACCGGCGGTGACGGTACCGGCCTTGTCGAAGGCTGGACGCAGGCTGGCCAGCGCTTCCAGGGTGCTGCCGTGCTTTGGATACTCGTCGGTGTCGAACAGGACCGAGCCTTTTTTCGACACGATTTCCAGCGGGATGATTTCATCCTTGAACTTGCCGGCCTTTTGCGCCGCTTCCGCCTTGAGCTGCGACTGCAGCGCGAATTCGTCCTGCTCGGCGCGCGAGATGTCGAATTTCTTGGCGACGTTCTCGGCCGTGATGCCCATGGGGTACTGGTTGTACACGTCCCACAGGCCGTCGACGACCATGGTGTCGGTCAGCTTGGCGTCGCCCATGCGGAAACCGTCGCGCGAGCCGTTGAGCACGTGCGGCGAGGCGCTCATGTTTTCCTGGCCGCCGGCGATGATGATGTCGGCGTCGCCGCATTTGATGGCCTGTGCGGCCAGGTGGGTGGCTTTCAGGCCGCTGCCGCAGACCTTGCCGACGGTAAATGCCGGGACCATGTTCGGCAGGCCAGCCTTGATGACGGCCTGGCGGGCCGGGTTCTGGCCGGCGCCGGCGGTGAGCACCTGGCCCAGGATGACTTCGTTGACGGATGCCGGGTCGATGCCGATTTTAGCCAGCAGGTTCTTGATGACGTGGGCGCCAAGTTCGGCAGCGGGGATCTTCGCGAGGCTACC
>CAMLIL010000202.1 GCA_946480015.1 uncultured Oxalobacteraceae bacterium | reverse complement strand
ATTTCATGGAAGTGCCGGTCAAGGGTTACTTCCGTTTCTTCCCGCCGATCGGCGACGCGCCCGGCAGCCGCGTGCGTCTGCGTCACGGCTATGTGGCCGAGTGCACCGGCTTCGACAAGGATGCCGACGGGGTCGTCACGGCGGTGCATGTGAACTACTTCCCCGACAGTAAATCGGGCACGGAAGGATCGAACAACTACAAGGTCAAGGGCAATATCCACTGGGTCAGCGCAGCGACCGCGCTGGAAACCGAAGTGCGCCTGTACGACCGCCTGTTCACCGATGCCCAGCCGGATGCCGGCGGCAAAGACTTCAAGCAATTCCTCAATCCGAACGCGCTCGAAGTCGTCACCGCTTACCTGGAACCGGGCATGCGCGACGCCCAACCCGACCAGCGCTTCCAGTTCGAGCGCCACGGTTACTTCGTGGCCGACCGGGTCGATTCGACACCCGGCAAACCGGTGTTCAACCGGGTCACCACCCTGAAAGACAGCTGGGCAAAATAAAGTTCTTACGGCGAACGGCACTCGGACGATTCCGAGTTGTGCGAGTCCAACGGTAACACCCGCTAAGGCCCCCTCCGATGACGATCGCAGGGGGCCTTTCTGATATTCGCAGCCCCAAATACGACTTTTCCTACACTAAATTTAAGGTAACCTATCAGGTCCGATAGGTATTAAACATCACACTATCGGTTAACTTAGATCAAACACTTACCACGAAACGCGTTGACAAAAAAGGACGCTTGCGCGCAATGCGTACTATCAAAATTCTGATCCGCTCAATCATCCCTTCCCGGCCCGTTGGCTGGGTCGGGATTCCATTGTCGATCGCCATTGGCCTGTCACTGTACTTCGTCACCGCGACATCGATCGAGACCGATTCGCGCGAGCGCTTCGCCAGGCTGACGCAAAACGCGCGCAATACGATCGACGCCCGCATCAAGTCGTACACCGATCTGCTGCGCGGGACAGTGAGCCTGTTTCAGATCAGCGATCCGCTGACGCGCCTTCAATTTCATGGCTATGTCGAGGGCGTGGACGTGCCGCGCCATTTTCCGGCCATCGAAAGCATCAATTTTGCCTTGAACGTCACCGACGAGGAGCGTGGGGCCTTCGAGCGGAAGCTGCGCAGCGAACATCTGTCCAGTGGCGAATCGCTCGGCTATTTCAACATCAAGCCGCCAGGCCGGCGGCCCGAATACACGGTCGTGGTGTATGCCGAGCCGGAACAGCGCTGGGCCAAATCCGTGGGACTGGACTTGCACGCCAATCCCGTGCTGGAGGAAACCTTCGCCATCCTGCGCGACACCGGCAAACTGGTGACCTCTGGCATGCCGATCGTGGCCTTGTCCGGTGTTAACCGTACCGCGCTGGCCATGCGCCTGCCGGTATATCGGATGGGCATGCCCGCCAACACCGTCAGTGAGCGCCGCGCCGCCTACATCGGTTCGGTCGGGATTGCCTTCAGCGTCGACAGGCTGGTCAAGGGTGTGATCGATGAAATGCCGCTCAAGAACGTGCGCATGACCTTGGTCGACCACGCGATCGGCGTGGACAAGCGGCGCCGCCGGGTGCTGTTCGACAGCGCCGCCGGCGCACCCCAGCAAAGGCCGTCGTTTCTGGCGCCAACGGGCCGGTTCGTCAGCACCACCAAGGTCGATTTCAACGGCCGTCCGTGGGACGCGACGTTCAGCGTCGAGGCGCAAGAGGTGTACACCGGCTTCGAGCAATACGCGCCCTGGCTGGCGATGCTGGCCGGCTTTATCAGCTCGATGTTGCTGTACGCGCTGTTTCATGCGCTGACCTCCTCGCGCCGGCGCGCCATCAAAATGGCCAAGGGCATGACGCGTGAGTTGCGCGACAGTCAGGCCAAGCTGCAATTGTCGCACCAGAATCTGCGCCGCCTGGCGGCGCACGCGGACCAGATCAAGGAACACGAACGCAAGCGCATCGCGCGCGAAATCCACGACGACCTGGGACAAAACCTGCTGGCCTTGCGCATCGAAGCGGACATGCTGAGTACGCGTACCATGGAACGCCACCCGCGCCTGCATGCGCGCGCGCTGGCCACCTTGGGCCAGATCGACGCGACCATCAAGAGCGTGCGCCAGATCATTAACGATCTGCGTCCGAATGTGCTCGACCTGGGCCTGTCGGCGGCCGTCGAATGGCAGGTCGCCGAATTCGTGCGCCGCACCGGGATTGTGTGCGAGTTGATCGACGAGCCCAAGGAAGTGGCGCTCAACGACAACATTGCCACGGCCTTTTTCCGCATCCTGCAAGAGTCGCTGAGCAATATCGTGCGCCACGCGCACGCCTCGCGGGTGCGGGTGGAATTGAAAATGACGGGCAACCGGCTATCGATGACGGTCACCGACAATGGCATCGGCCTGCAGTCGCCTGAGCGCGGCAAGGTCGGCTCGTTCGGCCTCGTCGGCATTGAAGAACGCATCAGCATCCTCGGCGGCACGTTCACGATCAACGGCAGCGAGGGCGGTGGCACCATCGTTTGTATTTCGGTGCCATTGCACCTGGACGCTACGCGTCCTCCGGTCGTCTCCGAGTTGCCTCCAGTGACAGCCAGTTCGCCTTTGTCCGACAAGGTCGGCGCGCTGTCCTAAATAACGCTTCCTGTTCGCCTTGCGGCATCTGTCAGCGCCAATTCTGGTACTGTCGGAATCCACCGCTAATTGTTGAGCTAACGCAAGTTCGCCACAAAGCAGCGGAGCAACATCCTCATCAGTTACGGAAATCAATGCAATTGGGAAAATTTTCTCTTGACTAGAAGAAAGGAGCACGCGCAACACCTGATCTACCGCAAGTCAAAAAACAGGGACGTAGTCAACTACAACAAACCATAAAAACGAGGCTTATGATGATTTCGAACAACGCATACAACGCTATCGCAGCACTGGACCTGAACCAGATCAAAACCAAACTGATGCACGTGCAGTCGGGAGAAGGTTGGAGCCAGGAAAAAGTCGATGCCGTGGAAGTGGAATATCGGCGTTTTCTGTATCTGATGAAGGCTTTCCCGAACGAGACAACCGTGCCACTGGTCGAGGTGGACATTTTCTGGCACTACCACATTCTCGACACGCTGAAGTACGCACAGGATTGCGAGCAGGCATTCGGTTATTTTGTGCACCACTACCCCTACGTCGGCATGGAAGGACGTGACGACGATGAAGAGGTGCACAACAGCAGCGTCGACCGCATGCGCGAACTGTACGAAAGCACCTTTGAAGTACCTTATGCCAGCAACGCCGCGGCGTTCTGCGCCCGTACCCAGCTCGACGCGACCTCCGCCTTCTGTGCCCGTACGCAAGTTGAAGCGAAGTCGGCCTTCTGTGCACAAACTTCGGT
>CAMLIL010000201.1 GCA_946480015.1 uncultured Oxalobacteraceae bacterium | reverse complement strand
AACGAATTTTTCCATCATGCGACTGCGCTGGCAGACTTGTGTATAACGAGATGGGTTCAAGCGGAACCGGTGCCTCCTTGGGGGGCTTCGGCTTTTCTTCAGGAGCTCTGCCCGTAGACCGAATTGCAATGATGCGGTTAAGAGTGTCAAACCAGAACGGCGCTCCCAATGTCGCTGCAAGCGCTGTGATTAGCCATCCCAAACTGTGTTCGAGCAGGCGCTCACCGAACTCGGAGAAACTGCGGGGGAATGCCTGGCCGTTTTTCAACTGCGCTTGTGATGGATTCCAGAACCAACCGATGGGTAGGCTAAGGTCTCTTATCTGCGCTTGTACTGCTCTAAATTGAGCGGGCAGACTCGGCCGGACGTTCAACTGCACGGCCCCGGTAGCGTTCCCCGAAGCTTTGATAATGGCCGTGACTGGCTGGTCGGAAACAGGTGTCGTCGCGGTGAACGGGACGATGTCCAGCTTTTGCTTAACCTCGATCGACGCCGGGTGCACTTCGATGCTCGGGATATTGCTGCTCAGTGTCACGGTGCCCGAGGTGGCTGGCACATCGAGCTGTAAGGTTCCCTGATAAGTATCGCCGGCGTTGACACTGGCTTGGGCACTGACAGTACCAGCGCCGGCATTACTTGCGCCAAAACCTTCGGTATTCTGCGACTGCTCGGAGAATGCCTTCGCCTGATCGGCCAAGGCCGCCATCGTAGCCGGGTTAGTTTGAAGATGCCTAACGAGCAGAACTGTATCGATATTAAGGCCCACGGCAGCCACTACCGCGAGGCTGATAATAACCCATTGCGTGCGTCGCTTATACCACCCATTTACCCGGTCCATCGCATTATTAAACCAGGTCTCGATATTTTCCTTGAAATTTTCAACGTCATTGGCGGCGTCATCCAGCAGTGCTAGCAAGGTCTTACGCATGCGCTCGTCAGGAAGTTCGTCGATAACGTGGCGCACATACCGCATCGGCATTGCGTCAATGAAGCGCTGGATGTCGGCTTGCGCATCGGCGACTGTGTATTGCTGCTGCAAGCGTCCGTACAACGCGTTCAGGTCTGCTCTTATCGCGGCGGCAATAGGGAGATAGGGGATCTCGTTAATCGCTGCCTGCAGCCGGGGGCGTAGAGTGCGGGCGTCCAGTTGTGCGGTCGTCGCCTCCGTTACCAGGGTGTGCAGTATATCGGCAATGGGCTTTAACTGTGGTTCAGAGCTATTCGCTATCGCAGTGGCCGCGCCCTGGAGATCGTTCAGCCAATTTGCAGGTTCGTCACCGCCGGCGGGGACGGCGTCGAGAAGCCTTGTTAGGTCAACACCGACTTTCGCCTTTAGTCCTAACGACGGCCGCAGCGTCACGGCGGCGGCGGCCATGTGTCTCTTCATTGTGTCGATTGTCGCGCCCGCATTCAGCGCGGCGTTAAGTGACACTTGAAGTTCGTGCTCGATTTCCTTCAGTCCGGCTGCGCGATTGTGAAGCAGGGCCATCAGTACGTTAGCGAATGAGCGCGACGGGATGTACGACGGGCCACGGGAACTGGCCCTACAGGCATCGGTCGCGCTACCGTCTTTTGTGGAGCCGTAGATCAGAGGGTGCTGGTACAGCTGCGTCGCCCATTCGGAGCCAATCAGCCGGTCGATGCCGTATCGTAGCCACTTCGCGCGCGAGAGCAATGCCGCGGCGATGAGTTCGTTTGCAATGGTGACCACCATGCTGACGAGCAGAAAGACGAAGGTCAGACCAATTGCCAAGTCGAGAATTCCGGAACCAAACATAGTTCCTCCAAGAAGGCGACAAGATAGTTGTAGTCATGGAAAAACCGAAAAGATGAGGAAAATGCCGATACCGGCCGTTGTTTTTTCCGCGCGCGCGCGCGAGTGCTCAGCACGCCAAACCGCCAGTGTTGCGCGATATGGAAAGCACTCTCCCTGATAGACATCTTGCATGTCTATACGTTCACCAAACTGCACTTAAAAGGCCTGAGGTGCGTCCAGTTCGCTTAGAAACACAAGTTCAGGATGGCCTGGCTGTGTATATCGGCAGTCGTTTGCACGGCGTGAAGCTGGTCAGGCCACCAGCGCCAGATTGCGCCGCTGCCTGAGCAGCTCGGTCAGCTGCGCCACCGTCATCGGCCGGGCCAGATAGAATCCCTGCACCACGTCGCAGCCCGCGCGGCGCAGGAATTCCAGCTGTTCGGGCGTCTCCACGCCCTCGGCCACCACCGTCAGGTCCAGGCTGTGCGCCATGGCGATGATGGCCGTGGCGATCGCTTCGCCATCGCCCGGCACGTCGTGCACGAAGCTGCGGTCGATCTTGAGCTGGTCGATCGGGAAGCGCTTCAGGTACGACATCGACGAATAGCCGGTGCCGAAATCGTCAATCGACAGGTGAATGCCGGCCGCCTGGAAGCAGTGCAGCAGGTCCAGGTTGGCATTGACGTTCTCCATCAGCACCCCCTCGGTAATCTCCAGTTCCAGCAGCCGTGAAGGCAGCCCGGTCTCGGCCAGGATCGCCTTGATGTCGTCCATCAGGCCGCCGTCGCGGGTCTGGCAGGCCGACAGGTTGACCGCCACGTGTTCGACCGTGTCCAGCAAGCCTTGCTCGCGCCACGCCGCGCTCTGGCGGCACACGGTCTGCAGCACCCAGCGGCCGAGCGCCACGATGATGCCGCTTTCCTCGGCCACGGGAATGAATTCGGCCGGATTGACCGTTCCCAGTTCGACGCACTGCCAGCGCGCCAGCGCCTCGATGCCGACGATACGCCCGCTGGCCAGGTCGATCTGCGGCTGGTAATGCAGTTCCAGCTCGCCCTTGAGCAGGGCGCGGCGCAGGTTGGCCTCCACCTTCAGGCGCATCTGGGCGCGCTGTTCCATGGCCGGCTGGAACACCTCGTAGGCGTTCTTGCCGCGGTTCTTGGCGTGGTACATGGCGGTGTCGGCGCTGCGCGTGAGGGTACGCGCGTCGCGCGCATCGCGCGGGTAGACCGACACACCGATGCTGGCGCTGACATACAGCTGGTGGTTCCCCACCGCGAACGGAGCGGCCAGCGCGGTGAGGATCTTGCGCGCCAGGCCATCGGCTTCGGAGTCGTCGTCGGACGGTTCGACGATGATCACGAATTCATCGCCGCCGATGCGGCAGATCACGTCGTTGATGCGCAGGGTTTGCACCAGCCGGTCGGCGACCAGCTTGAGCAGGGCGTCGCCGCAGTCGTGCCCGAGGGTGTCGTTGACCACCTTGAAGTTGTCCAGGTCGAGCAGCAGCAGGCCGACCGCGGTTTCGCGCCGGTCGGCCTGTTCCAGGGCGAAGCCCAGGCGGTCGTTGAACTGGTTGCGGTTGGGCAGATTGGTGACCGGGTCGACGTGGGCCAGGAAGTGCA
>CAMLIL010000200.1 GCA_946480015.1 uncultured Oxalobacteraceae bacterium | reverse complement strand
CCCACGCCGCTGATCCTGCGCTACGGCCCGGACGACTACAACTGCCTGCACCAGGACCTGTACGGCGAGCACGTGTTCCCGTTGCAGGTGGCGGTGCTGCTGTCGCGCCCGGGCGAGGATTTCAGCGGCGGCGAATTCGTGCTCACCGAACAGCGTCCGCGCATGCAGTCGCGCGTCGAGGTAGTGCCCTTGCGCCAGGGCGATGCGGTCATCTTCCCGGTCAGTCAGCGACCCGTGCAGGGCACGCGCGGCGTCTACCGCGTCACCATGCGCCATGGCGTGAGCCGTCTGCGCAGCGGCCAGCGCTTTACGCTCGGAATTATTTTCCACGACGCCCTGTAACCAAGCGAACTGGCGTTTACGCGAAAATTGTTTACATTTCCATCATGCCCTTATGATTGACATGGTTGTATAGACAACTTAGACTGAAAGCGCCTTCACCCCACAGGAGCTGTCATGAGCACCGATCACGATCCGCGTTTCGACGCCAGCCGGGTCATCCGCGCCCCGCGCGGCACGCAGCTGAGCTGCAAGAGCTGGCTGACCGAAGCGCCGTTTCGCATGCTGCAAAACAATCTCGACGCCGAGGTGGCGGAAAACCCGCAGCACCTGGTGGTGTACGGCGGCATCGGCCGGGCGGCGCGCAACTGGGCCTGTTTCGACCAGATCCTGGCCTCGCTGCGCACGCTCGAGGACGATCAAACCCTGCTGATCCAGTCCGGCAAACCGGTGGGCGTATTCCAGACCCATCCCGACGCGCCGCGCGTGCTGATCGCCAATTCCAACCTGGTGCCCAAATGGGCCAGCTGGGAGCACTTCAACGAACTCGATCGCCAGGGCCTGTTCATGTACGGGCAGATGACGGCCGGCAGCTGGATCTATATCGGCACCCAGGGCATCGTGCAGGGCACTTATGAAACCTTCGCCGAGGCGGGGCGCCAGCATTTCGGCGGCCACTGGGCCGGGCGCTGGATCCTCACGGCGGGGCTGGGCGGGATGGGCGGCGCGCAACCGCTGGCGGCCAGCTTTGCCGGCGCGGTTTCCCTGACGGTCGAGTGCCAGCAAAGCAGCATCGACTTCCGCCTGCGCACCGGCTACCTCGACCGCCAGGCGGTGGACATCGACGACGCGCTGGCGCTGGTGGCACGGCACACGGCGGCCGGCGAGGCGGTGTCGATCGGCCTGTTGGGCAATGCCGCCGAGGTGCTGCCAGAACTGGTGCGGCGCGCCCGCGCCGGCGCTCTCAAGCCCGATTTGGTGACCGATCAAACCTCGGCGCACGACCTGGTCAACGGCTACCTGCCGGCCGGCTGGAGCGTGGCCGAGTGGCAGGCCGCGCGGCGCGATCCGGACCGCCATGCGGCGCTGGTGGAGGCGGCGTCCTCCTCGTGCGCGCGCCATGTGCAGGCCATGCTCGACTTTCAGGCGCTGGGCGCGCGGGTGGTCGACTACGGCAACAACATCCGCCAGGTCGCATTCGACCGCGGCGTGCGCAACGCCTTCGATTTCCCCGGTTTCGTGCCGGCCTATATCCGTCCGCAATTTTGCGAAGGGCGCGGGCCGTTCCGCTGGGTGGCGCTGTCGGGCGACCCGGAAGACATCTACAGGACCGACGCCAAGATCAAGGAACTGTTCCCGCAACTGCTGCAGGTGCACCGCTGGCTCGACATGGCGCGCGAGCGCATCGCCTTCCAGGGTCTGCCGGCGCGCATTTGCTGGCTGGGGCTGGGCGAACGCCACCTGGCCGGGCTTGCCTTCAACGAGATGGTGCGCACCGGCGAACTGAAGGCGCCGATCGTGATCGGGCGCGACCACCTCGACACCGGCTCGGTCGCCAGCCCGAACCGCGAAACCGAGAGCATGCGCGACGGCACCGACGCGGTGTCCGACTGGCCGCTGCTGAACGCGCTGCTCAACACCGCCGGCGGCGCCACCTGGGTCTCGCTGCACCATGGCGGCGGGGTCGGCATGGGCTACTCGCAGCACGCCGGCATGGTGATCGTGGCCGACGGCACCGAGGCGGCCGCGCGCAGGCTGGCGCGGGTGCTGGTCAACGACAGCGGCTCGGGCGTGATGCGCCATGCCGACGCCGGTTACGAGAGCGCGCTGGCCTGCGCCGCCCGCAACCGGCTGAACCTGCCCATGATCAAACCATGAAGCTCATCCTCCATCCCGGCGCCATGACGCTGGCCGACCTGCGCGCCGTGTGGCAGGCGCCGGTGCGTTTGGAACTGGCCGCCAGCGCCTACCCGCCGATCCGCGCCGCCGCCGAGGCGGTCGAGGCCATCGTGGCCAAGGGAGACGCGGCCTACGGCATCAATACCGGTTTCGGCATCCTGGCCAGGACGCGCATCCCGGACGACCATCTCGAACAGCTGCAGCGCAACCTGATCCTGTCGCACTCGGTCGGCACCGGCGCGCTGCTGCCCGACCCGGTGGTGCGGCTGGTCATGCTGATGAAGATCGGCAGCCTGGCGCGCGGCTATTCCGGCGTGCGGGCGCTGATCGTCGACACCCTGATCGCCCTGTTCAACGCGGGCATCATGCCGGCCATTCCGGCCAAGGGCTCGGTGGGGGCATCCGGCGACTTGGCGCCGCTGGCCCACCTGACCCTGGCGCTGCTGGGCGAGGGGCCGGTGCGGGTCGACGGTGCACTGGCCGACGCCGGCGCCGCGCTCAAGACGGCCGGCATCGCGCCGGTGGTGCTGGCGGCGAAAGAAGGGCTGGCGCTGATCAACGGCACCCAGGTCTCGACCGCGCTGGCGCTGCACGGCCTGTTCATGGCGCAGCGGCTGGCCGAAGCGGCCATGGTGGCGGGCGCGCTGTCGCTGGACGCGGCGCGCGGCAGCGACGCGCCGTTCGACGCGCGCGTGCATGCGGTGCGCGGGCAGCCGGGCCAGATCGCCGCGGCGGCCATCTACCGCGAGCTGGTCGCCGGCAGCGCCATCCGCGCCTCGCACCTGCTGGGCGACGAACGGGTGCAGGACCCGTACAGCCTGCGCTGCCAGCCGCAGGTGATGGGCGCGGTCACCGATTTGATCGGCAACAGCGCGCGCACCCTGCTGATCGAAGCGAACGCCGTGACCGACAATCCGCTGATTTTCCCCGACAGCGGGGCCATCATCTCGGGCGGGAACTTCCACGCCGAGCCGGTGGCGTTCGCGGCCGATACGCTGGCGCTGGCGATCGCCGAAACCGGCGGGCTGGCCGAACGCCGCATCGCACTGCTGATCGACGCCACCCTGTCCGGCCTGCCGCCCTTCCTGGTGCGCGAGCCCGGCCTCAATTCCGGCTTCATGATCGCGCACGTCACGGCCGCCGCGCTGGCGTCCGAAAACAAGTCGCTGGCCCACCCGGCCAGTGTCGACAGCCTGCCCACCTCGGCCAACCAGGAAGACCACGTCAGCATGGCCACCTTCGC
>CAMLIL010000199.1 GCA_946480015.1 uncultured Oxalobacteraceae bacterium | reverse complement strand
GCCCGTGCTGCTCGACTGGCTGCCCTGGAGCCACACCTTCGGCGGCAGCCACAACATCGGCATCGCGCTGTATAACGGCGGCAGCTATTACATCGACGACGGCAAGCCCACGCCGCGCGATTTCGCCGTCACGGTGAATAATTTGAAGGACATCGCGCCAACGGCGTTTTTCAATGTGCCCAAGGGCTGGGAATTGCTGACGGCCGCCTTGCGCGAGGATGCCGCCTTGCGCGCGAATTTCTATTCGCAGGTGGAATTGTTCTTTTTCGCCGGCGCGGGCTTGTCGGAAGCGGCCTGGAATGCGCTGGAGCAGGTCAGCGAAGACCATTGCGGCGAGCGCATCCGCATCATGGCGGGGCTGGGCATGACCGAAACCTCGCCCTCCTCCACCTTTACCACCGGGCCGCTGATGATGGCCGGTTATGTGGGACTGCCGGCGCCGGCCTGCGAGGTCAAGCTGACGCTGGTCGAGGGCAAATACGAGGCGCGTTTCCGCGGCCCGCACGTGATGCCGGGCTACTGGCGCGCGCCTGAAGCCAGCGCCGCTGCCTTCGATGAGCAAGGCTATTACTGCAGCGGCGATGCGGTGCGCTTTGCCGATCCGGCGCGCCCGGAGCTGGGCTTGATGTTCGACGGACGCATTGCCGAGGATTTCAAGCTGAGCAGCGGGACGTTCGTCAGTGTCGGTCCGCTGCGCGCGCGGGTGATCAGCGCCGGGGCGCCGTATGTCCAGGATGTGGTGGTGGCCGGGATTAACCGCGACGCGATCGGGCTGCTGGTGTTTCCGCGCCTGGAGCAGTGCCAGGTACTGGCGGGGCTGGACGCTTCGGCCGGTGCGGCGGAGATCCTGGCCAGCGCGCCGGTGCGGGCGCATTTCCAGCGCCTGCTGGGGGAGTTGAACGCCAGGGCGACCGGGTCGGCGTCGCGCATCGAGCGCATGCTGCTGCTGGAAGAAGCCGCGTCGGTGCCGGCCGGCGAGCAGACCGACAAGGGGTCGATCAACCAGCGCGTGGTGCTGGGCCGGCGTGCGGGCCTGGTGGAAGCCATGTACGCCGGGACCGACCCGAACGTCGTCCTGGCGTAAGCGCGGACCTGCCCCCGCGAAAGCGGGCGACGGCGGCGCTATTTGTACGTTACGCCTTCGGTGAACTCGTTCACCTCCAGCAGGTTGTTCTGCGGCGCGCTCAGGCGCTTGCCCGCCACGGTCACATTGTCGATGGTGATGTTCTTCACCTTGCGCTCGGCGTTGTAGCCGCTGATCGACGACGCGCTCGGCGAACCCTTGCCGGTGTACTGGATATTGCGCAGGGTGACGTTCTCGATGCCCCGGCCCGGGCTGGTGTTGTACTTCGGTACGTACATCACGCCCAGCTTGAACAGCTTGCCCTCTTCGATCCGGTCGACCCGGATATCTTCGAACACCACGTCGCGCACCAGATTGTCGTCGGCGGCCATGATGCCGATCGCCCCTTCGTAATCCGGCTCGTCCTCGTCATGCTCCAAAATGTCGAGATTCTTGAACCGCAGCCGCTCCAGCACCTCCGGCTGCGGATGCTGGGCGCTCGGCGTATTGCCATGGATGCCGATCATGATGGCGTGCGCCACATCGGCCCACAGGGTCATATTGCTAACCTGCACGTCGCGGGTGTCGCCCCAGATATCCCAGCGGTGATTGTAGAAGGTCAGGCAGTCGTCCGAGGTGCGGATGAAGCTGTCCGAAATCGTCACCCGTTCGCAGGCAAAGTGCCCCAGGCCATCCGACCACGGTCCGGCGCCGATGGTGCGGATATTTTTCTCGACGAAATCCTGTGACGAAATGCAGCGCATGGTGCCGTGCGGCTGGTTGAAGAAAATCGGGCCATCGATCTCGATATTGCGGGAATTGCGCACCACCAGCATGTCGACGCTGTCGAACAGGCCGTCGCTGATCACCTTCACGTTTTCAACGCCGTCAATGATCAAGGGGCTCTTCAGGATGGCCGAGCCGTGCACGTATACGGTCGTGTTCGAGCGCAGGCGGAATTCGCCCGAGTGGATGCCGGGACCGAAGAACACCGTCTTCTGGGTGAAGTCGGGCGTGACGCCGGTCTGGACCTCGTACGGGGTCAGCGCGCCCGAAGCGCCCGGCATGTCGGCGCGGATCGCATGGGTGAACACGTGCAGATTGTGCAGGCGGTCGTCGTCGAACTCGACGCTCAGGTTTTCCGGGCGGCGCATCGTGAAGTAGGCAACGCCATCCTTGACCACCGGCTTGACGCCCTTGCCCTCGGGGCGCACCGCCACCTTGGCGAAGCTGCCGTTATTCTTCTGCACCGCCACGTCGACCGTGCCGTTGAAATTAAAGTGCACCATCGAGGCTTGCTGCTTGGTGTCCAGGTCGACCTTGACGCCGTACTCGTACAGGTCCTGCCATACCCCGCCCGGCGTGCGCACGCGCACCGTGAAGTCGTCGTTATGGTGGGTGTAACGGATCTTGTCGGGGAAAGCGTGGACCTGGACGCGGTCGGGAACCGTCTGGGCCTGTACGGCAGGAAGGATCAGGCTGACGCACAGCGCAGCGGCGAGGCGGAATTTGGTGAACAAGGTGTCTCCTGGGCGATCATTATGGTATCGATAACATGAGCGTACGCAGTTCACCCCGCTTTGTCAATAGCCCTGCCCCCGCCGCCTAGAACGCCAGGTGGGTCGACTCGCGCGGAATCAGGGTGTATGGCATCAGATGGTGTTGCGGCACGATGGGCGAGCCGGCGCGCTTGGCGCGGATATGTTCCAGCACCAGCTCGACGGCGTCGCGCGCCATTTCCGTGATCGGCTGGTGAATCGTGGTCAGTTCCGGCCACACCGTGGTCGCCACCGGCGTATCGTCGAAGCCGCAGACGGCCAGGTCTTCCGGCAAATGCAGGTGCAGGCCGTGCGCCACCGCCACCGTGGCGGCGGCCATGTCGTCGTTGCTGGCGAAGATGGCCGAAGGCCGCACCGGCTGCGACAGCAGTTCGCGCGCGGCCACGAGACCGGACCGGTAGGTAAACATGCCCTGGGCGATGCGTTCGGCCGGGACCTGGCGCCCGGCCTGGCGCATGGCGTCGCGGAAGGCCTGGTAGCGCAGCTGGCTGGGGGTGTGTTCCGGGTCGCCCTTGATGAAGCCGATATCGGTGTGGCCCAGCTCCAGCAGGTAATTGGTCATGGTGCGCGCCGCTTCGTAATCGTCGATGCGCACGGCCGAGACCTGGGCGGACGGACGCGCGGTGGCCACGGCCACGGTCGGCATGCCGATTTCGTTGAGGTGGCGCAGCGCCGGCTTGGAGTCGCACAGCGGCGGCGGAATCAGGATGCCGTCGGTGCCTTCGGCGATCAGCTTGTCGATGGCCTTGCGCTGGCTGCGCAGGTCGTCGCAATGCTCGAGCAGCAGCTGGGCGCCGCTCTGGCTGCACTGCCCCATGGCGCCGACCAGGAAGGCGCT
>CAMLIL010000198.1 GCA_946480015.1 uncultured Oxalobacteraceae bacterium | reverse complement strand
AATCGCTTGTTGATTGCCCGTCTGCCGGCCATGCCGCAGATCCTCATCAAGCTGATCGAGCATTTGCAGGCTGATGACCTTGGCATGGCGGAACTGGCTGCGCTGGTGGCCAAGGATGCCGGCATGACCGGCAAGGTTCTGGCGGTCGCCAACAGCTCGGCCTATCACCGCGGCAGCGCGCGCACGGCCGGCCTGGAGCATTCCCTGGTGGCGCTGGGCACCGACATGATCAAGACCCTGGTGATCAGCGAATCGGTGTTCCAGACCTTCAACAGCTTCCCGCATTCCGGCAGCACCGACCTGCGCGGCTTCTGGAAGAACTCCTTGAGCACCGCCGTGATCGCGCGCGATCTGGCCAAGCGCATGGAATACCCGCAGGCCGAGGAAGCCTATCTGGCCGGCCTGTTGCACAACGTCGGCCGTCTGGCCCTGCTGGCCACGGCGCCCAAGGAATACGCCTTCAACTTCAGCGCGCGCGACGACGAAGACTTGTGCGCGGTCGAGCAGCGCACCCTGCAGATCACCCACACCGAAGCGGGCGCCTGGCTGATCGAGCGCTGGAACCTCGATTCCTTCCTGGCCGATTCGGTGCTGTACCACCATGAACCGAGCAGCCGCCTGGAGTCGGCCCATCCGCTGATCCGCATCGTGCGCCTGGCGCACCTGATGGCCACCCACGCGCCCGGCGACGAGGCCGTCGCCGAGGCGCTCGGCCTGTGCGCGCTGGCGCCGGACGACGTGCACGCCATCGTCGGCGCCGCTGCGCGCCAGGTCGACAAGTCGGCCGCGCACCTGGGCATCGACCTGGCCGGCGCCGACGATATTCCCAGCCCGCCGGCGTACGCGCCGGCGCCGCAGGACCCGGTCCAGCAGCGCCTGTCGGAAGAAGTGCGCAATATGGTGCTGGTGTCCGAGGTCGGCCAGAGCTTCGCGCGCCAGCAGGGCGAAAGCGGACTGCTCGAATCGATGGCCCGCTCGGCGCGCATTCTGTTCGATTTCGAAAACGCTGTCATGCTGCTGGAAAACCCTACCGGCCACGCGCTGGTGGGCATGCCCAGCGCCGAGCAGCAGCGCATCGCCGAATTTTCCATCCCGCTGGCCAAAGGCGGCGTGATCGCCGCCAGCGCCCTGCAGCGCAAACCGGCCTTCATCGCGCGCGACAGCGCCGAGCTGGGCCTGGCGGAAGAGCAGCTGTTCCGCATGCTCGGCAGCGACAGCCTGGTGTGCGTGCCGCTGGTGGCCGGCGCGCGCTGCCTCGGTGTCCTGATCGGCGGCGTCGCCGCCTGGCAGCTGCCCGCTTGCCAGAAGCGCGAGCGCTTCATGCAGGCCTTCGGCGCACAGGCGGCGGCCGCGCTGGAAACCGCACTGTCCGAACGCGGCCACGCGCGCCGCCAGCTGGCCCACGTGGCCGAGGAATACCGCGAAGCGTCGCGCCGGGTGGTGCACGAGGTGAACAACCCGCTGTCGATCATCAAGAACTACCTGTCGGTGCTTGACCACAAGCTGGCGCGGCGCGAGCCGGTGGTGGGCGAGATGTCGATCCTGAACGAAGAGATCGACCGGGTCGGACAACTGATCAGCGGCCTGGCCGACCTGCAGCCGAGCGACGGCATGCGCGCCACCGATGTGAACAAGGTGGTCGACGACGTGCTGCGCCTGTTCCGCGCCACCGACTTCGTGCCGGGCGGCGTGCAGATTACCGCCAGCATGGACCAGGAACACCACGCCATCGAAGGCGATGCCGACATCCTCAAGCAAATCCTGGTCAACCTGGTCAAGAACGCGGTCGAAGCGCTGGCGGCCAACGGCGGGCGCATCGAGATCGCCAACCGCGGCCACGTCAACCGCGAACGCCGGCTGTACCTGGAACTGGTGGTCAGCGACACCGGTCCCGGGCTGTCGGCCGAGGTGCTGGCCAATCTGTTTTCCCCGGTGCGCAGCACCAAGGACGGGGCGCACCATGGCCTGGGCCTGTCGATCGTGCACAGCCTGGTGAAGAAACTCGATGGCCTGATCAGCTGCCGCTCCGGCCGCCAGGGCACCACTTTTGAAATCCTGCTGCCGGCGCGCAGCGGGGCAGGCATCGTCACCGGCGCGCAGGCCCGGGCGATGGACTCCGTATGAAGGATGCGATGAACTTCAATCCTGCCGGCCTGGCGCCGCTGCCGTCCGGCGCCGATCCCAGCCATCCCGTCACCCGGCTGGAAGCGGACATGATGCCGCGCATCCTGCTGGTGGACGACGAACCGCGCCTGCTGTCCTCGCTGTACGAACTGCTGCGCGGGCGCGGCTACCATCTCGTCACGGCCACCTGCGGCAGCGAAGCGGTGGCCCAGCTGTCCAAGGTGCGCTTCGATCTGGTGCTGCTCGACCTGCGCCTGCCCGACATGAGCGGGCACGAGATCATGGACTTCATCAACGCGAAGGGCATCGGCGCCGACGTCATCGTCATGAGCGGCGAAGTGGGCATCGAATCGGCCATCGGCGCGCTGCGGCGCGGGGCCTACGATTACCTGCGCAAGCCCTACAGCCGCGAAGAGCTGCTCAAGACCGTGGCCAACGCGCTCCAGCAGCGCCGCCTGGAAGTGGCCAACCAGCATATCGCCTCGCAGCTGGAGAATTCGGAAAAGCTGTACCGCTATCTGGTCGACAGTTCGCCCGACATCATTTACACGCTCAATCATGAAGGCCGCTTCACCTTCGTCAACGACCGCGCCTATCAGCTGCTGGGTTTCTCGCGCGAGGAACTGATCGGCAAGCATTACTCGATCCTGGTGCACGACGAAGACCTGGAGCGCGCACGCTACGTGTTCAACGAGCGCCGCGTGGACGAACGCGCCTCGCGCAATGTGGAGCTGCGCCTGAAGTGCCACAGCGGGAACGGCGCCGACCGCACCTTCAACAACACCCTCATGACGATCAGCCTCAATTCGATCGGCATGCACGTGCCCGACCAGGACGTGAAGAAACTGGAGTTCTTCGGCACTTACGGCGTGGCGCGCGATATCACCGACCGCAAGCGCGCCGAGGAAGTGATCTCCTACCAGGCCTACCACGATATCCTGACCGACCTGCCCAACCGCATGCTGTTCAAGGACCGTCTCGGGCTGGCCGTGATCCAGGCCAAGCGCAAGCTGACCGAGCTGGCCGTGATGTTCATCGACCTGGACCGCTTCAAGCTGGTCAACGACACGCTCGGCCACGTCAAGGGCGACGAACTGCTGCAGCAGGTGGCGGTGCGCCTGAAGGATTGCCTGCGCCGCGGCGACACGCTGGCGCGCCAGGGCGGCGACGAATTCACCATCGTGCTGCCCGAGCTGCGCGACCGCGAGGACGCCAAGGCCATCGCCGACAAGTTCCTCGAATGCCTGCACCAGCCCTTCGACCTGGACGGCCACGAAGTGCACATCTCGGCCTCGATCGGCATCGCCATCTATCCGGGCGACGGCGAATCGATCGACGAGCTGCTGCGCCACGCCGACATCGCCATGTACCAGGT
>CAMLIL010000197.1 GCA_946480015.1 uncultured Oxalobacteraceae bacterium | reverse complement strand
ATCCAGGTCTACGGCCGCGGCGGCAGCCGCCGCGCCGGCGAACAGGCCGCCGCCAAGCTGGCGCTCGAAGTGGCCCAGCAATCCCTGGTCAAGGCGCCCTCGGCAGCGCGCAAGGCCAAGCCGCGTGCCGCCCAGCTCAAGCTGGCCGGCATCGCCACCGTCCAGAGCGACGCCGACGCCGGCGACGAAGCCAAACCATCCACCATTCCAGTTCCGGAAACAAAGTCAGCATAACAATCATGAGTAGCGACACCACCCCCGCCCACTTCCGTTGTGGCTATATCGCCATTGTCGGCCGCCCCAACGTGGGCAAATCGACCCTGATGAATGTGCTGATCGGCGCCAAGGTCTCGATTACCTCGCGCAAGGCCCAGACCACGCGTCACCGCATCACCGGCATCCAGACGCTGGACGACGCCCAGTTCATCTACGTGGACACGCCCGGTTTCCAGACCCGTCACGCCAACGCCCTGAACAAGACGCTCAACAAGACCGTCACCAACACCCTGATTTCCGCCGATGTGATTCTGTACATCATCGAAGCGGGGACCTTCGGCCCGGCCGACCAGCAAGTGCTCGATCTGCTGCCGGACAATGTTCCCGTGATACTGGTCATCAACAAGGCCGACCGCGTGAAAGACAAGGGCGCGCTGATGCCGTTCGCCCGGCAGATCGCCGCCAAGCGCGATTTCGCCGCCATCGTCCCGGTCTCGGCCAAGCTGCGTTTCCAGCTTGACGGCCTGCAAAATGAAATCAAGCGCTACCTGCCGGAAAACGACCCCATCTTCGGCCCGGACGACATCACCGATCGCAGCGAAAAATTCCTCGCCTCCGAGATCGTGCGCGAAAAGCTGTTCCGCCTGGTGGGCGACGAATTGCCCTACACCAGCACGGTGCTGATCGAAAAATTCGAGCAGGAGGGCGATTTGCGGCGCGTCTTCGCCGCCATCCTGGTCGAACGCGACACCCACAAGTCCATGATCATCGGCAACAAGGGCGCGCGTCTGAAAGACGTCTCCACCCAGGCCCGCCTGGACATGGAAAAACTCTTCGGCGGACCGGTGTACCTGGAAATCTGGGTCAAGGTCAAATCCGGCTGGGCCGACAACGAAGCGGGCCTGCGCGCCTACGGCTACGAGTAAGCGCCCAGGAGCTGCCGCGCGCCGATGCCCAACGACCTCGACTCCGCCGTCGCCGCGCCGCCCAAGCGGGCGCGCGCGGCGGCGCGTGGAGTCGCCGGGCGCATTGCCGGCCAGCCCGCCTTCGTCCTGCACAGCTATCCCTACAAAGAAACCAGCCTGATCGTCGACATGTTCACGCGCGACTTCGGCCGCGTGGGCCTGGTCGCCAAGGGCGCCAAGCGGCCGCACTCGGCCCTGCGCGGCGTGCTGCAAACCTTCCAGCCGCTGCAGGCGGCCTGGAGCGGCAAGGCCGAACTGCGCACCCTGATCAGTGCCGAGTGGGTCGGCGGCATGCTGCCGCTCGAGCGCACCGCGCTGCTGTGCGGCTTCTACCTCAATGAACTGCTGGTCAAGCTGATCGCCCGCGACGATCCGCACCCGGTTCTGTTCGACCATTACGTCGCCACGCTCAACCAGCTGGCCCACGACGAACCCGCACCCATCGTCTTGCGCAAGTTCGAACGGACCCTGCTCAAGGAGACCGGCGTGGCCGCCGACCTGACCCGCTGCACCAGCACGCGCGCCCCGGTCGATGCGGCCACCGACTACGTGGTCGATCCCGAGCGCGGTCCGCGCCTGGTGCGGGCCGCCGACACCTGGCCTGTCGTGTGCGGCAAGACCCTGATCGACATGGAGCGCGAAGACTACAGCGATCCGCTCACCCAAGCCCAGAGCAAGCAGCTGATGCGCTTCCTGCTCGCGCACCAGCTGGGCGGCCAGCCGCTGAACACGCGCCAGATCCTGATCGACCTGCTGCAGTTATAGAATTCAAACCAATGGAACCATCGCCATGAGCTTTTTGCAACCGAACGGCAGCATCATCGACCTGGGCGTCAACATCGACCACGTGGCCACGCTGCGCAACGCGCGCGGCACCGTCTACCCCGACCCGATCCGCGCCGCGCTGCTGGCCGAGCAGGCCGGCGCCGACGTCATCACGCTGCATTTGCGCGAAGACCGCCGCCACATCAAGGACGCCGACGTCCTGGCCCTGCGCCCGCAGCTGATGACGCGCATGAACCTGGAAGCGGCCGTCACGCAGGAGATGATCGACTTTGCCTGCAAGGTGCGCCCGCAGGACGTATGCCTGGTGCCGGAACGGCGCGCCGAAGTCACCACCGAAGGCGGCCTGGATGTGATCGGCTACTTCAAGGAGGTCGAAGCGGCCGTCAAACAGCTTAAAGGCGAGGGCATCCGCGTCAGCCTGTTCATCGACGCCGACGAGCAGCAGATCGCCGCCGCCGCCGATGCCGGCGCGCCGGTGATCGAATTGCACACCGGCCGCTACGCCGAAGCCGAAGGCGAGGAACTCGAGCGCGAACTGGCGCGCGTCCAGGCAGGCGCCCGTTTTGCGGTCGGCCGTGGCTTGATAGTCAACGCCGGTCACGGCCTGCATTACACCAACGTGCAGCCGATCGCCGCCATCGCCGACATCGGCGAACTCAATATCGGCCATGCGATTGTCGCCCACGCCATCTTCGCGGGTTTTGAGAACGCCGTGCGCGAGATGAAGGCCATCATGACCGCCGCGCGCTACGGCGTGAGCCTGGCCCGCGCATGAGCGCCATCTATGGCATCGGCACCGACATCGTGCAGATTTCGCGGGTCGAAGCGGCCTTGAAACGCAGCGGCGAGCGCTTTGCCGAAAAGGTGCTGGGGCCGGAAGAACTGCTCAAGTACCGCTCCCGCAAGGCCAAGAACGAGGTGCGCGGCCTGCGCTTTCTGGCCACCCGCTTCTCGGCCAAGGAAGCCTTCTCCAAGGCCATCGGCATGGGCATGCGCATGCCCATGACCTGGCGCAGCTGCCAGATGCTCAACGCCCCCAGCGGAAAACCCGTCATCGCGTGCAGCGGTGCGCTGGACGAGTTTATGCGGCAAAATAGACTGTCCGCGCAGGTGACGATCAGCGACGAAGCCGACTATGGCGTCGCCTTCGTCATCGTCACCCAGGCGCCCGAATGAGCCAATAGCGTAATGACAGAAGCACTTCCAGAGGTCCCGGTTCCCGCCGATGAGCCCACCGCGTCCGTTGATGCGCGCGCCCAGGTGCTCGCCACCGTCGCCAAGCTGCCCAACCTGCCGGGCGTGTACCGCTATTTCGACGCCAACGACGCCGTACTCTATGTCGGCAAGGCGCGCGACCTGAAAAAGCGCGTTTCCAGCTACTTCCAGAAGAACCTGGCAAGCCCGCGCATCGCCATGATGGTCGAGCGCATCGCGCGCCTCGAAACCACCGTCACGCACAGCGAAGCCGAAGCGCTGATCCTGGAAAGTAACCTGATCAAGACGCTCAAGCCGCGCTACAACATCCTGTTCCGCGACGATAAAT
>CAMLIL010000196.1 GCA_946480015.1 uncultured Oxalobacteraceae bacterium | reverse complement strand
GCGCCCGGTCACGCCGGCGAAGGCCGCGCGCGGCACCGAGGTGACGATGGTGGGCACGCGCGCCTCGTGCCAGCCGATGCCGCTGTTGATGATGTTCACCCCGGCCTGCTCCAGCGCCTTGGCGGTGGCGGCCACCTCGTCCCAGGTATTGCCGCCTTCGACCAGGTCGAGCAGCGAATGGCGGTACATGATGATGAAGTCCGCGCCCACGCGCTGGCGCACGCGCCGCACGATCTCCAGCGGCAGGCGCATGCGGTTGCCGATGCTGCCGCCCCAGCGGTCCTGGCGCAGATTGGTGCGCGCGCACAGGAACTGGTTGAGCAGGTAGCCTTCGCTGCCCATGATCTCGATGCCGTCGTAGCCGCTTTTGCGCGCCAGCGCGGCGCAGCGGGCGTAGGCGCGGATGGTCGCCTCGATGCCCGCTTCGGTCAGCGCGCGCGGCTTGAACGGCGAGATCGGCGACTTCAGGCTGGAGGCCGACACCACCAGCGGCTGGTAGCCATAGCGCCCGGCGTGCAGGATCTGCAGCAGGATCTTGCCGCCCTCTTCATGCACGGCGCGCGTGACGCGGCGGTGATTGAGCACGTCGCCGATGAAGTTGAGGGTGCCGCCGAAAGGCAGCAGCCAGCCCTGCCGGTTGGGCGAGATGCCGCCGGTGACGATAAGCCCCACGCCGCCGCGCGCCCGCTCGCGGTAGAACGCGGCCAGCTTGCCGTAGTTGTAGAAGCGGTCTTCCAGGCCGGTGTGCATCGAGCCCATGATGACGCGGTTGCGCAAGGTCGTGAAGCCGAGGTCGAGGGGCGCGAGCAGATGTGGATAGGCGGAGGTGGTCATGCACGCCATTACAACTGAAAATTGTAGACTGGTGCAACTAATCGACCGGGGCCGCACGGTTGGGATCGCTGCTTGTCACGCCGCGGGCTTTCCCGTAGGCTAAGGGCCATGCTTGCCCGACTACTAATCTTGCTGCCGATATTCTTTGCGCTGCCCGCCTGGGCGCAGCAAACCCCGCTCGAAGTGAACGTCAAGCGGGTCGACGTGGATGGCCACAACCAATTCCAGGTCGCCGCCAGCGGCACCGTGCAGGCGGCGCCGGCGGTGGTCTGGAAAATCCTCACGAACTACGAACGCCATCCGGAATTCGTGCCGGACCTGCTGCAAGCGAAGGTACTTTCACGCAACGGCAACAAGGTGGTGCTGGAACAGCTCGGCCAGGCGCGCTTTCTGTTCTTCCACCGCGATATCCATCTGATCGTCAATATTCAGGAAGAACCGATGTCGCTGATCGATATCGATCTGGTGGAAGGCGATATGAAGCAATACCAGTGCCGTTGGGAATTGACGCCCCTGCCCGACGGCGGCACGCGCATCAGCTACAGCGGCAAGCTGGTGCCGAAGTTTTACGTGCCGGGCCTGCTCGGCGCCAACCTGATCCGCTCGGACATCGAGCGCATGATGGCGGCCGTGCTGGCGCGCATCGACCAGCCGGGCTGATCAGGCCGGGTAGCTTTCGCGGTCGCGCAGTTCGGCGAACTGCTCGATGCTGCCGATCTTGACCGTCACCGGATTCAAACTCAGCTGCGGCGCCATGGCGCGCCAGGCGAACTGCCATTCGCGCTCGTCGGCTTCGGCCAGGGTCTTGGTGAAGGCGCTGCCGAGCGCGGCGCGCACGCCGTATTCGACCGCGCCGTCGATTCCCGCCCAGCTGGGCAAGGTGCGCTGCACCGCGCGGTGCAGGCGCTCGCCGAATTCTTCGGTGTTATGAATGATCAGGCAAGCGTCGGCCGGCCCCAGCAGTTCGAACAGGGACTTGTCCCAGGCTTGCGAAAACGACAGGGTAAGGCACTTGTTTGCAGGCACAAGCCGGAACTGGCCGGCCTTTAATGCCAGTTCGAGTTCCGCCCTTGGCGCGTAGCGATACAAAGTGGGAGGGCGTTGATAGTCATGCATAGGAGGCTCGATTCGGTAAAGCAGGGTCAGCGGGCGTCGGGGTGGCTGCGCGAGGGCCGGGTATGGCGGCCGTAGCGCATGCTGCGCGCGGCGATGAAAATTTCGCGCAGCAGGTAGACGAAGCTGCCGATCAGGGCAAACATGGCCAGCACGAAGAAGGCGGCGATGTATTTGTCCAGCGGCAAGTTGGTGGTGTCGCCCAGGAACAGCATGGCGATGACGAGGCAGATCAGCAGGCCGCAGGCGGTCGACAGGGTAATGGCGTAATTGATCAGGTGCGAGCGCTGGTACAGCACGCGCAGCTCGGTCAGGTAGGCGTCGCTGTGGCCGATGTCGAGCCGGTCTTCCAGCACGCGGGTGCGGTCGATGATGCGCGCCAGCCGGTTGGTCAGCACGGTCAGCTTGGTGCCCACGCCGGTGAGCAGGAACACCGGGGCAATGGCCAGCTGGATCACATGGCCGATATCGCTGATCTGAATATTCATTGAAGCACGTGCATTTATCTTAAGTAAGTACTGCTAGTGTAGCAGCCCGCACGCTAGTCGAAGCGGCGCACGCGTTTGAATTGCTCGGTGGCATTTACGAGTGCGGCGGCAATGCCCGCTTCCAGGGCGCCATGACCGGCATCGGCAATCATTTTCAGGCGCGAACCGGGCCAGGCCTGATGCAGGCGGTAGGCCGACACCGGCGGACAGATCACATCGTAGCGGCCCTGCACGATCACGGCGGGGAGATGGGCGATGCGCCCCAGGTCGCGCAGCAGCTGGCCGGGTTCGAAGAAGCCGCCGTGCGCCATGTAGTGCAGCTCGAGGCGGCCGACGCCAAGGTCGAGCGTGTCGCTGGCCACTTCGTCGGGCTGCGGCAGCAGGAACACCCGGCGGCCTTCGAAGCGGCTCCAGGCGCGCGCCGCCGGCCAGTACACCGCCGGATCGCTCGACAGGATGCGCGCCGCGTAGGCCTTGAGCAGGTCGCCCCGTTCGGCCACCGGAATGGGCGCCACGAATTGGTCGTACAGCTCGGGATAGAACCACTCGACGCCATTCAGGAACCAGTCGATTTCGGCCGGCGTGCACAGGAAAATCCCGCGCAGCACGAAGCCCAGGCAGCGCTCGGGATGGGCCTGGCCGTACGCCAGCGCCAGGGTCGAACCCCAGGACCCGCCGAACACCAGCCATTGCTCGATGCCGAATTTGACGCGCAGGGTTTCGATGTCCTCGACCAGCAGCTGGGTGGTGTTGTTGCGCCACTCGCCCAGCGGCGTGGACTTGCCGGCGCCGCGCTGGTCGAACAGGATCACGCGGTAGTGGCGCGGATCGAAAAAGCGCCGGTGCTGCGGCGACAGGCCCGCGCCCGGACCGCCATGCAGGAACAGCACCGGGATACCGTCCGGATTGCCGACTTCTTCCCAGTACAGGGTATGAATGGCGTCGACGGTCAGCATTCCCTGCCTGGTCGGCTGAATCGGTGGAAACAGCGAAGACGGCGCGTATGGCATGTCGGTCTTGGTAGTGATTAACGAGACCGATTGTAGCGCACTAAAAGACGGTGTTGATGGCGTAGTGGACCGCGTAGTGCTGGTCGACCGCCAGCAGCAGCGGCCACTTGTCGAAGGTGGTGCAGGGATGGGAAATGCCGC
>CAMLIL010000195.1 GCA_946480015.1 uncultured Oxalobacteraceae bacterium | reverse complement strand
CCATGTCGAATTCGCGTTCCAGGCGTTCCTGCACGATTTCCATGTGCAAGAGGCCGAGGAAGCCGCAGCGGAAGCCGAAGCCCAGCGCTTGCGATACTTCCGGTTCGTACATCAGGGCGGCATCGTTGAGCTTGAGCTTTTCCAGCGAGTCGCGCAGGGCGTCGTACTGGTTCGCTTCCACCGGGAACAGGCCGGCGAACACTTGTGGCTGGACTTCCTTGAAGCCAGGCAGCGGTGCCGGCGCCGCTTTGGCCGCATGGGTGACGGTGTCGCCCACCTTGGCCGCTTTCAATTCCTTGATGCCGGCGATCACGAAGCCCACCTGGCCGGCGGAAATTTGCGGCAGCGATACCGATTTCGGGCTGAACACGCCGACGCTTTCCACCAACTGGGTCGAATCCGACGCCATCAGCAGAATCTTTTCCTTCGGTTTCAGGGTCCCGTTGACGACGCGCACCAGCATGACCACGCCGACATAGTTGTCGAACCAGGAATCGACGATCAGGGCCTGCAGCGGCGCATCCGGGTCGCCCTTGGGCGGCGGCACCTTGGCGATCAGCGATTCGAGCACGTCTTCGACCCCCATGCCGCTCTTGGCCGAGCACTTGACGGCGTCGCCGGCATCGATGCCGATCACGTCTTCAATCTCGGCAATGGCGTTGGCCGGGTCGGCATGCGGCAGGTCGATCTTGTTGAGGACCGGCACCACTTCCACGCCCAGGTCGAGCGCGGTATAGCAGTTGGCCACGGTCTGCGCTTCCACGCCCTGGGAGGCATCGACCACCAGCAGCGCGCCTTCGCAGGCCGACAGCGAGCGCGACACTTCATAGCTGAAGTCGACGTGGCCGGGCGTATCGATCAGGTTGAGGTTGTACACCTGGCCGTCGCGCGCCTTGTAATGCAGGGCCGCGGTCTGGGCCTTGATGGTGATGCCGCGCTCGCGTTCCAGGTCCATCGAATCGAGCACTTGCGCTTCCATGTCGCGGTCCGACAGGCCGCCGCAAATTTGAATGATGCGGTCGGCCAGGGTCGATTTGCCGTGATCGATGTGGGCGATGATGGAAAAGTTACGTATGTTGTTCATTGATGCGTTCAGTATGCCGAGCCAAAACAGGAAAAAGGGAACATCGCGCCGCTCATATGAAAAAAGCGCTCCGAGCGGGGCATGGTTATCCCCAGCGAGCGCCTTGTTCAGCGGGTGTGCCTCTAGCTAAGTTGCGATGGAGTGATGCTTTTCCGACCGTCGCATTTTACCGGATTTCAGGGTAGAAAGCCCGGTTTATGCGGCACAGCAGCGGCAAAAGCACTGTTTTTGGAGAAAAGCGATGTTAAACCGGCAGCTGGGCGGCGCCGATGTAGCGCCGCACCGCCGCTGGATCAAGGTGGTAATGGCAAAGCTCACCCTGGCCCGGATCGCCGAACAGCACCGGCACCAGTTCGTCGAAACGCTCCACCAGGGCCGGGTCGGCATCGACATCGACGAGCTCGACCTGGAAGCGCAGCCGGTCCGTTTGCAGGGCCAGCAGGGCCGCCAGCATGTCCTCGCACAGGTGGCAGTAACTGCGCGAGTACAGAGTGAAGTGGAGCGTGTGCATGCTTTCCTTTAAGAACGCGGCTTGATCACCAGGAACTGGGTGGCATCGTCGCGCCGCACCAGCACCGCCACGCTCCTCTTCGGATCGAGCTTGCTCACCAGCGCATTGAACTGGCTGGCGTTGCGCACATCCTGGTTGTTAATCTGGAGAATGATGTCGCCCGGACGCAGCCCACTGCGGGCGGCCGCGCCTTCGCTGCCGTCCACCACCACCCCACCGTCGACCTGCAAGGCCTTGCGCTGGGCCTCGGGGAGGTCGGACACGTGCAGGCCGATGGCGTTGGGCTGCTGGTCCGGCGCCGGCTTCCTGGTCGGCACCTTGGTGGAAGCGGCCTTGTCTTCGTCGAGTTCGACGATGGTGACCGGGATATCCTGCTGCTGACCTTTGCGCCAGACGGTGACGACGGCACGGCTGCCGATGGCGCTGGATCCGACCAGGCGCGGCAGGTCGGTGCTGCGCTCGATGGCCTGGCCGTTGAACTTGAGGATGATGTCACCGACCTTGATGCCGCCCTTTTCCGCCGGGCCGCCCGGTTCGACCCTTGCCACTTCCACCCCGCGCTTGGTCCCCAGGCCCAGCGATTCGGCCACTTCCTTGCTGACCTCGCCAATCTCCACACCCATGCGGCCGCGCGTGACTCGACCGCTCTTCTTGAGCTGCTCGGCGACGCGCATGCCTTCGTCGATCGGCACGGCAAAGGAAATCCCGTTGTAGCCGCCGGACAAGGTGGCGATCTGGGAATTGATGCCGATAACCTCGCCGCGCATATTGATCAGCGGACCGCCCGAATTGCCGGGATTGACCGCCACGTCGCTCTGGATCAGCGGCAGATAGTCGCCGGTATCGCGCGACTTGGCCGAGATGATGCCGGCGGTGACGGTGCTGTCGAGGTTGAACGGCGAGCCGATCGCGATCACCCATTCGCCCGCGCGGATCCTGGTGGAGTCGCCGATGCGCAGCCAGGGCAGATTGCTGGCCTCGACCTTGAGCACGGCCACGTCGGAGCGCTTGTCGCTGCCCAGCACCTTGGCCTTGAATTCGCGGCGGTCGGTCAGGGTGACCCAGACCTCGTCGGCGCCTTCGACCACGTGGGCATTGGTCAGGATATAGCCGTCGGCCGAGGTAATGAAGCCAGAACCGACGCCGCGCTGGATTTGTTCCTCCGCTTGCGGAGCGCTGCGCCCGCGCGGCATGGGGTTGGAGTTGCGCGGCACGGGGCCGCCGAAGAAGCGGCGGAAGAATTCCTGTAATTCCTCGTCGTTCGGCGCATTGCGCATACGGATCTTTTCCGTGGTCCGGATATTGACGACCGCGGGGCCGACCTTGTCGATCAGGTCGGTGAAATCGGGCAGGCCGGTGACGACGGGTGTGGCCACGGGCGCGGCCATGGCGGCCGGAGCGGTGAACACGATGCTCGCGCTGGCGACGAGCATTACCGAAAGGAATTTGCTTGCTGCAGGAAAGGTCATAGTCATGGCACTCAGGGTGGTAGAAATTGGCGTTATGGTAAGCCAAATCTGCCGCCTTGTGGCGCCACCCACGGCCCTGCAAGCCCGCGCTTCAGCTTCGTTTAAGCCTTCAGGAAACAGAAGCGATGGCGGGCTTGGGCAGGACCACCGCCTTGCCGTCGGCCGGCAGTTCATCCTTGACTTCGGCCTGGCTGGCGGCGGCCGCGCGGCGGCCCGCACCGCCCGCCGCGCGCGCGCCGGCACGGCGCGGCTGCGGCCCGTCGGCACCCTTGGCACCGGTGCGCCGGCCCGGCCCCGGTTCGGCATCCAGGCGCGCTTTCAGCGCCGCCTCGAAGCCGTCGGACAGCTCGGGCGTGGCCTGGGCCCGCAGCGCATCGCCGATGCGGAAGTAGGTGTCCCAGGCTTGCTTGCCATCGGCCGTGTGCAGCGCCGCCAGCGCCAGTTCGAGGTCGGCGCTGGGCAGTTCGCCGTCAGCCAGGGCCGACAGGGGCACGCGGAGTTTTTTATGAGTGTCCATTAGAAGTTCCATCACAATAGGTGCCGTAAATCAATTCCTTCCGAGTCACGATCATCGCTACACCTATCGTCGCTTGTCAACTGGCAAATCGAGGTAAGGCC
>CAMLIL010000194.1 GCA_946480015.1 uncultured Oxalobacteraceae bacterium | reverse complement strand
TCGGTGAACGGGCGGCGCGAATCCATGATCAGCACCAGCGCGGCCAGCTGCTCGCGCCGCTGCACGTAGTCGCCCAGCAGCTTCTGCCAGTGCAGCTTGGCCGAGCCGGACACTTCCGCATAGCCGTAGCCGGGCAAGTCGACCAGCAGCGCTTCGATCTCGTCGACCTTGGTCGGGTCCTTGCGGTGCTGGCCCACATGGGCGCCGCCGATCGAAAAGTAATTGATGTGCTGCGTGCGGCCCGGCGTCTTGGACGCGAAGGCCAGGCCTTTCTGGTTCGTCAGAATGTTAATTGCGGTCGATTTGCCCGCATTCGAGCGGCCCGCAAAGGCGATTTCCGGCGCCGTCGTGGTGGGCAAATCACGCAGTTGATTGACGGTCGTAAAGAAGCGGGCTTGCCAAAGTCTGGACATGAGAAGGGGGCAGTCGTTGATGACTGAAAAGAAAAAGGAGGCGATAACGCGAGCAAGCTATTGTACAATAAGGGGTTGCGAATTGTTGCGCCGCAAAAGTCAGGCCGCGGTGGCAAGGTCCCTCAATAAAACCATTTTTGACTTCGTCTCAGGGTATTTGAATGAATCGTGCTTCTTTCTCGCTTGTGAAATCCTTGCTCGTTGCCACCTTGGCCGTGTCCGGTTTTGTTTCGGCCGCTGAACATGCCGCGCCTGCCGCCGCCAAAGCCGATCCCGCCAAAGGCGCCTCGCTGTACGATTCGGGCGATGCCGCCCGCGGCATTCCCGCCTGCGCTTCCTGCCACGGCGCCGCCGGCAATTCGACCATCGTGACCAATCCGCGCCTGGCCGGCCAGATCGGCGAATACACCCACAAGCAGCTGGTCGACTTCACTACCCCGAACCGCAACAATCCGGTCATGACGACCTACGCCAAGGCGCTCACCGACGACGAAAAGAAAAACATCGCCGCTTACCTGGCCACCACCGCAGCCAAGCCGGGCGCCGCCAAGAACAAGGACACCATCGAACTGGGCAAGAAGATCTATCGCGGCGGCATCGCCTCCACCGGCGTGGCCGCTTGCGCCAGCTGCCATGGCCCTGCCGGCGCCGGCATCCCGAACCAGTACCCGCGCATCGCCGGCCAGCATCAGGATTACACCCTTGCCCAGCTGAGCAATTTCAAGAGCGGCGCGCGCAAGAACAGCGTGCAGATGACCGCGCTGTCCAAGCGCATGTCGGACGACGAAATGAAAGCCGTGGCCGATTACATCGCCGGCTTGAAGTGATGCGCCTGACGGCAACGCCGTCAGTGCCGGACGTTCAATCTGTACCAAAGGGCGGCAGCGCAAGCGGGCTGCCCTTTTTGTTGATATCCTCCTGAAAAAATGCGTACCGCTGGAATAACCGTCAAGACCCGCCGCCCCGCGCTGGCCGAAGCCGTCGAACTGCTGTCGTCGATGCGCTTCGCCATCACGATGCTGGTGATGATCGCCATCGCATCCATCATCGGCACCGTGGTCAAGCAGGGCGAGCCGATGCCCAACTACATCAACCAGTTCGGCCCGTTCTGGTCGGACGTGTTCGGCAAACTCGGCCTCTACACCATCTATTCGGCCTGGTGGTTCATGCTGATCCTGGTGTTCCTGATCCTGTCGACCGGCTTTTGCGTGGTGCGCAACGGTCCCAAGATGATGCGCGACATGAAAAGCTGGAAGGAAAACGTGCGCGAAGTGTCGCTGCGTAACTTCCACCACAAGACCGAGTGGAGCGCGCCCATGGACAGCGCCGCGCTGGCCGAGCAGACCGCGCGGCGCCTGGGCGACTTCGGCTACGCGGCAAAAATCGTCGCGAAAGAGCACGGCCTGCTGGTGGCGGCCAAGAAGGGCGCGGCCAACAAGTTCGGCTACATCTTCGCCCACAGCGCCATCATCATCATCCTGATCGGCGGTTCGCTCGATTCCGATCTGCCCATTCAGTTTCAGCAATGGTTCCTCGGCAAAACGCCATTCAGCGGCAGCGGCTTGATTTCCGCCATTCCCGACAAGCACCGCCTCGGGTTGGGCAACCCCACCTACCGCGGCAACACCATGATCGCCGAAGGCCAGGCCAGCGATGTGGCCATGATCCCGCGCGGCGAAGGCGTGCTGGTGCAGGCCTTGCCGTTCACCATCGAGCTGAAGAAATTCGTCATCGATTTTTACTCGACCGGCATGCCCAAGCTGTTCGCCAGCGAAGTGGTGGTGCGCGACCCTGAGACCGGCAAGACCTTTCCCGCCACCATCAAAGTCAACGAACCGCTGATCTACAAGGGCGTGGCGGTGTACCAGTCCAGCTTTGAAGATGGCGGCAGCAAGCTCAAGCTCACTGGCTTCCCGATGAGCGGCGCCAGCGCCAAGCCGTTCGCCATCGAGGGCGAAGTCAACGCCGCAACGCAATTGAAACGCGACGGCGAGTCCTACTCGGTCGAATGGTCGGGCTTCCGTCCGTTCAACGTGGAAAACCTCGGCACCAGCCCCGACCCGCGCTCGGTGGCCAAGAGCCAGTCGCTCGACGAACAGCTGGCCGTGACGCTCACCAAGCATTCCGGCTCGGCGGCCAAGAACGCCAACAGCAAGGACTTGAAGAACGTCGGCCCGAGCGTGCAATACAAGCTGCGCGACAAAACCGGCCAGGCGCGCGAGTTCCAGAACTACATGCAGCCGGTCACCATCGAAGGCGAGGAAGTCTTCCTGGCCGGCGTGCGCGCGTCCCCCAACGACCCGTTCAGCTACCTGCGCATTCCCGCCGACGACGCCCACACCGTCAAGGAATGGATGCGCCTGCGCGCCGCGCTGGCCACCCCGGCCATGCGTGCCGAAGCGGCGGCCCGCTACGCCCGCCGCGCCATGCCGCCGTCACCGTCGACCAGCCCCGCGGCCTTGCAGGAGCAATTGCGCGAGTCGGCCGGCAAGAGCCTGGACATTTTCGCCGGCGCGGGCGAGCAGGGCGGGTATGTGGGCGTGTCGCGCTTCCTGGAAAAAATTCCCAAGGGAGAGCAGGAAAAGGCCGCCAACATCTTCATGAAAATTCTTAACGGCACCATGTGGGAATTGTGGCAGGCCGCGCGCGAGCAGGACGGCTTGCCGGCCGCCACGCCCGACGAGCGCCACGCGCGCTTCCTGCAGCTGGCCACCAACGCCCTGTCCGACAGCGTGTTCTACGGCGCCCCGGTGTATCTGCAGCTCGATGAATTTGTCGAGGTCAAGGCCTCGGTGCTGCAGGTGACCCGCTCGCCCGGCAAGAAAGTGGTCTACCTGGGCTGCGTATTCCTGGTCCTGGGCGTGTTCGCCATGTTTTACATCCGCGAGCGCCGCCTGTGGGTGTGGATCAAGCGCAACGACGACGGCAGTGCCCACGCCCTGATGGCCATGAGCACCCAGCGCAAGACGCTCGATTTCGAGCGCGAATTCGACGACCTGAAAACCAAACTGCCGCAATCGGCGTAAGCTGGCGGCAACTGGAGAACACGATGGATATGACGCAAGCACAAACCTACCAGCAGGCGCCCGGCTACTTCAAGCGCCTCGGCATGCTCGACTGGCTGTTCGCGGTCGGCCTGATGGCCGCCGCCCTGTTCGCGCTGCTGCGCTTCGGCGCCTTCATGGATGGCTACGAGAAAGCCATCCTGGTACTGGCCGCGCCGACCTTCGCCGCGCTCGGCTGGCACTGGAAACCGGTGCGCTGGCTGATGCCGCTGGTGGC
>CAMLIL010000193.1 GCA_946480015.1 uncultured Oxalobacteraceae bacterium | reverse complement strand
GGATGGTGGCGTTGCCGCTCTTGATGCACAGGCCGGCCGCGTCGACGGTGACGTTGGGGCGCGCTTCGTAGATGATGCCGATCACGCCGAGCGGCACGCGCATCTGCCCGACCTGGATGCCGGTCGGACGGTACTTCATGTTCGAGATTTCGCCGATCGGGTCGGACAGCGCGGCGATCTGGCGCAGGCCTTCGACCATGGTGTCGATGGCCTTGTCGGACAGCGCCAGGCGGTCCAGCATGGCCTCGGCCAGGCCGGCCTGGCGGGCCGCGTCCAGGTCGAGCTGGTTGGCCGCGCGCAGCTGGTCGGCGTCGCGCCGGACCGCCTCGGCGATCAGCAGCAACGCGCGGTTGCGGGTGGCGCTGTCGGCGCGGGCCATGCCGCGCGACGCGGCGCGGGCTTGGCGGCCTACCTGGGTCATGTACTCTTGGATATCCATCGTTTCTCTTTTACCGTCGTTTAACCACGGGCCACCCGCAGGCCCAGCTGCAGCATCGCATCCCATGCGTCGCCCGCGAACGCTTTCGCGCGCAAGCCCTTGACCATCCTGTCGACCTGCGCCGCTTCGCGCATGGCCGTCTCCAGCGTGGCCAGCGAAATGCGCCGCAGGGCCGGATCCATCAGGCGCTCGCGCGGCCCCCAGATCCTGTATTCCTTGAGCAGCGCGGCCAGCGGGCGTCCTTGCGCCATGGCGGATTTCAATTTTAACAGCGTCCGGATTTCTTCGGCGACGGCCCATAAAACCAGCGGCAGCGCCTCGCCCTCGCCCTTCAAGCCTTCGAGCATGCGCACCAGCCGCGCGGCGTCGCCCGACAGCATCGCTTCGGACAGCTTGAACACGTCGTAGCGCGCCACGTTGAGCACCGCGTCGTGCACCTGCTCGAAGCTCAGCTTGCCCGGCTCGTGCAGCAGGCCCAGTTTCTGGATTTCCTGGTGCGCCGCCAGCAGGTTGCCTTCGACCCGGTCGGCGATGAAATCCAGGCTCTGGCGGTCGGCGCTCTGCCCCTGCGCGGCCAGGCGCACGCCGATCCAGGCCGGCAGCTGCGCGCGCTCGACGGCGGGTATCTCGATGTAGACCGCGGCCTGCTGCAGGCTGGTCACCCAGGCCGCCTTGGCGGTCTGCCAGTCCAGCTTGGGCAGGGTGATCAGGGTCAGGTTGTCGGGACTGAGATCCTTGGCGTAGGCCTGCAGCGCCGCGCCGCCGTCCTTGCCCGGCTTGCCGGTCGGGATGCGCAGCTCGATCAGCTTTTTATCGCCGAACAGCGAGAGCGCCTGGTTGGCCGCCAGCAGTTCGCCCCACTTGAAGCTGCGCTCGACCGTCAATACATCGCGCTCGGTGTAGCCGTTGGCGCGCGCCGCGCGGCGGATCTTGTCGGCCGCTTCCAGCGCCAGCAGGTGCTCGTCGCTGGAAATCACGTACAGCGGAGCGAGCGACTTGGCGAGGTGGCCTTCGAGGGCATCGGCGCGCAGCTGCATGGTCAGCCCGGCTTGACCGCCGCCAGGCGGCGCATGATCTGCTGTACCAGGTCGGTCTGCATGTCGCGGTACAGCAGCGCTTCTTCCGATTCCTTGGCCAGCACCTGGGTTTCGTTGAAGGTCAGCGGGCGCTTGAGATTGATCTCGGTCGGGCCCAGCAGCTCGTTGCCCTTGGCGTCGCGCACGCGGAACACCAGCGTGTAGGTCAGCAGGTATTCGCGCACCCGGCCCTGGCTGTTGAGCGAGAGGATGCTCTTGTTGCGGGTCTCGGAGAGCACGTCGAACAGCGCTTCGGCCCTGGAGGCGTCGGTCACCACCTCGACCTGGTCGCCGGCGCGCAGGTTGCGGCGCAATTCGGTACCCAGCGCCGAGGTGTCGGAAAACGCCAGGAAGATGCTCTTGAACGGCATGCTGTACATGCCGTCCGAGCCGCGCAGCTGGAAGCCGCAGCCGGCCAGGACGCTCACCGCCAGCAGCAGGGAAAGGAGGCGTTTCATCGCTTCAGACCACGATGTTGATCAGCTTGCCCGGCACGACGATCACCTTTTTCGGCGTCGCCCCTTCGAGGAACTTCTGGGCCGCTTCGGACGCCAGCGCCTGCGCTTCGATGGCGGCCTTGCCGGCATCCTTGGCCACCTTGACCGAGCCGCGCAGCTTGCCGTTCACCTGGATCATCATCTCGATCTCGGCCTGTTCCAGCGCGGCCGGGTCGACCTGCGGCCACTGCACGTCGAGGATGTCGCCGTGCGCCTTGGCGTAGCCGAGTTCCTGCCACAGCACGTGGGTGATGTGCGGCGCGACCGGGTTCAGCACGCGCAGGAAGATCGACAGGCCTTCGGCCACCACCGCGTCGGTGGCCGGGCCGTCCGGCAGCTTGGCCGATTCCAGCGTGTTGAGCATCTTCATGCAGGCCGACACCACGGTGTTGTACTGGATGCGCTTCAGGTCGTAATCGGCCTGCTGCAGCACCTTGTGCAGTTCGCGGCGCAGCGTCTGGTGCGCTTCGCCCTGGGTTTCCTGCACGGCGCCGGCCAGGGCCGCGGCCACGCGCGCCGACTGGCCGTAGGCATACGCCCACACCCGGCGCAGGAAGCGGCTGGCACCTTCGACGCCGCTGTCGGACCATTCGAGGGTCTGCTCCGGCGGCGAGGCGAACATGGTGAACAGGCGCGCGGTGTCGGCGCCGTACTGGCCGATCTGCGCGGCCGGGTCGATGCCGTTGTTCTTCGACTTGGACATCTTCTCGGTGCCGCCGATCTGCACCGGCTGGCCGTCGGCCTTCAGCCGGGCGCCCTGCGGGCGGCCTTTCTCGTCCAGGGTCAGGTCGACGTCGGCCGGGTTGAACCAGGTTTTCTTGCCGGCTTCGTCTTCGCGGTAGTAGGTTTCGTTGAGCACCATGCCCTGGGTAAGCAGGTTGACGAAGGGCTCGTCGAACTTGACCAGCCCGGAGTCGCGCATCACCTTGGTCCAGAAGCGCGCGTACAGCAGGTGCATGACGGCGTGTTCGATGCCGCCGATGTACTGGTCCATCGGCATCCAGTAATCGTTGCGGGCCGGGTCGACCATCGCGTCGTTCGAACCCGGCGACGTATAGCGCATGTAGTACCACGACGAGTCGATGAACGTGTCCATCGTGTCCGTCTCGCGGCGTGCCGGCGCGCCGCAGCACGGGCAGTCGACCTTGAGGAACGCCTCGTGTTTCTTCAGCGGGTTGCCGGAACCGTCCGGGACGCAGTCTTCCGGCAGCACGACCGGCAGGTCCTTCTCGGGGACCGGCACGGTGCCGCATTCGGCGCAGTGGATCATCGGGATCGGCGTGCCCCAGTAGCGCTGGCGCGAGATACCCCAGTCGCGCAGGCGGAAGGTGACCTTCTTGTCGCCCAGTTCCATGCTGGCCAGGTCGCCGGCGACGGCGTTGACGGCGGCGATGTGGTCCAGCCCATCGTACTTGCCGGAGTTGACGCACACGCCGTGTTCATTGTCGCCATACCATTCCTGCCAGCCGTCCAGCGAGAAGTCCTTGCCTTCGACGGCGATGACCTGTTTGATCGGCAGTGCGTATTTTTTGGCGAAGGCGAAGTCGCGCTCGTCGTGCGCGGGCACGCCCATCACGGCGCCGTCGCCATAGGTGATCAGGACGTAGTTGCCGACCCAGACTTCGACCTGGGCGCCGGTCAGCGGATGGGTGACGAACAGGCCGGTCGGCATGCCCTTCTTTTCCATCGTGGCCAGGTCGGCTTCGATCACGCTGC
>CAMLIL010000192.1 GCA_946480015.1 uncultured Oxalobacteraceae bacterium | reverse complement strand
ACGACACCTCGACCGCGCGCGGCATGGAAATGTCCCTGCTGATCGACCAGGCCAACGCCAGCCGCGCCGCCGACGCCGAGCCGGAAGAAAAACCGGAATAAGGTCGTCCGCGCGGAAGCGCGGACCCCATTCGCACCACCAATGAAACCACCACACACCAAACGCGTGCGCGACCTGGTCGACGGCGTGCTGCTGCTTGACAAGCCGGTCGGCCTGTCGTCCAACGACGCCCTGATCAAAGCCAAGCGCTTCCTCAACGCCAAGAAGGCCGGCCACACCGGCACGCTCGATCCCTTCGCCACTGGCCTGTTGCCGCTGTGCTTTGGCGAGGCGACCAAGTTTTCGCAGGATCTGCTCGAAGCCGACAAGACCTACGAAACCACGGTCCACCTGGGCATTACCACCAATACCGGCGACACCGAAGGCGAAGCCATCGCCACGAAGGAAGTCAAGGTCACGGTCGACCAGATCGAAGCCGTGCTGGAACACTTTCGCGGGCCGATCATGCAAGTGCCGCCGATGTACTCGGCCCTCAAGCGCGACGGCAAGGCCTATTATGAATACGCGCGCGAAGGCATCACGCTCGAGCGCGAAGCACGTCCGGTGACGATCCTCGACCTGACGTTTCTGGAGTACAGTGCGCCGTTCCTGAAATTGTCCGTCACCTGCAGCAAGGGCACCTACATCCGCGTGCTTGGCGAAGACATCGGTAATGCTCTCGGCTGCGGCGCCCACCTGAACGCCTTGCGCCGTACCAAGGTCGGCGCTCTCACCACCGATGGCATGGTCACGCTCGAACAGATCGGCGCGCAGGAACAGCCGACCACCTTGCTGGCGCCCGTGGATGCGCTGCTGTCGAGTTTCCCGGCTGTCGCGCTGACGGAGGAATTGGCCAAGCGTTTCCTGCAAGGCCAGCGCCTGGCGTTGGGCAAAGAAGCGGTCGAGGTGCCGGCGGAGCAGGGCAGGGTGCGCGTCTATCACGACAGCAAGCTGCTCGGCACCGGCATCCTGCAGGAATACGCCATTCTCGCGCCCGAACGGCTGATCGCCGCCAAGCACTGAGATGACGCTGCGCATCGCTCGCATCCTCCACGCCGGCTATGTGTTCAGCTGCGCCGGCGTCGAGATCGCCTTCGATCCAATCTTCGAAAATCCGTTCAGCCGCAACTGCCACGCCTTTCCCTCGGTGCGCTTCGATGTGGCGGCGATCCGCCGCCAGCGTTTCGACGCCGTGTTCATCTCGCACTACCACGATGATCATTGCTCACTCGACAGCCTGGACCTGCTGCCGCGCGATACGCCAATCTATCTGTACTGCCTGTTCGAGGAATTGTTCGCCATGCTGCGCGCGCTCGGCTTCGCGCAGGTGCACCAGCTGCGCACCAACGAGCCGGTGACGGTCGGGCCGTTCAAGGTCACGCCGCGCGTAGCGCTCGATGCCGACGTCGATTCCATGTTCCAGATCAGCGCGGACGGCCGCAATATTCTCAACGTGGTCGACGCATGGATCGCCCCCGATGTCGTCGACCAACTCGCCAGCCTGGGCCCGTGGGACATGGTCTTGTGGCCATTCCAGACCATGCGCGAACTGGACGTGCTGTCGCCCTCGCGCGCCGCGCCCGGCGCGCCCGAACTGCCCGAAGAATTCATCGAGCAATTACGGCTGCTCAGTCCGCGCTACGTCGTGCCCAGCTCCTGCCAATTCGTCCAGGAAAGCTGGTCCTGGTACAACAACTTCATGTTTCCCATCACGTATGCGCAGTTCCAGCGCGAGGTAGAGCAAGCGCTGCCTGCATCGCAGGTGCTGCGCCTGAATCCCTCGGTTGCAGTCGAGTTTGCCGGCGACGCGCTGGTGCCGGCCGCTCCGCTGGAATGGGTGATTCCGGTGGGCGAGCAAGATGTCGATTTCGAGTACGACCCGGCGCGCGCGGTGCCGCATACCGCCGACATTGCAAGGCGGCTCGATCCGCTCGATGCCGGGCAAAGCGCGCTGGTGACCCGGTTCTGCGAACACGGTCTGGCGGCCAGATTCCGCGTCATGGAGCCATCCGACAGTCCTTACTTCGACAGAGCGCGGATGTGGTGCCTGAAGGTCTACGACCACGCGGGCGTTCCCACTTCCTATCACTACCGCGTGTGTGGCAACAGCATCGACCCGGTGGATGGCGAGCAGGTGTCCGGCTGGCTGACCGAAGTTCCCGCTGCAAAGTTATTCGGCGCGCTTGAACGCGGTGAAGCGCTCACGTCGATGTACCTGCGCGTCAACGACGCCGTGTTCGACCCCGCGACCGAAGCCCAGTTGGGCGATGCTGAAGTCGTGGAAGACCCATTGATCCGCTGCCTGTTCAATGGGGTATTCGGCGCCTATCAGGCCGGCCAACTTGCGCGCCTGCTTGGGTCCAGCGCTTAGCGATGAACCTTTTGGTTTCCCGTCCGACTACTACAGTATCCTGACGGAGAAACCATGACCGAGCTTCCACCCCTACACGATGCCCGCGCCGACGAGTTGCTGACGATTCGTTGCCAGTTGGGCGAGCGAGCCGCCTTCGACGCGCTGATTGCGCGTTTCCATTTACCGCTGTGGCGCTATGCCCGCAATCTGAGCGGCAGCGATGCCGCCGCCGACGATGCCAGCCAGGAAGTGTGGTTGCGCGTACTGCGCGCAATTTCCCGCCTGCGCGACGGTGCGCGTTTGCGTTCCTGGCTGTTCGGCATCGCCCATCGCGTGCTGATGGACCGTTTGCGCGAACAGTATGCGCATCAGCCGACAGCCGATGTCGAGATCGACGAACAAGCCGCCGAGGCAGAGGCCGACGACATCGAATCCGACCTGGCCGCGATGCTCGACGAGCTGGCCCGCATGCCGCTGACGGAGCGCGAAGTGCTGACCCTGTTCTATTTGCGCGAACTGTCGCTCGACGAAGTGGCTCAGGTGTTGAGCATTCCCGTCGGCACGGTTAAGTCGCGCCTGTTCCGCGCACGCAAGCTGTTGCGTCATCAACTCGACCTGAAAGGAGTACAACCATGAATACCGTCTCACTCAATGCACTGCTGGAGCGTGAACTGTCGATGCGCGCGCGTTTCGGCCACGTGGCACTGCTGTTGGCTTCACTGACGATGGCCGTCCTGACCGGTGCCCTGTGGCTGACCGAGCCGGTGTTGCCGCCGCGCACGGCCATCGCGCTGGCCGGCATGACGCTGATTGGCATCGGCTGGGCACTATATGCGGTGTGGGTGTTGTCGGCGCGCCGGGTATTGCTGGTGACCCAGCAGATCGTCGCGGCGCGCATGGCGGTGTCGTTCTGCGCCGCGGCACTGGCTGGTGCTGTCGCGTTGGCGGTGACCGAAAACAATGTCGCGGCGCGCGCGGCGGCACTGATGTTTGCCCTGATGCTGGCGATCGCAGCAACGATGCTGGCGCGCGCGCGCCGCCGCTACCGCGAACTTATGGCCAGAAAAACCGAACTGGAGCGCATGACGCACTCCTGATCCTGTTGAAACCGCAGACCTGCAGTCCCTTCCTTGCCGGCCTGATTGCTTTCGTGATGCGCGCCCTCCTGTGGACTATTGCGTCGTCGGGACGGGGCGTGTCATCAGCCCGACACATTGCTGCGCCAAAATCCCCCGAAACACCGTCCGCGTGTGGTGAAAAAAGCAGCAAGCTATTGAAATTACGGGCTTTTCCCCGGGGGCGCCGTCCAAACCGGGCACTAAGCGTGCTATACTAGTCGGTTCCTGATTTACGCAACACCGTACACCTTCGTACTCG
>CAMLIL010000191.1 GCA_946480015.1 uncultured Oxalobacteraceae bacterium | reverse complement strand
GGAATCGCGCCCCAGTAGATATCCGAGGTCTTGACTTCCTTGGGCGCCACCGAACGCAGGTAGAACAGCGCGAAGCCGAACGGCGGGTGCATGAAGGAGGTCTGCATGTTCACGCCCAGCAGCACGCCGAACCAGATCAGGTCGATGCCCAGCTTGTGCGCCACCGGGCCCACCAGCGGCACCAGGATGAAGGCCAGCTCGAAAAAATCGAGGAAGAAGGCCAGCACGAAGAACATGATGTTGACGACGATGAGGAAACCCAGCGCGCCCCCGGGCAGGCTGGTGAGCAGGTGCTCGACCCACAGGTCGCCGTTCACGCCGCGGAACACCAGCGCGAACACGGTCGAGCCGATCAGGATGAACATCACGAAGCAGGCCAGCCGGGTGGTCGAATTCATGGCCTGGCGCAGCAGCGGCAGCGACAGGCGGCCATTCATCATCGCCAGGATCAGCGCGCCCATGGCGCCCATGCCGCCGCCCTCGGTCGGGGTGGCGATGCCGACGAAAATCGTGCCCAGCACCAGGAAAATCAGCGCCAGCGGCGGCACCAGCACGAACACCACCCGCTCGGCCATGCGCGAGAGCAGGCCCAGTTTCAGGTAGCGGTTGGCCAGGGCCAGCGCGAACGCGGCGACGATCCCGAAGGCGGCGCCGTAGATGCCCAGTTCATCCTTGGCCATGTCCGGATGGCGCGCGCCCCACAGATGGGCGAAGCCCCACGACAGCAGCACCGCGCCGACCGCCAGCGCCAGCAGCGAACGGGCGCCGCTGTCGCCGTTCGGCTCGCGCAGGTTGCGCGCTTCCAGCGGCAGCGCCGGCACCCGCGACGGACGGAAAATCGACAGCACCAGGATGTAGCCGGCGTACATGGCCGTCAGCAGCAGGCCGGGAATGAAGGCGGCCTTGTACATGTCGCCCACCGAGCGGCCCAGCTGGTCGGCCATCACGATCAGCACCAGCGACGGCGGAATGATCTGCGCCAGCGTGCCGGAGGCGGCGATCACGCCCGAGGCCACCCGCTTGTCGTAACCGTAGCGCAGCATCACCGGCAGCGAAATCAGGCCCATCGAAATGACCGACGCGGCCACCACGCCGGTGGTGGCGGCCAGCAGGGCGCCGACGAAAATCACCGCGTAGGCCACGCCGCCGCGGATCGGCCCGAACAGCTGGCCGATGGTATCCAATAGATCCTCGGCCATCCCGGAGCGTTCCAGGATCAGGCCCATGAAGGTGAAGAAGGGGATGGCAAGGAGGGTGTCGCTGCTCATGATGCCGAAAATCCGGTTGGGCAGCGCCTGCAGCAGTTCGGGCTTGAGCAGCCCCAGTTCGATGCCGACGAAGCCGAAGAACAGCCCGTTGGCCGCCAGCGAAAACGCCACCGGAAAGCCCGACAGCAGGAAGATGACCAGCGCGCCGAACATGATCGGCGCCAGGTTAGCGATGAGGAATTGTTCCATATGTCCTTATGCGGTGTTGTTCTAATGGCGCGGAATGGCTCAATTCAAATGGTTGGCGGCCTTGATCGCCTCGATCTCGTCCTGCGGGGTGGTGCCCTGCCTGGCGAACTCGTGGCCGTCGATGCGCCCTGTCAGAAAGGCGATGCGCTTGATGATCTCGGAGATGGCCTGCAGGATCAGCAGGGCAAAGCCGAGCGGCACCAGCACCTTGGCCGGCCACACGATCAGGCCGCCCGCATTGCTGGACATTTCGCCGCTTTGCAGCGCCAGGTTGGCATAGGGGATGCCGTACCACAGGATCAGCGCGCAGATCGGCAGCATGAAGAACAGGAAGCCGAACAGGTCGATCCACACCTGGGTGCGCTTCGAAAAGCGCCCGACGATGACGTCGATGCGCACGTGTTCGTCGCGTTTGAGGGTGTGCGCGCTGGCCAGCATGAACATCGCAGCGTACAGATACCACTGGATTTCCAGCCAGGCGTTGGAACTGGTGCTGAAGGCGTAGCGGATGATCGCGTTGCCGGCGCAGACGAGGACCGCCGCCAGCAGGGCCCAGCTGACCGCCTCCGCGATTTTTTCGTTGAGGCTGTCGATCAGCCGGGAAAATGCCATGAACATCGTCGTGTCTCCTCTTGTGCAGAGCTGCGGGAAGCTCGGGTAATGCGCGCGGGTGCGGCCCGGCGAACCGGGCCGGGGGACTTACTGCGCCAGCTGGGCGCGCACGCGGGCAATCGCCGCGCGCACCTGGTTCGGTGCGGTGCCGCCGACGTGGTCGCGCGCCGCCACCGAGCCTTCCAGGGTCAGCACGGCGAACACGTCCTCGCCGATCAGGGGCGAGAAGGTCTGCAGCGTTTCCAGCGGCATTTCCGACAGGTCGCAGCCGGCCGTGTCGCAGGCGCGCACCGCATGCGCCACCGCTTCGTGGGCGTCGCGGAAGGGCAGGCCCTTCTTGACCAGGTAGTCGGCCAGGTCGGTGGCGGTGGCATAGCCCTGCAGCGCGGCCGCACGCATGGCGTCCGGCTTGACGGTGATCCCGCCGGCCATGTCGGCGAAGATGCGCAGCGTGTCGACGACGGTGTCGATGGTGTCGAACAGCGGCTCCTTGTCTTCCTGGTTGTCCTTGTTGTAGGCCAGCGGCTGGCCTTTCATCAGGGTCAGGAGGCCCATCAGGTGGCCGTACACGCGGCCGGTCTTGCCGCGCGCCAGTTCTGGCACGTCCGGGTTTTTCTTTTGCGGCATGATCGACGAGCCGGTGCAGAAGCGGTCGGCGATGTCGATGAAGCCGACCCGCGGGCTCATCCAGATGATCAGCTCTTCCGACATGCGCGAGATGTGCGTCATCACCAGCGCGCTGGCGGCGCAGAACTCGATGGCGAAGTCGCGGTCCGAGACGGCGTCCAGCGAATTGTGGCAAACATCGTCGAAGCCCAGCGTCTTGGCCACGCGCAGGCGGTCGATCGGGAAGGTGGTGCCGGCCAGCGCGGCCGCGCCCAGCGGCAGGCGGTTGACGCGTTTGCGCGCGTCGGCCATGCGCTCGACGTCGCGTCCGAACATTTCGACATAGGCCAGCATGTGGTGGCCGAAGGTGATCGGCTGGGCCACCTGCATGTGGGTAAAGCCCGGCAGGATCACGTCGGCGTGGCGCTCGGCCAGATCGACCAGCGCGCCGCGCAGGGCCTGCAGCAGGGCGGTGATGTCGTCGATGGCGGCGCGCACGTACAGGCGGATGTCGGTGGCCACCTGGTCGTTGCGCGAACGGCCGGTGTGCAGGCGCTTGCCGGCGTCGCCGACCAGTTCGGTCAGGCGCTTTTCGATGTTCAGGTGGACGTCTTCCAGGTCGAGCAGCCATTCGAAGCTGCCGGCCTCGATTTCGCTTTTGATCTGGGCCATGCCGCGCTCGATCTCGGCGCGGTCGGCCGCGCTGATGATGCCTTGCGCGGCCAGCATTTCGGCGTGCGCCAGCGAGCCCTGGATATCGAACGGGGCCAGGCGTTTATCGAAGAAGACGGAGGCGGTATAGCGTTTGACGAGGTCGGAGACGGGTTCGGAAAAGCGCGCCGACCAGGCTTCGCCTTTCTTGGAGAATTGTTCGGTCATGTTGAGAGGTTCCTTTGCTTTACAGGATTATAAAACAAGGCCCCGCTCCGGCGGACAATTCTCCGGGGGCGCGCACGATCGGCGTGGCGGCATGACAGCGCCGTAAATCGGGGTAGAATCGGTTTTTTCTGCCGACACTGTGTTCACCCATGACCAACTTGCAGATTTCGACTGACCGTTCCGAACTCGACATCCCCCTGATCTACCGCTTCCTGAGCGAACAGTCGACCTGGGCTGTTGGCATCTCGCGTGCGGTGGTGGAGCGGGCGATCGACAATTCGCTGTGCTTCGGCGGCTTCATCGATGGCCGCCAGGTGGCCTT
>CAMLIL010000190.1 GCA_946480015.1 uncultured Oxalobacteraceae bacterium | reverse complement strand
GTGGTCAAGGGCCACATCCAGGACGATCCGCACAACCGCACCCGCTTCGCCGTCATCGGTACGCTGCAAACCAACCCGTCCGGCAAGGACCAGACCTCGCTGGTGCTGTCGGTGCCGAACAAGCCCGGCGCGGTGTATAAGCTGCTGGCGCCGCTGGCCACCAACAGCGTGTCCATGACGCGTTTCGAATCGCGCCCGGCCCGCATCGGCACCTGGGACTACTACTTCTACGTCGACATCGAAGGCCACGTGATGGACGCGTCGGTCGCCAAGGCGCTGGAAGAACTCAAGCACAACGCCGCATTTTTCAAAGTGCTGGGTTCCTACCCTGTGCATCTGTAATTCATTCACGAGGATCTCATGACCCAGCAATTCGGTCCGGACTACGTCCGCGCGATCGCGCCTTACCAGGCCGGCAAACCCATCGCCGAAGTAGCGCGCGAATTCGGTCTCGACGAGGCCAGCATCGTCAAACTGGCGTCCAATGAAAATCCGTTCGGCGTGCCCGAGTCGAGCAAGCGGGCCATGGCCGCGGCGGCCGCGGAACTGGGCCGCTATCCGGACGCCAACGGCTTTGAACTGAAGGCCGCGCTGGCCAAGCGCTACGAGGTGCCGGCCGAGTGGATCACGCTGGGCAACGGCTCCAACGACATCCTCGAAATCGCCGCCAAGGCTTTTGTCCAGGCCAAGCAGGCCGTGATGTACGCCCAGTACTCGTTCGCGGTCTACGCGCTGGCCACCCAGGGCCTGGGCGCGCGCGCCATTGTGGTGCCGGCGAAGAATCACGGCCACGACCTCGACGCCATGCTGGCGGCCATCGACGCCGATACCCGCCTGATTTTCATCGCCAACCCGAACAACCCGACCGGCACTTTCATTCCCGCCCCGCAAATCCAGGCTTTCCTCGACAAGGTGCCGGCCGGCGTGGTGGTGGTGCTCGATGAAGCCTACAACGAATTCCTCAAGCCGGAAGACCAGTTCGAGTCCGCCCAGTGGGTGCGCAAGTACCCGAACCTGGTGGTTTCGCGCACCTTCTCGAAAGCCTACGGCCTGGCCGGCCTGCGCGTCGGCTTTGCCATCGCCCAGCCGGCGCTGACCGATCTGATGAACCGCATCCGCCAGCCGTTCAACGTCAATTCCCTGGCGCAGGCCGCCGCGGTCGCCGCGCTCAACGACGCGCAGTTTCTGGAGCAGGGCGCGCGCAACAACGCCGCCGGCTACCGCCAGTTCGTCGAAGCGTTCGAGGACATGGGGCTGGAATACGTGCCGTCCTACGGTAACTTCGTGCTCGTCAAGGTAGGCGAGGACGAAGGCGCCGGCGCGCGCGTCAATCTGGCTCTGCTCAAGCAGGGCGTGATCGTGCGCCCGGTCGGTAACTACGGTCTGCCGCAATGGCTGCGCATTTCCATCGGCCTGCCGCAGGAGAACGCCGTCTTCATCGCGGCCCTGAAGAAGGCGCTGGGCTGACGTGTTCAATAAAGTCGTTATTGTCGGCGCCGGCCTGATCGGCGGTTCGTTCGCGCTGGCGCTCAAGGCCGCCGGTAAGGCCGGCGTGGTGACTGGCCTGGGCCGCACGCCGCAAGCGATGGCGCGCGCTTTGGCGCTGGGCATCGTCGACGAAGTCGCCAGCTCGCCCGCCGAGGCGATGCAGGGCGCCGACCTGGTGCTGATCGCCGCACCGGTGGCGCAGACCGGCCGCATTCTGGCCTCGCTGCTGCCCTTTCTGGAAGAGGGCACCATCATCACCGACGCCGGCAGCACCAAGTCGGACGTGGTGGCGTCGGCCTACGAGGCGCTGGGCTTGCGCGTGAAGCAGTTCGTGCCCGGCCACCCGATCGCAGGACGCGAAAGCAATGGGCCCGACGCCGCCATACCCGATCTGTATGTCGGCAAAAAGGTCGTGCTGACGGCCTTGCCCGAGAACGCGCCGGCCGACGTCGACAAGGTCGCTTGCGCCTGGCAGGCCTGCGGCGCGCTGATTCACCGGCTCACGCCCGAGCAGCACGACACGGTGTTCGCCTCGGTCAGCCATTTGCCGCACTTGCTGGCGTTCGCGCTGGTGGACGACGTCGCCCACAAGGAGCATTCCGCGCTGCTGTTCCAGTTCGCCGCCAGCGGCTTTCGCGATTTCACCCGCATTGCCGGTTCGTCGCCGGAGATGTGGCGCGACATCAGCCTGGCCAACCAGAACGCCCTGTTGGCCGAGCTGGACGACTATCTGGCACAATTGACACGCATGCGCGCCATGCTGGCCGCGCGCGACGGTGCGTCGCTGGAGGCAATCTACGCCAATGCGCGCCACGCGCGCAGCCAATGGATCGAAGCCATCGAAACGGCCGAGAAGCCCGCGCCGATCAATACTGAAGAATAAAGCCACCCAAGGAATTCGCATGTCGCAGCAAAAGCAGTATCCGCATCATCTCGATCTCCAGCCTGTCATGCATGTGGAGGGCAGCGTACGCCTTCCAGGCTCGAAGAGCATTTCCAACCGCACCCTGCTGCTGGCCGCGCTGTGCGAAGGCAGCACCACAATCGTCGATCTGCTGGCTTCGGACGATACCCTGGTGATGCTCGGCGCGCTGCGCTCGCTGGGCATCGCGTGGGAAGAAGTCGACGAGCGCACCCACCTGGTGCATGGCGCCGGCGGCGTGCTGCCGGTGCATGAGGCCGATCTCTTCATGGGCAACGCGGGCACGGCGATCCGGCCGCTGACGGCGGCGCTGGCGGTGATCGGCGGCGACTACACGCTGCATGGCGTCGCGCGCATGCACGAGCGTCCGATCGGCGATCTGGTGGACGCGCTCAACGCCATCGGCGCGCAGATCGAATACACCGGCGTGGAAGGTTTTCCGCCGCTGCGCATCCGCCGCGGCCACATCCACGCCGAGCGCCTGTCGGTGCGCGGCAATGTGTCGAGCCAGTTCCTGACCGCCGTGCTGATGGCCGCGCCGCTGATGGCCAAGACCCATCCGGTCACCATCGACGTGGTCGGCGAGCTCATTTCCAAGCCTTACATCGAGATCACCCTGAACCTGATGCGCCGCTTCGGCGTGCAGGTCGAGCAGGATGGCTGGGCCTCGTTCACGGTCCAGCCGGGCCAGAAGTACACCAGCCCGGGCACCATTCACGTCGAAGGCGATGCCTCGTCGGCCTCGTACTTCCTGGCGGCGGGCGCGATTGGCGGCGGTCCGGTGCGGGTCGAAGGCGTGGGCAAGGACAGCATCCAGGGCGACGTGCGCTTTGCCGAAGCGCTGGAGCTGATGGGCGCCACAATCACGCGCGGCGACAACTGGATCGAAGCCTCGGCCGACGCGCCCTTGAAAGCCATCGACGCCGATTTCAATCACATTCCCGATGCTGCCATGACGATCGCGGTGGCGGCGCTGTACGCCGACGGCACCACCACGCTGCGCAATATCGCCAGCTGGCGCGTCAAGGAGACCGACCGCCTGTCGGCCATGGCGACCGAGCTGCGCAAGCTGGGCGCCACGGTGGAGGAGGGGGCGGATTACATTTCGGTGACGCCGCCGGCGGAAATCGCCGCCGCCACCATCGACACCTACGACGACCACCGCATGGCGATGTGCTTCTCGCTCGCCAGCCTGGACGGCAAAGCGCGCCGAGGTAATACAATGCGCATCAACGACCCGAAGTGCGTTGCCAAGACCTTCCCGGATTACTTCGAAGCGTTTGCCGGCATCGCGCGCAAGGACCTGTTCTAACAATCGTCGTCCTCGCGCAAGCGGCGGACCCATACGCAGCTTGCTCAGCATGGGTCCGTCGCTTGCGCGAGGACGACCGAGGTTTTTATGTCAAACTCCCCCATCCCCGTCATCGCCATCGACGGCCCGACCGCTTCCGGCAAGGGCACGGTCGCGCACAAGGTGGCCGACCGCCTTGGTTTCCATTACCTCGATTCCGGCGCCCTGTACCGCCTGACGGCATTGTCGGCAATCCGCCGCGGCACCGACCTGGCGGACGAACACGCGCTGGCCAAGGTGGCCGAGCACATGCAGCCGAGCTT
>CAMLIL010000189.1 GCA_946480015.1 uncultured Oxalobacteraceae bacterium | reverse complement strand
GGCAATTGCAGCTTGACCAGTTCCAGCTCGCCTTCCGGCACTTCCAGCACCAGTTCGTCATGTACCTGCATGATCATGCGGGTGCCGAGCTGGGTGCTTTCCAGCCAGCCTTGCACGGCGATCATGGCCAGCTTGATCAGGTCGGCGGCGGTGCCCTGCATCGGCGCATTGATCGCGGCGCGTTCGGCACCCTGGCGCCGGGGGCCGTTCGGGGAATTGATTTCAGGCAGCCACAGGCGGCGGCCGAACACGGTTTCCACGTAGCCGCGCGCCTTGGCTTGCAGGCGGGTGTCGTCCATGTATTGCTTGACGCCGGAAAAGCGCGCGAAATAGCGCTCGATATAGCTTTGCGCGGCGGCCCGTTCGATGCCCAGGTTGCTGGCCAGGCCGAAGGCGCTCATGCCGTAGATCAGGCCAAAGTTGATGACCTTGGCGTAGCGGCGCTGTTCGCTTTGCACTTCGCCCGGCGCCACGCCAAAGATTTCGGCGGCGGTGGCGCGGTGGATGTCTTCGCCGTCGGCAAAGGCGCGCAGCATCGCTTCATCGCCGGAAATATGGGCCATGATGCGCAGCTCGATCTGCGAATAGTCGGCCGAGATGATCACATTGCCCGGGCCGGCGATGAAGGCTTCGCGGATGCGCCGGCCTTCGGCGGTGCGGATCGGAATGTTTTGCAGGTTCGGTTCGTTGGACGACAGGCGCCCCGTCACCGCCACCGCCTGCGCGTAGTTGGTGTGCACGCGGCCGGTGTCGCGGTTGACCATCTTGGGCAGCTTGTCGGTGTACGTCGACTTGAGCTTGGACATGCCGCGGTATTCCAGCAGGATCTTGGGCAGCGGGAAGTCTTCGGCCAGCTTTTGCAGCACTTCCTCGTCCGTCGAGGGTGCGCCGGTGGGCGTCTTCTTAATCACCGGCAATTGCAGCTTGCCGAAAAAGATTTCACCGATCTGCTTGGGCGAACCCAGGTTGAACGGGCCGCCGGCCAGCTCGTAGGCCTGCTGCTCCAGTTCGACGATGCGCTTGCCCAGTTCGCGCGATTGCAGATCGAGCAGGTCGGCGTCGATCAGCACGCCGTTGCGTTCGATCTTTTGCAGCACGACCGAGGTCGGCAGTTCGATCTGGCGGTAGATGAAGTTAAGCTTGGCGTCGCTGTCGACGTGGCCTTTCATGGCCTGGTGCAGGCGCAGGGTGATGTCGGAATCTTCGGCCGCGTATTCGGTCGCGCGGGCCAGCTCCACCTGGTCGAAGCACAGCTGGTTGGCGCCCTTGCCGCATACATCGGTGTAGGGGATCGTGGTGTAGCCCAGGTGACGCAGGGCCATGCTGTCCATGTCGTGCGGCTTGTGCGATTCGAACACGTACGATTGCAGCAGGGTGTCGTGCTCGATGCCGCGCACCGTGATGCCGTGGTTGGCGAAAATGTGGCAGTCGTACTTAAGGTTCTGGCCGACCTTGGGCTTGGCGGGATCTTCCAGCCAGGCTTTCATTTTTTCCAGCACTAACTCGCGCGGCAATTGTTCCGGCACGCCGGCGTAGCGGTGCGCCACCGGAATATAAGCGCCCTTGCCCGCTTCGACGCTGAGCGAAATGCCCACCATTTGCGCGGTCATCGGTTCCAGCGAGGTGGTTTCGGTGTCGAGCGAAGTCAGTTCGGCACTGTCGATCAGCGCCAGCCAGCGCTCGAGATCGGCCTCGGTGGTGATGGTTTCGTATTCGCCCTTGATGACGGGAATGACGGCGCCGGGGAAGAGTTCGCCTTCGGGCGAGTTGAGCAAGGCGCGCGGCGCGCCTTCGTCGTCGCGCTGGGTGATTTCGCGCAGCAAGGTCTTGAAGCCGAAGCGCTCGAAGAAGGCTTTCAGGCCATCCTTGTCTTCCGGCTTGGCCACCAGGGTCTCGGGGATCGACACCATGTGCCCGGTCAGGTCGCAATCGGTCTTGACGGTAATTAATGCGCGGCCCTGCGGCAGCCATTCCAGCGCCTTGCGCAGGTTTTCGCCGACCGCGCCGGTGATGCTGGCGGCGTTCTCGATCACGCCTTCCAGGCTGCCGTGCTGGGTCAGCCATTTCAGGGCGGTCTTGGGGCCGCACTTGCTGACGCCGGGAATATTGTCGACCGTGTCGCCGATCAGGGTCAGGTAATCGATGATGCGGTTGGGTGGCACGCCGAACTTGGCCAGCACGCCGGCTTCGTCCAGCTTTTCATTGGTCATGGTGTTGATCAGCATGACCTTGTCGTTGACCAGCTGGGCCAGGTCCTTGTCGCCGGTCGATACCACGGTGTTCATGCCCAGCCTGCTGGCCTCGACCGACAGGGTGCCGATCACATCGTCCGCTTCGACGCCGTCGACCATCAGGATCGGCCAGCCCATGTGGCGCACGGCCTCGTGGATGGGCTCGATCTGCACGCGCAGGTCGTCCGGCATGGAGGCGCGCGTGGCCTTGTACTCCGGATACATATCGTCGCGGAAAGTCTTGCCGGACGCATCGAACACGCAAGCAATATATGCCGCCGGGAAATCGAGCCGCAGGCGGCGTAGCATGTTCACCATGCCGTGCATGGCGCCGGTCGGATGGCCGTCCGGGCTGCGCAGGTCGGGCAAGGCGTGGAACGCACGGTAAAGGTAGCTGGAACCGTCGACTAACAGCAGAGTATTTTGCATAGTGCCAATGAGAACGAATGAGAGGGGGCGAACAGACACGCCGCGGCGCAGGCGGGATTATCGCAGAAACCCGGCTCCCTTCGCCGCGGCGGCCATGCCGAATTTTCACGGGGAAGGCCGGCCTTTGTTACAATGTACCAAACAAAATGAAGGCTACGATCATGCTGCGCATCTCACCTCTTTGGAAGCTTGTCCCCCTCTGCCTGCTGGCGCATGCCGGATGGGCGATGGCCCAGCAGCAGCCCAGCGCCGCGCCGCCCAAACTCGATGTGATCGAGGAAGGCAGCGACACGCCGATCACGGTGATTCCGCCCAAGTCGGGCGAGCGCAAGATTACCGAGAAGAAGGAAGGCGGCCGCGTCACGGAAGTGAAGGTCAAGAACGGCAAGAATGTGTACACGATGAAGCCGAACACGCCGGCCGGCAACGGCCAGCCCGGCGATGCGGTGAGCAGCACCTTGCGCGCGCCGCAGTGGACCGTGCTCGAATTCGACCTGAATAAAAAGAAAAATACCGACCCGGAAAGCGTGCCCCAGGCGGCCGACGTGCCGCCACCGCCGGCTCCCAAACCGGCCAAGTAAAGACGGCGTACAGCCCCCCACCTTCGCATCGAATTGCGCTGCGACCGACTCCTTTTATCTCCACTTTCGTTTTCACATGGCAGTTTTTACCGCGGTTAGCCTGGACGACCTCACCCCCTGGCTCAAGCAATTCCCACTAGGCAAGGCCAAAGCGATCAAGGGGATCGCTTCCGGCATCGAAAACACCAATTTCTTCCTGACGACCGAGCGCGGCGAGTACGTGCTGACGATCTTCGAGAACCTCAGTTTCGAGCAATTGCCGTTTTACCTGAACCTGATGCGCCACCTGGCCGACCGCGGCGTGCTGGTGCCGGCGCCGGTGCCCAACGACCAGGGCGAGCTGGTGGCGGCACTGCATGGCAAGCCGGCGGCGATCGTCAGCAAACTCGACGGCAGTTCGCAGATGGACCCGCAACCGGTGCATTGCGCGGCGGTCGGCACCATGCTCGCCAGAATGCATCTGGCCGCGCGCGACTACCCGCTGCAGCAGCCGAATCTGCGCGGCTTGCCTTGGTGGAACGACACGGCGCCGCGCGTCATGCCTTATCTGGGCGCGGATGAAGCGGCCCTGCTGCAGGCCGAGCTGGCCTTCCAGAACCAGTTCGCCGCCAGCGACACGTATGCCCGCCTGATCCAGGGGCCGGTGCATGCCGACCTGTTCCGCAATAACGTCATGTTCGATGGCGAACGCCTGACCGGCTTTTTCGATTTTTACTTCGCGGGGTGCGACAGCTGGCTGTTCGACGTGGCCGTCACCGTCAACGACTGGTGCATCGACCTCGACAGCGGC
>CAMLIL010000188.1 GCA_946480015.1 uncultured Oxalobacteraceae bacterium | reverse complement strand
TGACTTCCTTCAGGCGGCCGTCGGCGCCGTACATCTTGCCGCCGGCGCGGATCATGGCCGGCATGGACGCGTCGACGATCACGTCGTTGGGCGAATGGAAGTTGGTGATGCCCTTGGCCGAGTCGACCATGGCCAGCGCCGGACGGTGTTCCTGGCAGGCGTGGATGTCGCGCACGATTTCGTCGCGCTGCGAGGCAGGCAAGGTGGCGATCTTGTTGTACAGATCGGCCATGCCGTTGTTGACGTTCACGCCCAGGCTCTCGAACAGCGCGTCGTGCTTCTCGAACGCTTCCTTGTAGAACATGCGCACGCAGTGGCCGAACACGATCGGGTGCGACACCTTCATCATGGTGGCCTTGACGTGCAGCGAGAACATCACGCCGGTCTTGTGCGCGTCTTCGATCTGGGCTTCGTAGAAGGCCAGCAGCGCCTTGCGGCTCATGAACATCGAGTCGATGATCTCGCCGTCCTGCAGCGCCACCTTCGATTTCAGCACCACCGTCTGGCCGCTCTTGGTGATCAGCTCCATCTTGACGTCGCGCGCGCGGTCGAGGGTCATCGACTTTTCGCCGTGGTAGAAATCGCCGCTGGTCATGTGCGACACGTGGGTGCGCGAGGCTTGCGACCATTCACCCATCGAGTGCGGATTCTTGCGGGCCGACTCTTTCACTGCGCGCGGGGCGCGGCGATCCGAGTTGCCTTCGCGCAGTACCGGATTCACGGCCGAGCCGATGCACTTGCCGTAGCGGGCCTTGATGGCTTTTTGCTCGTCGGTTTGCGGATCGGCCGGGTAGTCAGGGATGTTGTAGCCCTTGTCCTGCAGTTCCTTGATGGCCGCCAGCAGCTGGGACACCGAGGCGCTGATGTTGGGCAGCTTGATGATGTTCGCTTCTGGCGTAAGCGTCTTCTTGCCCAGTTCGGTCAGGGCGTCCGCAACGCGCTGCTCCGGGGTCAGGTTCTCGGGGAAGGCGGCGAGAATGCGTGCCGCGACCGAGATGTCGCTCGCTTCGATGCGGATACCGGCCGGCTTGGCGAAGGTGCTGACAACAGGCAGGAATGCGTGGGTCGCCAGCAGCGGCGCCTCGTCGGTCAGCGTGTAAATGATGGTTTGATCATTACTCATGGGCTTTTACTCGGTTTTCGCGAATGGTTAGATTCGCAATATTAATAAAATCATCGTCTGTCCAGCTCGGCCAGTGCGACATCCTGGATCCAGCGATTGACCACCTGGACCGAAATCATATCTTATATAAGACATATAACCTAGTCTCACATGCTGAAATACCGTTGCACGATACACCATCCGGGGCGTGGCGGCGCTGGCGGGCGCTGGATTTCCTCTTGAAATGATCTTATCATTGCAAAAGTTGCAAGCCTGAAAAATGCTTGACCAAAGGAAAGTTATATGAAAATTTCGCGCAAGCGCATACGAACGGGACTGGGTGCCGGCTTGTGTGCCTGGGTCCTTGCCGTAACCGCGCAAGCGTCCGCTGGCGACCTCGAGCTACAGGGCAAGGCGTTTCGCGCAAAGGTCGATGCCGCCTGCAAGGCCGAGCCCAGCTTTCAGCGATTTTTGGACATTACCGATGTCTGCAAGAAAGCGGGACTGGAAGGGAAAACCGTGGATGAAGTCAATCTGATACTTCGAGCGGCCGGCCAGGATACCGATTTGGTGAGGGGAGCCGGGACCACCGCACAGCAGGATGATCTGGTCGGTGGCTTTTTGCTGGTGAAAGGACTGAGCTACGGCTCGGTGCTCAACATTGTCTTGCAGGCGCCGTTTCCCCCGCAGGGCGGCACACGGCGGGTGGCCGGCCCGCGGCTCTGCCTGATTGTCTCGACAAATTTATAGCGGGCCGCCGCCGCGCTAGCGCAAGGTCGCCGCCAGCACTGCCAGCCGGGCACGGTACTGGTCTTCATCCAGGCAGCGGCTGGCCACACCGCTGAGATATGCGGCCGTGGCGATTTTCGGCGGTACGGTCGTCAGCAGTGCGGGATCCAGCAAATCCGGCACCAGATAGTCCTTGCCGAACCTGGCGTCCTGGCGTGCCATCCCGGCCAGTACGGCGACGCAGGCACGTTTCATTTCGGCATTGATTGTGCTGGCGCCAGCATCGAGCGCGGCGCGGAACAGATAGGGGAAGCACAAGGCATTGTTGATCTGGTTCGGATAATCGGACCGTCCGGTGGCGATCAGCGCTTGCGGCGCTACCTCGGCGATCAGTTCGGGCCGCAGCTCCGGGTCGGGATTGGCGAGCGCAAAAATGATGGGGCGCTCGCGCATGCGCAGCACATCCTGCTGGGACAACAGGCCGGGGCCGGACAGGCCGAGGAACACGTCGGCGCTGCGAATCACCTCCGACAGCGTGGTGCACTCCGTGTCCTGCGCCCATGCCAGTTTTTCACCTGTCAGCCCGCGCTCGGTGGTCAGCACGCCCTTGCTGTCGCAGACGAACACGTTGGCGCGCGCGACACCCAGGTCGACCAGCATGTCGAGGCAGGCCATGGCCGCCGCGCCCGCGCCCGAACAGACCACCTTGACGCTGGCGATATCGCGCCCGGTCAGGTGCAGCGCGTTGAGCAGACCGGCGCCCACCACGATCGCGGTGCCGTGCTGGTCGTCGTGAAAGACGGGAATCGGCAGCCGCTCACGCAAGCGCTGTTCGACATAAAAGCAGTCGGGCGCCTTGATGTCCTCCAGATTGATGCCGCCGAAGGTGGGATGCAAGGCGGCGATCACCTCGACCAGCCTGGCCGGATCGCGCTCGTCGAGTTCGAGATCGAAGGCATCGATCCCGGCAAATTTCTTGAACAGCACGACCTTCCCTTCCATCACCGGCTTGCCTGCCAGTGGGCCGATATCGCCCAGCCCCAGCACTGCGGTGCCGTTGGTGACCACCGCCACCAGGTTGCCCTTGGCCGTGTACTCATAGGCAAGCGCCGGGTTCTTGTGGATGGCCATGCATGGCGCGGCGACGCCGGGCGAATAGGCCAGGGCCAGGTCGGCCGAGGTGGCGACCGCCTTGGTCACCTGGGTTGCAATCTTTCCGGCGGGCTCGATGGCGTGGTAAGCCAATGCCAGTTCTTCTAGTGTGTTCATCAGTTCCTTATGTGCGCGTGTTGGTAGGTCAAGTATAAAAGGTGCTATTTATACATGAAATACGTAATTTCCGCAGTCACTGCTGGCGCATTGCCTGCCTGGACTGCGGCCTCGGCCCTGCTCCGCGCAGCTTATGGATACAGCCCGCGCACCTCGCGCGCCTGCAGCACGCGGGTGCACGCCACCACGAATGCCGCCGTGCGCAGCGACACATTTTTTTCCTGCGCGACCTGCCAGACGGCGGCGAACGCGTCGCGCATGATGCGGGTCAGGCGCGCGTTGATGTCGTCTTCGCTCCAGAAAAAGCTGGAGAAATCCTGCACCCATTCAAAGTAGCTGACCGTGACGCCGCCCGCGTTGGCGATCACGTCCGGCACCACCAGCACGCCCTTGGCGCGCAGGATGTCATCGGCTTGCGGGGTGGTCGGTCCGTTGGCGCCTTCGAGGATGATGCGCGCGCGGATCTGATCGGCGTTGTCGGCGGTGATCTGCTGCTCGAGCGCGGCCGGAATCAGGATGTCGCAATCGACGCCCCAGAACCGCTCGCGCGCAATGCGGTCTTCGGCGCCGGGGAAGCCCGCCACGCTGCCGGTCTCGGCCACATGCGCCAGCAAGGCCGGCACGTCGAGCCCGCCTTCATGGACCACCGCGCCGCCGTGGTCCTGCACCGCCACCACCAGTGCGCCGGCCTCGGCAAACAGGCGGGCGGCGATCCCGCCCACATTGCCGAAGCCCTGCACCGCCACCCTGGCGCCGGCGATCTGGATGCCGCACTTGAGGGCCGCCTCGCAGCCGGCGACGTACACGCCACGGCCGGTGGCGTCGCGCCGTCCCAGGCTGCCGCCCAGCGAAATCGGCTTGCCGGTGACGACTCCGGTCGCGGTGGCGCCCTCGTTCATCGAGTAGGTATCCATCATCCACGCCATGGTTTGATCATTGGTGTTGACGTCCGGCGCTGGGATGTCCTTGTTCGGCCCGATGATGATGCCGATCTCGCTGGTGTA
>CAMLIL010000187.1 GCA_946480015.1 uncultured Oxalobacteraceae bacterium | reverse complement strand
GCGCGCCGAAGATCTCGATCATGCCGACCACGGTGCCGAACAGGCCCATCAGCGGCGCCAGCGAGGCGATGGTGCCGAGCGTGGTCAGGAAGCGTTCCAGGATGTGGGCCACGCCGCGGCCGGCCTCCTCGATCGATTCCTTCATCACATCGCGCGGCGCGTCGACGTTGCGCAGCGCGGCGGCCAGCACCGAGCCGAGCGGCGAATTGTGCTGCAGCTTGTCGATCACGTCGGGCGTGATCTTGCCGTTGTGATAGACGCGGATGACTTCCTCGAGCAGCTGCCTGGGCAGGATCTTGTTGCGGCGCAGGTAAATCAGGCGTTCGACGATCAGGGCGAGAGCGACGATGGAGGCGATGAGCAGGAGCCAGATAGGCCAGCCTGCAGCTTGAAGAATGGCGAGCAAAACGAACTCCCGGAGAAGGTGTGAATCTGAAACACGGCGAATCCCGGCAATGTAACGTGTTGCCGAGGAACCGGCAAGTGCAGTTCTGCACACGAAATGTGGACAAGATTGTGAGCAAGCACAGGACCACCCCCTAAGTGCCTTGATTTCAAAGGATATTTTATCCATGCGCAAAAATCATGCATGTGGATGAGTGGGCGCCACGGCCGAGTTTTGAACATATTCTGTGGATAAGAATGTGCGCAAGGGCGTGGCGGAGTCGCTAAGCAATTGATTTCAATGAAGTTTTGGCCGGCGCGCAATTTTGATGCACAGGCCGCCTGCGGCTTTCCCCACATTTTTTGTGGATAAGATTGTGAGCAATGAGCTTGGCTGCAGGCAAAGGCGTTGATTTCAAAGGCAATTTCGATTGTGCGTAAATTTATGGCATTGGGCAAAAACCGCGGGTTTTTGCTATCGCGGGCGGACGAAACGGGGTTTTCCACCGCCGGGATAAGTCGGCAAGGATAACTTTCGCGCTTTCACACATATTTTGTGGACAAAATTGTGAGCAAGCGACTGTACAGCACCCTAAGCATCTGATTTCAAACGAAATTTCCACGCTGCACAAATAATATGCAGTGGAGTTATCCCATCCTTTTTCACATAATCTGTGGACAAAATTGTGAGGAAACCGTGCGCCTCGCAACTAAGCTGTTGATTTTCAAGGATAAATTTCTACTGCCCAAGTTTCGAGCATATCCACAGGGACGAGTTCCGCACACATTGTGTGGATAACTTTGTGAAGAAGTCCGCCGACAAGTAGCAAAGTGCTTGATTTTGCAGGGTTTTCCTACACTGCCGGGAAAACATGCAGGAAAAATTATCCTTTAAAATCAATGACTTGAAATCTTGATTTTCAAATGAGAAATATTATGACGGGAGCATGACTTCTCGACAATTTTGTGGACAAAGCGATTGCCAAGGCCACCTGCGGCGGCACTGGCTGGGTATTCTTGCCGTCACCGACAATGCCCAGCCCAGCCTGACGACCTGCCGCCGCATCATTGTCCGGGTCGCCTACCCGGAACCGGGCTGTTACAAGCCCAGGATCTCGTAACGCTTGCCTTTTACCGTGTTGAAGGTGTTGAGGTAGTAGCGCTGGCCGTTCACCTCTTCCACCCGTGCATGCAGCTGCTGGCCCTTGATGGCGATCGGCTGCAGGGTGCGCAGCTTGAGCGGCTTGCCCAGGCGCGAGACGATGGTCGCGGTGGTCAGCTTGCCGCCCTTCCATTGCATGCCGACCTCGAACGCGCCGCGCGCCACCAGCCCGGACACCTGGCCGTCGGCCCATGCCGATGGCAACGCCGGCAGCAGCTGTACCTGGTCCAGGTGGCTTTGCAGCAGCATTTCAGTGATGCCCGAGGTGCCGCCGAAGTTGCCATCGATCTGGAACGGCGGGTGGGTATCGAACAGATTGTTCATGGTCGAATTGCGCAGCAGCTCCTGAAAGACCTTGTAGGCGTGGTCGCCATCGAGCAGGCGGGCCCAGAAGTTCACCTTCCAGGCCTTGCTCCAGCCGGTGCCGTCGTCGCCGCGCACTTCCAGCGTCTTGCGCGCGGCGTCGGCATATTTCGGATCGATCAGCGGCGAGATCTGGCGGCCCGGGTGCAGGCCGAACAGATGCGACACGTGGCGGTGGTGCGGGTCTTCATCTTCCCAGTCGCCATACCATTCCACCAGATTGCCCTTGGCGCCGATTTTCAAGGGACTGAGCATGGCGCGTTTCTTCACCAGCTCGGCGGCAAAGGCCTGGTCCTGTCCCAGTTCCTTCGACGCTTCGATCACGTTGGTGAACAGGTCCCAGATGATTTCCATGTCCATGGCCGAGGCGATCGTCACGGTGCCCTTGAAGCCTTTCGGGTGCAGGTAGACGTTCTCCGGCGAGGTCGACGGCGCCGTCACCAGCACGCCGCCGTGCTCGACCAGCCAGTCGAGCGAGAACTCGGCCGCGCCCTTCATCAGCGGATAGGCCACCTCGCGCAGGTATTTTTTGTCGCCGGTGTAGCGGTAGTGGTCGTACACGTGCTGGGCCAGCCACGGGCTGCCCAGCGACCAGTTGGCCCATTTGGGATCGCCCTTCCCCTGCCCCACCGGATTGGTCTGCGCCCACAGGTCCGAATTGTGGTGCACCGCCCAGCCGCGCATGTTGTAGTAGTTCCTGGCCGTGTGCGCGCCATGCCGGGCCATGCGCCCGATCTGGTCGATCAGCGGTTCGACCATCTCCGGCAGATTGGTCATGTCGGCCGGCCAGTAGTTCATCTGCAGGTTGATGTTGGTGGTGTAGTTGGCACGCCATGGCGGCGTCAGCGACTCGTTCCAGATCCCCTGCAGGTTGGCCGGAAAACCGCCCGGGCGCGAAGACGAAATCAGCAGGTAGCGGCCGAACTGGAAGTACAGCGCTTCCAGGTTCGGGTCGGCCTGGCCGGCCTTGTAGCGCTTGATGCGCTCGTCGATCGGCGCGTCCGGCGCGGCCTGGTCGCCCAGGCGGAAATCGACCCGCTTGAAGAACTTCGCATAGTCGGCCGCATGGCGCGCTTCGAGTTGGGCCAATGGCTTGGCGGCCACTGCGGCCAGCACCTTGCTCACTGCGGCGCTCTCGTTCTTGCCATCCTTGACCGGGCACTTGTCGACACCGTTAAAGCTGGTCGCGGCGGCCACCGCCAGCACCACCCGGGTGGCATCCTTGAAACTCAGGCTGTCGGCCGTGCGCGCCACGGCGCCGTCGTTGGACAGCACCTTGGCGCGCCACTCGAAGCGCATGCCGGCGCAGGCCGGGTCCGCGCTGCGGCCGGAAAATCCATCGGCCAGGGCCTTGCCGGTCAGGACCAGTTCCCCGGCCTCGTTGACGAAGGATTTGAAGGCCAGGCCATGCTTGTTCTTCAGGTCGAAGCTCAGCACCCCTGGTTTGCTGGCCGACAGCTTGATGACGATGGCCTGGTCCGGCGCCGAAGCGAACACTTCGCGCTCGTAGTGCACGCCGTTGACGTCGAAGCGGGTCAGCGCGCGCGCCGTGCCGATGTCGAGCTGGCGCCGGTAGTTGCTGACCTGGCCGTCGATGCGCTGCCTGAGCAGCAGGTCGCCCAGCGGCTGGTAGACCTGGGTGTCCGGCCCCTGCATTTTCTGCAGCAGCGCGACGGCGTTGTTCGGATCGTCCTTGAACAGCGCGTCGCGCACCGGCTGCAGATACTTGACCGCGTCCGGATTCGGATTCAGGTCGACCGGGCCGCCGGTCCACAGGGTTTGTTCGTTCAGCTGGATCGTTTCGTCGTCGACGCGGCCGAAAATCATCGCGCCGAGGCGGCCGTTACCGACCGGCAGCGCCTCGTTCCAGTCCTTGGCCGGCTTGTCGTACCAGAGCGTCAGGTTGCCGGCCGCCTGGGCGTAGCCCAAGGCGGGTGTCACGATGATCAGGGAAAGCAGGATTTTTCTCATGGAATGGCAGGTGATGGAATTAATGTTCAATCGTAATTCGTTTTCCCCCGCAGGCGCGTTGCGCTGCGAAAAAATATCGCCGCGTTGGTGAATATCGCAAACAAACAGGGCCAGGCGTACAATCGCGGGCCATGATGACCGATGCCGATTCCACTTTCGCCGCCGCGCCCGTATTGACCGTCTCCGCGCTCAATGCCCAGGTCGCGCGGCTGCTCGAACGCACCTTCCCGCTGACCTGGA
>CAMLIL010000186.1 GCA_946480015.1 uncultured Oxalobacteraceae bacterium | reverse complement strand
ACAGGCACTTGGCGCGCACGGCGACGGCGTCGCGCGCGATCGCGGGCATTTCCTCGGACTTGCGGAAGCAGTCGACGATATCGATGGCCTGGCCGGAGGCTGCCAGTGCGTCGGCCGCTGCGCGCAGGTCGGCGTACACGGTTTCGCCCAGCAGTTTTTGCCCGGCATAGGTCGGGTTGACGGGAATAACTTTGTAGCCGTGTTGCTGCAGGTATTCGGCCACGTGGCCGGCGGCGCGCTCGGGCTTGGGCGACAGTCCCACCACGGCGATGGTGTAACTGTCGCGCAGAATTTCAGCGATGGTTCTCATGGCGGTCTCGTTTGACTGTGTGATAACTCAGCCTACCAGAATCCCCCGCCCGCACGGCGCGCGTCCCGCTAGCGCTCGCGCTTGGCGTTCAGCTTGGCTTCGCCTTTTCCATGCCCAGCGGCATCGATAAGTTGACACAAGGCAATTTCGCCGATACCAAGCCACACAATAATGTGACTGGTAAGACGGCGAGGGAACGCGCATCAAGTATTTCAATATTGAACTGGAAAATGTCCTCATCGGGATGGTCAAACCTCACCTCGGCGGCGGCGATACCTACTTGTCGGAAACGGTCAATTTGAAGTACTCAAAGATCACATGGACTTACATCCAGCAGAAAATCGGTGGCGGAAGCGGCGGAAACACGTCCGGCGGGTGGAACCTGGCGACTAACAAAATCGCGTAGGGACTCATATGTCCATCGATATCGACGGCTTTGCGACGTACTTACGCAAGAACGCACTGCCCCCGTATGGCAAAGGTAAATGCGCGCGATTTGTGCGTGAGGCCTTACAGAACGCCGGCGCTGCGATTCCCCAACCTTATTCGGGATCGGGCAAGGATTACGGAGCAGTACTTCTTAGACTCGGCTTCCACCAAATAACTGTGGAAGATCCAGATAATTTCATGTTTTTGAAGGGCGACGTTATGGTTATGCAGCCCCACAAAGGAGGTCGTCCCAACGGCCACGTCGCGGGGTTCGATGGAAGAAATTGGATTTCCGATCATGTACAGAGTGACTTTTTGGCTGGACCTGGGTACCGAAGAGAGAGGCCGAACTATGTTGTCTACCGCTATTAAGCGCGTTGTTATTGCATTCGTACTTTGCGTGGCCAATTTCCAAACACATGCACAAGAGAGACCGCCAAGCATTCTTCAGGAGCCAATCTTCGGTCTGCGATTCAAGCTTGCCGAGGCAAAGCTGGACCCACTACCCGATGATATTCGAAGTACCTGCAATGAGCTGGCGGACAATGAGAACTGGAGGGGGCACCTGTGGATTTACGCGACCGCGAGCGATATGGGGGGCACCTATTATGTAGTAGGAGGCTACTACGAGCGCCCGCATCCCGACGGCACCAAGTCGCGCTACTACATTGATACCAGTGGAGCTGCTTTTAAGATCGCTGGCACAAAGTGCACAGCGTACGGCGGAGGTAGGGAAGTATTCGACGCACGGTATTTTGAGGAAATACCTCAGCCGGTCTTCGTAGAGCTTGCTAAAGACCTTGTCACGCGACTTACACGCGCACTAGGTGGACCTGGCAGACTGCGAACAGAACTACGCAAGCGCGGGGTAAATGCAGAACAACTGCCGCAAGAGTTAAAGGACGAATTTAAAACCTATTTAGCGCTTCAGCGCTGAGACCAACAATCAAAAAGGCAGCCGAAGCTGCCTTTTCTTTTACCTCATCGTATCGCTCAGCGGCCTTTATGGCGCAGCTTGGCGATGTGTGCGAAAGCGACGCCGGCGACACGCCGCTGCGCAGCGGCGACGGCAATGGCGTCAAGGGGCGCGAACGCGAGCTGACCGCCGAGCTGGTCGAGCAGATCGCCAGGCACCAGGAAAAGCTGTACGCATTGCGCCAGCAAAAAGTGCTGCTGGTGCTGCAGGGCATGGATACCTCGGGCAAGGACGGCACCGTGCGCGCACTGTTTTCCGGGATCAATCCGATGGGTCTGCGGGCCGTCACCTTCAAGGCGCCCAATCCCGACGAGCTGGCGCACGATTACTTGTGGCGGGTCCACCGGCTAGCCCTGCTGCTGCAGGTATTCGGCCACGTGGCCGGCGGCGCGCTCGGGCTTGGGCGACAGTCCCACCACGGCGATGGTGTAACTGTCGCGCAGAATTTCAGCGATGGTTCTCATGGCGGTCTCGTTTGACTGTGTGATAACTCAGCCTACCAGAATCCCCCGCCCGCACGGCGCGTCCCGCTAGCGCTCGCGCTTGGCGTTCAGCTTGGCGTCGCCTTGCGTGAAATGCAGCTGCACGGCGCCATCGGCGGCAGTTTCGAAGCGCAATTGCACGTCGATCTCCTTCACGAAAAATTGCTCCTGCGACAGCGCGAACAGCTGCAAGGGCGTCTGGCCGGTTGCGGCCGCAAACAACTTGTCGCCATCGCGCTGGATCTCGAGCGCCAACCCCGGCATCAGGGCGTATCGGCCGACATAGCGGTCCAGAATTTCTACGGGCAACTTGACGACGGTGCGTTCGGGAACGGCCTTGGCAGTACGCTCGTGCACGGCAACGTGGTCGCCGTTGGTAATGGCCATGCGGCTGACTTCGCCCTTGGCGTCGCGCGTAAAGTCGACCGTCATCAGGCTGTCGCCGATCAGGAAGCCATCGGTTTTGTACGGCACCAAGGGCGCGCTGGGCCGTCCGGTTGCCTGAATGATCAGCTGGTTCTGCTCGCGGCGCACCACGTGGTTGCTCTTGTCGTCGATGCGGTAGACCCCGACAAAGTTGTCCAGCGACTTGGCGTCGAGCGCGCTCTTCATCGGCGTTGGCAATTGTTTGCCGATCAGCTCAGCAGCAATAGTGCGGCTCAGTTTTTCTACCGGCACTCCGCCGGGACCCGCTTGGACATTGCTGAGCACGGCGACATACACCTTTTCGGACGGCAGCCATACCGCGTCCGAGGCGAAGCCGGGAATGTTGCCGCCATGGTAGATCATCGGACTGCCTTGCAGTTCGCCGACAAACCAGCCATAGCCGTAGTGGGTGGACTTGCCGTCGCTTGCGATGTAGGGCGTGAACGCGCGCGTGAGCGATGCCGTGCCGATCAGCTTTCCGCTCATCAAACCGGCCTGCCAGCGCGCCAGATCGTCGACGGTCGACACGAGCGCGCCGGCCGAATAGGGCCAGCTCATGTCGATGGGCCGGCTCGGTTCGAATTTGCTTTTGCTGAACGAATAGCCGGTCACGTGCCGTACAGCATTGCGCTCGTGTCCTTCATAGGCCGTGTGTTCCATGCCCAGGGGTACAAAGATGCGCTGTGCCATAAAGTCGGCGTAGGACTGGCCCGACACCTTCTCGATGATGGCGCCGAGCAGGAAATAGCCGGAATTGTTGTACTTGAACTTGCTGCCGGGTTCGAATTCGAGCGGGTCGTTTTTGAAGTAGTCGATCGCCTTGGCGACGCTGTAAGCGCTGCCCGCGACGTTCATGAAATCGGGCTTGCCGGTGTAGCTGACGATGCCGGAGGTGTGGGTCAGCAGGTGCTCGACAGTGATGCGCTTGCCGCCGGTGGGATAGTCGGGAAAAAAGCGCGTGATGTCGTCCGTCAGTGCGAGCTTGTCCTCCTCTGCCAGCATCAGGATGGCGACAGCGGTGAATTGCTTGGTGATCGAGCCGAGGCGCAGCTGCGCATCCGCTTTCAATGGCTGTTTGGCGGCCACATCGGCCAGGCCGTAGGCTTTGCGGAACACGGTCTTGCCATCCTTGACGGCGATGACGGTCGCGCCCGGCGCATCGGCCTTGAACTGGGGCGCGATCAGCGCGTCGATGCGCGCGCCGGCGTCTTGCTCGGATGCGGCGGCGGCCGGGGCGGCGTAGGCCAGGTGGACGGGCGTCTGCAGGAGGAGGCAAGCGGCCAGGGCGATAGCGGAAAGTTTGATCATGGGTCTCGTTGACGATGGGTAGGTCGAGCCTGCATCGTAAGCGGTTCGACGCCATGACTTTTGGCCAAATGCGATGAGATGCAATATTGGACAGATGAAATGTTGAGAAGCCGTCATGAAGTGTAGCTGCGCGCTCGCCCATGAAAAAAGGCAGCCTGGGCTGCCTTTCTTGTTTCTTGCTACTACCGTATCGCTTAGCGGCCTTTGTGGCGCAGCTTGGCGATGGCGGCCAACTGGGCGATCGCGACGGCCAGCTCGGCTTGCGCCTTGGC
>CAMLIL010000185.1 GCA_946480015.1 uncultured Oxalobacteraceae bacterium | reverse complement strand
GCTACGGCTGCTCGATCCTGCGCATGTATATCGACATGGAAGGCGGCAATCTGTACCTGGCGCTGGGCCGGTATAACGGCAGCCGCGGCAAGCCGCAGTATCCGAATGCGGTGCTGGCGGCGTGGAAGAAGTGGGAGTTTGGAGGGTAGGCGTCCCCGCTCCCGTGTATCAGCCCCCAAATGCAAAAGCCCCGGTCGCGTGACCGGGGCTTTCACATTCTTGGCTTGGACGAATGTCTCTTCTTCTTCGAATTACTTCAGGTGATCCGAAATCAGCTTGGTCATCTCGAACATCGAAACCTGGGCCTTGCCGCCGAAGACTGCCTTGAGCTTGTCGTCGGCATTGATCATGCGACGGTTCGCTGCGTCTTGCAGGTTCAGCTTCTTGATGTAGTCCCACACTTTCTTGGTCACTTCGGTACGCGGCAGCGGGGTCGAACCGACAACGGCAGCCAGATCCGACGACGGCGTCATGGCTTTCATGAAGGCGGCATTCGGCTTGCGCGCTGCTGCTGCCGGCTTCTTTGCTGCGGCCTTCGGGGCTGCAGCTTTTGCTGGAGCGGCTTTCTTGGCTGCTGGTTTAGCCGCTGCGGCCGGCTTGGCGGCCGCCTTCTTCGCTGGCGCTGCTGCTGGGGTTTTTTTGGCTGTTGCCATCTTCGAGCCTCCTTAACAAACACATGGGAAATTGCGCAATTGTTCGCACGGCTTATATTGGTGGGGTTTTACTCTTGATGCAAGTGTTTTTCGATAATTTATCCGCGATTTCATAGGGAAAAGCCCTTACTTACGCCCGCGATCGACGTTTTGCCACGCCGCGCCATGAGCGCGGCGCTTGCCAAAGCCGTTTTCGCCCTTACGGCATCCCGCCCGGCATCATGCCTTTCATCGAGCGCATCATCTTCATCAGACCGCCACCCTTGAGCTTTTTCATCATGCTTTGCATCTGGTCATACTGGGCCAGCATGCGGTTCACTTCCTGGACCTGCACGCCCGCGCCGGCCGCGATGCGGCGCTTGCGGGTGGCCTTGATCAGCTCCGGCTTGGCCCGTTCGGCCGGGGTCATGGAGTCGATGATGCCGACCATGCGCCGCACCTGCTTGTCGGCCTGGTCCATGTTGGCGCCGCCGGCGGCCTGCTGGAACTGGGCCGGCAGCTTGTCGATCAGGTTGGCCATGCCGCCCATCTTCTTCATCTGAGACAGCTGCGACTTGAAGTCGTTCATGTCGAAGCGCCCGCCGGTCTTGATCTTGTTGGCCAGATCGGCCGCGGCCTTGCTGTCGACACCCTTGCGCGCTTCTTCCACCAGCGCCAGGATGTCGCCCATGCCGAGAATCCGGTTGGCCATGCGCTGTGCATCGAAAGCTTCCAGGCCGTCGAGCTTTTCCGACACGCCGGCGAACTTGATCGGCTTGCCGGTGATGTGGCGTACCGACAGCGCCGCACCGCCGCGCGAATCGCCATCGAGCTTGGTGAGCACGATGCCGGTCAGCGGCAGCGCGTCATTGAAGGCCTTGGCGGTGTTGATGGCGTCCTGGCCGAGCATGGCGTCGACCACGAACAGGGTTTCGATCGGCTTGACGGCCGCGTGCACGGCCGAAATTTCCTGCATCATGGCTTCGTCGATACCCAGGCGGCCGGCGGTATCGATGATCAGTACGTCGTGATAATGCTTCCTGGCCCAGTCGAGCGCGTTGCGGGCGATATCGACCGGCTTGTCGCTGGCGGTGGACGGGAAAAAATCGGCGCCGACCTGCTTGCTGACCGATTCGAGCTGGGCGATCGCGGCCGGACGGTACACGTCGGCCGACACCGTCAGTACTTTCTTTTTCTTCTCTTCCTTCAGATACTTGGCCAGTTTGCCGACGGTGGTGGTTTTACCCACACCCTGCAGGCCGGCCATCAGGATGATCGCCGGCGGCTGCTGGGCAAACGACAGCTGGGACGCTTCCAGCCCCAGGTCCGCGCCCATCAGCTGGGCCAGTTCGCGCTGCACCACGCCGACCAGGGCTTGGCCGGGGCTGAGCGAGGCGATCACTTCTTCGCCCAGGGCTTTTTCCTTGACGCGGGCAATGAACTCGCGCACGGCGGGCAGCGCCACGTCGGCTTCGAGCAGGGCCAGGCGCACTTCGCGCAGCATCTCGGCGGTATTCGATTCGGTCAGACGGGCCTCACCGCGCATGGTCTTGACGACCTTGGCAAGGCGTTGGGTTAAGTTATCGAGCATTTCGAACCTGACTAAGAAGGGGACGGCGGTAGCCCGTCATTTTAACCTATCCCCCTCAAGCGATTTGTAGGCGGCCCTGTCGTTGAGGTAGGGATTTTCTGCTTTCAACGTGTGAAGTGGAAACATTGCAGAATTTGACTGCATAATGCGCAGACGCGGCACTTCATCGAATAAATCAATTCAAGGGAGAACGGCATGACAGCAAAACTGGTTTGCACATTGTTCGCAGCAGTCGCCACCATGGCGGCCGGCACCGCCCAGGCGCAGGAAGTGGTGCGCCTGGGTAACCTGAAGTTCGCCCATTACGGCGCCGTGTCGTACATCAAGGAAATTGCCCCGTCCTGCGGCATCAAGGTCGACGAAAAAATCTTCGCGAAGGGCCTGGACGTGATGCAAGCCATTATTGCCGGCGAGCTGGATGTGGGCACGACCGCCTCCGAAGCGGCCATTTCGGGCCGCGCCGGCGGCGCGCCGATCTATGTGGTGGCCGGGTTTGCCAAAGGCGGCGCGCGGCTGGTGACGCGGCCCGAGCTCAATATCAAGAGCGTCAAGGATTTGAAGGGCAAGAAGGTCGGCGTGACGCGCGGCGGCATCCAGGAAGTGCTGCTGATGGCCGAACTGCACAAGGTCGGGTTGACGGCCGATCCGGCGCCGGGCAAGGATGTGCAGCTGCTCTACCTGCCGTTCGCCGACCTGAACCAGGCCATGCTGGGCAAAAACATCGATGCCATGATGCAGTCCGAGCCGCAATCCTCGCAGGCCATCAACAAGGGCTTCGGGGTGGAGCTGATCAAGCCCTACGACACCCCGATCGGCGAGCCGGTGCGCACCATGGTCATGACCGAGAAGTTCTATAAAGAGAAGCGCAACCTGGCCGAGAAATTCATGCGCTGCTTCGTGCAAGCCACCAAAACCTTCATCGACAAGCCGGCCGTGGCGGAAAAATACGTGCGCGAGGTGATTTTCAAGGGCCAGATCACGGCGGACGACTTCCAGGATGCGATCAGCAATTCGCCCTATACCTACGACATCACCCCCGAGCACATCCAGATCACCACCGACACCATGGTCAAGACCGGGGTGGGGCGGATGGCCAAGCCGCCGCTGGCGCGCGAGTGGGTCAAGACCGACCTGCTCGAGGCGGCCAAGAAAAGCCTGAACGTCAAATAAGCGATCGGAGGCTGGCATGAACAGCAAACAGTTACGTGAAATCGGGGTCGGCCTGGTCGTCCCCGTGGTGGTGGTGGCGATCTGGCAGGCGGTGGCGATGCTCGGCTGGGTCAATCCGCAAGTGCTGCCGTCGCCGCTGGCGGTGCTCGAACGCTGGATCGCCTACCTGCTGCCGCTGCAGCCGCACAGCGAAGGCAGCTGGCTGGCCTGGGCCTTTTCCGGCGAGCTCATTGTCGACTCGCTGACCAGCCTGTACCGGGTGGCGGTGGGCTTTGTCATCGGCGCCGGGCTGGCCCTGCCGCTCGGGCTGGCCATGGGCGCCAGCGCGCGCGCCTATGCCTGGTTCAATCCGCTGGTGCAGATCCTGCGCCCGATTCCGCCGATCGCCTACATCCCGCTGGCGATCCTGTGGTTCGGCCTGGGCAACCCGCCGGCGGTGTTCCTGATCGCGCTCGGCGCCTTTTTCCCGGTGCTGATGAACACCATCGCCGGGGTGCGCCACGTCGACGGTATTTATCTGCGCGCCGCGCGCAACCTGGGCGCCAGCCAGCGCACCCTGTTCGTGCGGGTGATCCTGCCGGCCGCCGTGCCTTATATCCTGTCGGGCGTGCGCATCGGCATCGGCACCGCCTTCATCGTGGTGATCGTGTCGGAGATGATCGCAGTCAATAACGGCCTGGGCTACCGCATCCTGGAAGCGCGCGAGTATTTTTGGTCGGACAAGATCATGGCCGGGATGATCACCATCGGCATGCTCGGGCTGGCCATCGACGTCGGCATGAACCGCCTGAACAACCATTTGCTGCGCTGGCACCGCGGCC
>CAMLIL010000184.1 GCA_946480015.1 uncultured Oxalobacteraceae bacterium | reverse complement strand
CACATCGCCAACGGCGACATGGTCACCCTGACCCTGATCCAGGGCGTGGTCAATACCTTCGTGGTGTTTCTGGCGCGCGTGGTCGGCTACTTCGTCGACAAGGTCGTGCTGCGCGGCGACAACGACCGCGGCCCCGGCATCGGCTACACCGTCACCGTGTTCGTTTGCGAACTGGTGTTCGGCCTGGTCGCCTCGATGATCGTGGCCTGGTTCTCGCGTCAGCGCGAATTCCGCGCCGACGCCGGTTCGGCCAAGCTGCTCGGTTCGCCGGTGCCCATGCAGCATGCGCTGGCCCGCCTGGGCGGCCTGGAGCCGGGCGCGCTGCCGCAGTCGATGGTCGCTTCCGGTATTTCCGGTCACGGCAGCGGCTGGGGCGCCCTGTTCTCGACCCACCCGCCGATGGAAGAACGCATCGCGGCCCTGTCGAACCTGAACCGCTAATGGGTCAATTCTTCCAGATTCATCAGGATAATCCGCAGGCCCGGCTGATCCGCCAGGCCGCGCAGATCATCCATGACGGCGGGGTAGTGGCCCTGCCGACCGACTCGTGCTACGCCCTGGTCTGCCACCTGGACGACAAGGGCGCGGTCGAGCGCATGCGGCGCATCCGCGGCATCGATGAAAAGCACCACCTGACCCTGCTGTGCCGCGACCTGTCCGACATCGCCGAGTACGCGCGCGTGGACAACCGCCAGTTCCGCGCGCTCAAATCGGCCACGCCGGGGCCCTACACCGTGATCCTGGAAGCGACCAAATCGGTGCCGCGCCGGCTGTCGCACCCGTCGCGCAAGACCATCGGCCTGCGCGTGCCGGAAAACCCCATCGCCCAGGCCCTGCTGGCCGAACTCGGCCAGCCCCTGATCGGCACCACCCTGATTCTGGACGAGGAACTGCTCAACGATCCCGACATCATCCGCGAGCGCATCGAGCGCCAGGTCGACCTGATCATCGACGGCGGCGCCTGCTCCATGGAAGCGACCACCGTGATCGACCTGACCGGCGCCGAACCCGTACTGATTCGCCAGGGGCGGGGCGACCCCGCGGCCTTCGGCCTCTAGGAGGCTGTTTCAAAATGGGTTCGCAGCCCCTGGCCCTGCCCATTTTGAAACAGCCTCCAAGGCATCACTCACCCTCCCACCTACCGCTTGGCGCCGAGCAGGTGCCACGCCTCTGATAGAATCTGAGCTATGGATGAAATTTTACGGACGATCGTCGTCTACGCGCTGCCAGTCGTGTTCGCGATCACCTTGCACGAGGCCGCGCATGCGTACGCGGCCAAATACTTCGGCGACTCGACCGCCTATCTTGCGGGACGCATGAGTGTCGACCCGTTCCGCCACATCGACCCCTTCGGTACCATCCTGCTGCCATTGCTGCTGTACTGGTTCAGCAAGGGGACCTTCGTGTTCGGCTACGCCAAGCCGGTGCCTATCGAGTTCGGCAACCTGCGCAATCCCAAGAAGCAAATGGCATGGGTGGCGCTGGCCGGTCCCATGGCCAACTTCGTGATGGGCTTCGGCTGGCTGGTGCTGGGCATTCTGGGACTGGTGGCGGCCGGCCCGGACGGCTTCCTGTACGAGGTGGCCAATGCCGGCATCAAGACCAATCTGCTGATGTTCGCGTTTAACCTTGTGCCGATTCCACCGCTCGACGGCGGGCGCGTGCTGACCAGCGCTCTGCCCAACCGGCTGGCCTACAAATTTTCGCGTATCGAGCCCTACGGTATGTTCATCGTCATCGCGCTGATTTATACCCGCGTGCTGGACTATTTCGTCTTCCCGTTAATGGTCGCAGCCCACTGGCTGCTTAACCTGCTTGCCTTCCCACTGAAATTTCTTTTGAGCTGAACATGTACCCAGATCGTGTTGTTTCCGGTATGCGCCCCACGGGCACCATGCACCTTGGCCACTACCACGGCGCCCTCAAGAACTGGATCAAGATGCAGTCCGAGCGGCCCTGCCTGTTCTTCGTGGCCGACTGGCATGCGCTGACCACCCACTACGACGATCCGACCATCATCGAACGCAGCACCTGGGACATGGTGATCGACTGGCTGGCCGCCGGCGTCGATCCGTCCCAGTCGACCATTTTCATCCAGTCGCGCGTGCCCGAACACGCCGAGCTGCACCTGCTGCTGTCCATGGCCACGCCGCTGGGCTGGCTCGAACGGGTGCCGACCTACAAGGATCAGATCGAAAACATATCGCACAAGGACCTGATGACTTACGGCTTCCTCGGCTACCCGCTGCTGCAGGCGGCCGACGTGCTGATCTACCGCGCCACCGAAGTGCCGGTCGGCGAAGACCAGGTGCCGCACATCGAAATGATGCGCGAGATCGCGCGCCGCTTTAACCACATGTACGGCAAGGAGCCGGGCTTCGAAGAAAAGGCCATGGAAGCGGTGAAAAAGCTCGGCAGCAAGCGCGCCAAGCTGTACATGGAATTGCGCACCGATTTCCAGCAGAACGGCAAGGACGACGCCTTGCTGCAGGCCCAGGCCATGCTCAACGATGCGCAAAGCCTGTCGATGGGCGACCGCGAACGCCTGTTCGGCTACCTGGAAGGCAGCCGCAAGCTGATCCTGGTCGAGCCGCAAGCCAAGCTGACCGAAGACTCGCGCCTGCCGGGCCTGGACGGGCGCAAGATGAGCAAGAGCTACGGCAATGCCATCACCCTGCGCGAAGACCGCGACTCGGTCACCAGGAAAATCCGCACCATGCCGACCGACCCGGCGCGGGTGCGCCGCACCGATCCCGGCGATCCGCTCAAGTGCCCGGTATGGCAGCTGCATAAGGTGTATTCGGACGCGCCGACCCGCGAATGGGTCATGCAGGGCTGCACCAGCGCCGGCATCGGCTGCATCGAATGCAAGCAGCCGGTGATCGACGGCGTGATCGCCGAACAGGAACCGATGCGCGAACGCGCCCAGCAGTACCTGGACGATCCTTCGCTGGTGCGCGCCATCGTGGCCGACGGCTGCGACACCGCCCGCAAGCTGGCGCAGGAAACCATGCGCGACGTGCGCGAAGCGATGGGCCTGTCGTACACCTGATGGACGCCGCCTCGGACTGGGTGCGGCGCTGGGCGCCGCTGGCGCCGCCGGGTGAGGTGCTCGACCTGGCCTGCGGCGGCGGGCGCCACGCGCGCCACTTCGCCGCGCTCGGCCACCCGGTGCTGGCGCTCGACCGCGATCCGGCCGCCCTGGCCGCCAGCGCGGGGCAGGGCATCACCACCTTCGGATTCGATCTCGAAGAGCCGGCATTGGAATGGCCGTTCGCATCCGGCTGCTTCAGCGCCATCGTGGTGACCAATTATCTGCACCGGCCACTGATGGCGCGCCTGCTGGACAGCCTGGCTCCCGACGGCCTCTTGATTTACGAAACCTTCGCCAAGGGCAACGAGGCTTACGGCAAGCCATCCAACCCGGCCTTTCTGCTGGCAGCGGGTGAATTGCTGGCCTACGCCGCCCATGCCGGCCTGCGCACCATCGCCTTCGAGGACGGCTGCCTCGCCAGCCCCAAGCCGGCCATGGTGCAGCGCCTGTGCGCCTGCGGTCCGGCGTTTGACCCGGCACGCGCGCGCCTGGACTGCAAGCCGGCGCGCGAAACTGGACAAGAATGAACCATTCTGGCGGGCTATCCGCTACAATCAGGCTTTTATTTATTAGCTTAGTTACCGATATATGATCAAGGGCAGCATAGTAGCAATCGTCACGCCGATGCACGCAGACGGCAGCCTGGACCTCCCAGGCTTGCGCAAGCTGATCGACTGGCACATCGCCGAAGGCACCGACGGCATCGTCATCGTGGGCACCACGGGTGAATCGGCCACCGTCAGCGTCGAGGAGCACTGCGAACTGATCCGTGTCGCCGTCGAGCATACGGCCAAGCGCATTCCGATCATTGCCGGTACCGGTGGCAATTCCACCGCCGAGGCGATCAAGCTGACCGAGTGCGCCAAGGAAGTCGGCGCCGACGCCGCCCTGCTGGTGGTGCCTTACTACAACCGTCCCACCCAGGAAGGCATGTACCGCCACTTCAAGGCCATCGCCGAAGCGGTCGACCTGCCCATCATCCTGTACAACGTGCCGGGCCGTACCGTGGCCGATATGTCCAACGACACCGTGGCCCGCCTGGCCAGCATTCCCAACATCATCGGCATCAAGGATGCGACCGGCAATATCGGGCGCGGCACCGAACTGCTGAAAATGGTGCCGAAAAGCTTCGCCGTCTATTCGGGCGACGATCCGACCGCGATGGCCCTGATGTTCTGCGGCGGCGCCGGCAATAT
>CAMLIL010000183.1 GCA_946480015.1 uncultured Oxalobacteraceae bacterium | reverse complement strand
GGCTTTGGCCTTGCGGGGTTTTTTTTCGTCTGTACCTCCCGCTGAAAAGCGCCGTCGCCCGCGCGAACGCGCGGGGCGACCGTGCACAGTGGCCCTGAATTTCATCGACAGGCCTCAGGTGCATGTGAAGCTTGGTACCTACCTCAAGTAATCGGAGCGCCGCCCGCCGGTGCCGCTTGGCCGCGGACGCTTCCCCTGCTGATGCTTTCTCCGTCTTCACGGCGCAGGCGCCAGAACGTCACCGAGGAAACAAGCGTAATCGCGGACAAGGTCAGAAAACCATGATGCAAGGCGCTGGTCACCTGCAGCCGGTCGGTCTGCGGCACGTCGCCCAGATACCATGCGGTGACCAGCGACCCGGTCGCCAGCCCGAAGCTCATCGACAGCTGCTGGAATGAGCTCGACATGGTACTGGCCATGCTCGAGTCGCGGTCCTCAATGTCCGCGTAGGCCAGCGAATTCATGCTGGAAAACTGCAGCGAATTGAAGAAGCCTTGCATCAGCCCCAGCAGCACGATGAACGCCAGCGGCGTGCCAGGCCCCACCGTGCCGAACAGGCCGATGGTCATGCCGATAAACACTGTATTCACCACCAGAATCCGGCGATAACCGAAGCGTTGAAGCAAGCGTTGCGACGCCATTTTCATGCCCATCGCAGCCAATGCGGCCGGCATCATCAGCATGCCCGACTGCCATGCCGGCAATCCCATGCCCACTTGATACAGCAACGGCAGCAGAAACGGCAGGCCGCCAATGCCCAGGCGGGTGAGAAAGCCCCCCAGCACTGAAATGCGGAAGGTGCGCACCTTGAATAGCGCGAGGCGCAGCAAGGGAAACTCGATACGTTTTGCGTGAACGACATAGGCCAGCAGCAGGCCGATCGACAGCACCAGCAAGCCGATCCCGATCGCCGGATGCAAGCTGTGTTCGCCGAACACTTCGAGCAGCCACGACAAAATTGCGGTACCGGAGCTAAACAGCAGCAGGCCGGTGACATCGAGCGGCCGGCTCTTTTCCGCGCGGTAATCCGGCATATAGCGGTAGACCAGCAGCAAAGCCAACAGCCCAACCGGCACATTGACGAAAAAGATAACGCGCCACGAGACCCAATGAACGATGAGGCCGCCAACGGTCGGCCCCAACAGCGGGCCGATCAAGGCCGGGATGATGACGAAGTTCATCGCCGCGAGCAATTCGGATTTCGGAAAAGTGCGGATGATGGCTAGCCGGCCGACCGGCATCATCATGGCGCCGCCTATGCCTTGCATCAAGCGGGCCGCGGTCATCATGGGCGCATTGGCGGACACGCCGCACAGCACCGAGGCCACTGTAAAGATGGCGATCGCGACGGCAAACACGCGCCGCGTCCCGAAGCGGTCCGCCATCCAGCCACTGACCGGAATGCCGACCGCCAGGCTCAAGATGTAACTGCTGACAATGGATTTGAGACTCAGCGGCGTGACCTGCAAGCTGGCTGCGATGCTTGGAACTGCCGTATTGACGATGGTGGCGTCGAGCTGTTCCATGAATAGCGCCACGGCCACCAGCCAGGGAAGATACGCTTTTACGGCCTTGCTATCCAGAATGACCTCACACCAGTTTGTCCACTGCAATCGGCAGCTTGCGAATGCGCTTGTCAGTTGCATGATAAACGGCATTGACTACCATCCATTATCCGCACGCGGCGCAAGCAAATCTGTTCGACGTTTCACACAGGCGGAGGATCACTTAGCGCTTCTTGTGAGTGATCAACTGCATCATCTTGCCCGATTCGTACGATTGCCTTTCATTCAACTTGTTTCGAAACCGCAAAGGGAGTGGGCATGGGCAAACAGTATGTGAAAACAGGTGTAGCGATGCTGTGCATCGCGCTGGCGGGCTGCGGCCGCGATGACGCTCAAGCGCCGTCGGCAACAAAGATACCGCAATTTTCCGCGACCATTGAGCGCACCACGCATGGCGTGCCGCATGTGCGCGCCGAAGATTTCCGTGGGCTCGGATACGGACTGGCTTATGCCTACGCACAGGACAATGTCTGCATGTTTGCCGACGGCCTGCTGACCGTGCGCGGCGAGCGCTCGCGTTACTTCGGTCCAGCGGTAGCGGCCACTGCGCCCGCGCATGGCGAGTACGGCGTGGCCAGCGACTATCTTCGCCTGAACAATGAAGACAGCGACTTCTTCTTTAAGGGCTATCTGGATATCGAGCAATTGCACGCCGGCTACGCGAACGGTAGCGAAGCCGCGCGTGATTTGTTGGCAGGCTACGCTGCAGGCTATAACCGTTATTTGCGGGACTATGCAGGCAAGTTGCCGGCAGCGTGTGCCAAGGCAGACTGGGTGCGGCCGATCACGGTCGACGATGTCTATCTGGTGCTGGCCGAGAAGGCATTGCACGCGTCGGGCGAAGTGTTCGCAAAGGAAATCGTCGACGGCGCCCGCGACCCGGGCTTTCAGGCTGTGGCGCTCAAGCAAGCGGCCACACGCGTCACGGACCTCGGTTTCGTCCAGGAACGACTGGGCCGCATAACACGCCAGCAACTGGGCAGCAACGCGCTGGCCCTCGGCAACGATGTAACGTCCAACGGACGTGGCATGTTACTGGGCAATCCGCACTATCCCTGGACCGGCACCGACCGCTTCTACCAGGCGCATCTGACCGTACCTGGCCGCTACGATGCGATGGGCGTGATACTGGGTGGCATCCCGGCGGTCGTCATCGGCTTCAACCGCGACCTCGCGTGGGCCCATACGGTAACGACCGCCGTTCACTTCACCACCTTCAGGCTGGCGCTCGATCCGCGCGACAGCAGCGGTACGACGTACCTGTCGGATGGCGAGCCGATCAAGATGACTTCGCGCACCGTGACCGTCGAAAGCTTGCAGCCCGGCGGCACGGTGACCCGGCGCAGCAAGACGTTTTACTTTACCCGGCAGGGGGCGGTAATGGTCAAGCCGGACGCCGGTGTCAACTGGACCGCGAACGAAGTGCACGTGCTGGGCGATCCGAACCGTTCGAATACCCGGCTGATCGAGCAATGGCTCGGGATCGGCTCGGCGCACAGTGTGACCGAGTTGAAAGCGTCCCTGGACAAGGTTGTCGGTCTGCCGTGGGTCAACACGGCAGCGGCCGATCGCGATGGCAAGGTCTTGTTCGCAGACGCCAGTGTTGTGCCGAAAATGACGCTCGACAAATTCGCAGGAGATTGCCTGATGATGCCACCCCTGCTGATGTTCGACGGATCCCGCAGCGCCTGTGCATGGGGGGCCGACCCAGGAACTGTCCCGGGCATCTTTTCGCCGGCAAATGGGCCATGGACAGTACGCACCGATTATGTGGGCAACTCGAACGACAGCTTTTGGCTGAGTAATGTTGGCGCACTGTTGGTCGGCCCGTATTCACCGCTCTACGGCCCGGTCGCTGTGCCGCAGAAGTTGCGTACGCGGATAGGCTTCAAGCAGGCGACGGAACGGCTGGCGCAACCGCGCAGGATGGAACTGGCTGACCTGCAAACGCTTGCCTTTGCCAACCGCATCTATGCGGCCGAGTTGGTGCTCCCGGAACTGTTGCCGCACTGCGCGCGCAGCAATGATGCCGAGCTGATACAGGCATGCAATATATTGGCGTCATGGGATCGCCGCGCGGAGATCGACAGCCGCGGCGCGATTCTGTTCCGTGAATTCTGGAATGCCGCTGCGGCGCTGCCCGGGATGTGGGCGATCGACTTCGATCCGCGCGACCCGGTCAATACCCCACGCGGCCTTGCGCCAGCAGCTGTCCCAGCCATGTTGTCCGCGCTGAAAGCGGCCGCCCATGCCATGCAAGCCCTGGGTATCCCACTCGATGCGCGGCTGGGCGACTACCAGACTGAAACGCGCGGAGGAAAGCGAATCGGCCTGCACGGCGGCATCGGCGATCTTGATGGCTCCTACAATTCGATCCACATGCGCACCGGCTTGACCAGCGAGGGCTACCGCGACGTGGCATGGGGAACCAGCTACGTGCAGACTGTCACCTTCGATGAGTCTGGCCCAGTGGCGCAGGGCATGCTGGTGTACGGGCAGTCGGTCGACCCGCGCTCGCCGTTTTACGCCGACCAGGTGCCGGTGTATGCGCGCAAGGAGTGGCCGCGTTTGCCGTTCAGCCAGGCGGCGATCAAGGCCGATCCGGCTTATCAAGTCACAAAGGTATCTGAATAGTCCTTGCGGGTCCCGTCAGGCTTTGCTATAGTTCGCCTCCCGCAGAAATGCGGGCGTCTTCAAGCAAGACGAAGCATCAAAAAAGATGTTGACGAAGATCGCAAAACACCGCATAATCTCATCTCTCTGCTGCTGACAAACACAACGCTTTGTCGACAAGTAGCAAGCAGTACCGAAT
>CAMLIL010000182.1 GCA_946480015.1 uncultured Oxalobacteraceae bacterium | reverse complement strand
GGCCTGACCAACGTCGAGATCATGGTGCCGTTCGTGCGTACCCTCGGCCAGGCCGGGAAGGTGGTCGATCTGCTGGCCAGCAATGGCCTCAAGCGCGGCGAGAATGGCCTGCGCCTGATCATGATGTGCGAAGTGCCGTCCAATGCGATTCTGGCCAACGAGTTCCTGCAGTACTTCGACGGCTTCTCGATCGGCTCGAACGACCTGACTCAGCTGACCCTGGGCCTGGACCGCGACTCCGGCATGGCGCTGCTGGCGGCCGACTTCGACGAGCGCGACCCGGCCGTCAAAGCCATGCTGTCGATGGCGATCAAGGCCTGCCGCGCGCAGGGCAAGTACATCGGCATTTGCGGCCAGGGCCCGTCGGACCACCCCGATTTCGCCGCCTGGCTGATGGGCGAGGGAATCGAATCGATGTCGCTGAACCCCGATTCGGTCATCGATACCTGGCAAAAGCTGGCCGCCATATAAACGTTGACTCTTTGCAAAAATGGGATAGACTAACCGGTAACAACATACCGCGATACCGATCATAGACCACTATCTCATTGATGTGCCGACCCTCGTAGCCGCTCGCGGCCGCGGGGGTTTTTGTTTTGTGTTCTCACCTTGCGAGGAACTGCCATGACCGACTGGATGATGTGGCTTGCGCTTGCCGCCGTGCTGGTAATCGTCGAGCTGTTTACCGGGACCTTTTACATACTGATGATCGCCATCGGCGTGTCCACCGGCGCGCTGGCGGCGTGGGCCGGCATGGAGATGCCGGGACAGATTCTGGTGGCCGCCGTGATCGGCGTGGCCGCCACCAGCGTGCTGCATCGCAGCCGCTTCGGCGCGCCCTCGCGCAAGGATGCGGCGCGCGATCCGAACGTCAATCTCGACATCGGCCAGCGCATCACGGTCGACACCTGGGCCGGCGGCAAGGCGCGCGTGATGTACCGCGGCGCGCCATGGGATGTCGAACTGGGGCCCGGCGCCACGCCGGAGGCGGGCAACTACCAGATCGTCGAAGTGCTGGGCAGCCGCCTGATTGTCACCAATTCCTGAACCCCTCATAACAACACTGAAAGAGGCATGACATGTTTGGAACCGTAGCGATAGTCCTGTTTGTACTGGCCCTGGTGTTCGTCTTCAAGACAATCAACGTGGTGCCGCAGCAGCATGCGTGGGTGGTGGAGCGGCTGGGAAAATACCATGCGACCCTGTCGCCCGGCCTGAACATCGTGGTGCCGTTCATCGACCGCATCGCCTACAAGCACAGCCTGAAGGAAATCCCGCTGGACGTGCCGCCGCAGGTCTGCATCACGCGCGATAACACCCAGCTGCAGGTCGACGGCATCCTGTACTTCCAGGTTACCGATGCGATGCGCGCGTCGTATGGTTCGTCGAACTACCTGGCGGCGATCACCCAGCTGGCGCAGACCACGCTGCGCTCGGTGATCGGCAAGATGGAGCTCGACAAAACCTTCGAAGAGCGCGATCACATCAACACCACCATCGTCAACGCGATCGACGAATCGGCCGCCAACTGGGGCGTGAAGGTGCTGCGCTACGAGATCAAGGACTTGACGCCGCCGCAGGAAATCCTGCACGCGATGCAGGCGCAGATCACCGCCGAACGCGGCAAGCGCGCGCTGATCGCCGCCTCGGAAGGGCGCAAGCAGGAACAGATCAATATCGCCACCGGCGAGCGCGAAGCGGCCATCGCCCGCTCGGAAGGCGAGGCGCAGGCCTCGATCAACCGCGCCCAGGGCCAGGCCCGCGCCACCGTGCTGATGGCCGAGGCGAGCGCCGAAGCGCTGCGCCAGGTGGGCACGGCGATCCGTCAGCCGGGCGGCGACGATGCGGTCAACCTGCGTGTGGCCGAGCAGTATGTGAAAGCCTTCGGCGATCTGGCCAAGACCAATAATTCGATCATCGTGCCGGCCAATCTGGGCGAGATGAGCGGGCTCATTGCCAGCGCCATGCAGATCGTCAAAGCGCAGAAATAGGCGTCGAGGGAGGCAATGCGAACACCGTTCTGGCTACCTCACAGTGCCCCGCGAATGCGGGGGGCGACGGCGGTTTATGGTTAAGCCTGCATAAAGTTTGGCTCGGTACGATGCTGGTGTTTCGTCCACCATCCCATCGAAAGGGCAACACCATGAAAGCGCTGCTGCGGGCCAATAAAGGCTTCCTGATGTTTCTGTTGTTGTTCGGCGTGTTCCGCACCGCAATGGCCGACTGGAGCCCGATTCCGTCCGCATCGATGCATCCCAATCTGCTCGAAGGCGACGTGGTATTCATCAACCGGCTGGCCTTCAACGTCAAGGTGCCGCTGACCAATGTGGTGCTGGCCCATACCGGGGAACCCAAGCGCGGGGACGTGGTGATCTTTTCCTCGCCCGAAGACGGTACCCGCCTGATCAAGCGCCTGGTCGCCGTGCCGGGCGACGTGGTGGAAATGCGCAATGAACAGCTGATCATCAACGGCAAGGCGGCCGACTACGTGCCGGCCGGCACCAGCACCGAACCGGTCGGCAATATTCCCGCCGTGCTGGCCTCGCAGTACGATGAAACCATCGATGGCCATCAGCGCCGCATTCAGGTGTTTCCCGGCAGCGTGGCGCGGCGCAGCTTCGCCCCGTTGACCATCCCGGCGGGGCAGTACCTGATGCTGGGCGACAGCCGCGACAACAGCCGCGATTCGCGCTTCATCGGCCTGGTGCCGCGCGAATTGCTGATCGGCCGCGCCGAGCGGGTGCTGGTGTCGGCCGATATCATGGGCAACTGGATGCCGCGCTTCGAGCGTTTCGGGATGGCCATGCGATAAATGCCGGGGCCGGTGACAAACCGCAAATGCCAGTAGAATATCCCGTTTCGGTAAAGAATCGGGATAGACATGCAGCGCTTGTTGACGGTAATTCTGGCTTGTCTGGGGATGGTCGGCGCCCTGGCGATCGACACCTATTTACCCTCGATCCCGGCGATCGGGCGCGAGTTCGCTGTGGGGCCGGTGGCGGTGCAGCAGACGCTGTCGATATTCCTGTTCACCTTTGCCTTCATGATGCTTTTCTACGGCACGCTGTCCGATTCCTTCGGGCGGCGGCCGGTAATTCTGGCTGCGCTGGCGCTTTATACGGTGGCCTCGCTGGGCGCCGTGTTCGCGCCGACCTTCGGCATGCTGCTGGCGTGCCGCGCCCTGCAGGGACTGGCGGCCGGCGCCGGCTCGGTGATCGGCCAGGCCATCGTGCAGGACCGTTTCGCGCACGATCAGGCCCATGCCCAGCGCATCATGTCGCACATCATGATGGTGTTTGGACTGGCCCCGGCCATCGCCCCGGTGCTGGGCGGCTGGCTGCATGTGACGTTCGGCTGGCGTTCGACCTTCATGTTCCTGACCACTTTCGGTGCGCTGATGATCCTGCTGGTGTATCGCGGGTTGCCGGAAAGCTTGCCGAAAGAAAAGCGCCACGCGTTTCACGGCCTCGCGATCGCACGCAACTATCTGATGGTCTTGCGTCGCCCGCAGTTTCTGCTGCTGTCGCTGGCGGTGGGCATGGCCTTTGGCGGCCTGTCGCTGTATATCGGCTCGGCGGCCAATTTCGTCATGGACATCCTGCACCTGCCCGAGACCGCCTTTGCATGGATGTTCGTTCCGCTCATCAGCGGCATGGTGATCGGTTCGGCCTGGGGCGGCAAGGCGGCCGCGCGGATCGCTCCGGCGCGCATGATCTGGCTGGGCTTCGGCATCATGGCCAGCGCCTGCGTGCTCAATGTCGGCTATACCGCCACGTTTGTAGCGGCCATCCCGTGGGCGGTACTGCCGCTGATGGTCTACACCTTCGGCCTGGCGGTGGCGATGCCGGCCATCCAGATCTCGGCCCTGAGCCTGTTTCCGGACAACCGCGGCCTGGCCTCGTCGATGCTGTCGTTTATCCAGATGATGGCGTTCGCGCTGGTGTCCGGCCTGGTCGCGCCGATGCTGTTCGACAGCGCCTTCAAGCTCGCCTACGGGGTGGCCGCTGGCCTGGCGCTCAGCTTCGCCTGCTGGCGCCTGAGCATGCTGATGGGGACGGCGCCGCTGCCGTCCCAGGTGGAAACAGCCTAACGGCGGTGCACTTTCATGGCGGCGGCAACTTCGCGTTTGCCGTCGCGCTCTTTCTCGGTGGCGCGTTTATCGTGCTGCTTCTTGCCCTTGGCCAGGCCGATCTCGCACTTCACCCGCCCGCCCTTGTAGTGCAGGTTGAGCGGCACCAGGGTGTAGCCGGAGCGCTCGACCTTGCCGATCAGCTTGTCGACTTCGGCGCGGTGCAGCAAGAGCTTGCGGGTGCGCACCGCTTCCGGATGGCTGAAGGCGGACGCGGTCGCCAGCGCGCTGACGTGGGCGCCGAACAGGAACAGCTCGTCGCCGCGCACGACCACGTAGGCTTCCTTGA
>CAMLIL010000181.1 GCA_946480015.1 uncultured Oxalobacteraceae bacterium | reverse complement strand
ATCGACGTCGGCATGAACCGCCTGAACAACCATTTGCTGCGCTGGCACCGCGGCCTGGAGAACTGAGATGAGCGCAGCGCATATTGTGGTCTCCGGCGTCAACAAGGTCTTTCACACGGGCGGGCGCGAGCTGGTGGCCCTGCAGGACATCAACCTGAGCATCCCCAAAGGGCAGTTCACCTGCCTGCTGGGGCCATCCGGCTGCGGCAAATCCACCCTGCTCAACGCGGTGGCCGGCTTTGCCCCGCCCAGTTCCGGCACCATCCATGCCGACGGCGTGCCGGTCATCGGACCGGGGCCGGAGCGCGGCATGGTGTTCCAGGAGTACGCGCTGTTCCCCTGGATGACGGTGGAAGAAAACATCGCCTTCGGGCTGGAAATCAAAAAGCTGCCGCGCAGCCAAATCGACAGCACCGTCGGCGCGCTGCTGGCCATGCTGTCGCTGTCGGACTTCCGCCAGCGCTATCCGAAGGATCTGTCGGGCGGCATGCGCCAGCGCGTGGCCATTGCCCGGGTGCTGGCGCTCGATTCGCCCATCCTGCTGATGGACGAGCCCTTCGGCGCACTCGATGCGCTCACCCGCCGCAACCTGCAGGACGAACTGCTGCGCATCTGGGCGGAGCTGAAGAAGACCATCCTGTTCGTCACCCACAGCATCGAAGAGGCGATCTACCTGGCCGACCGCATCGTGGTGATGACGTACCGGCCCGGCACCGTCAAGCGCGACATCCTGGTCGAGCTGCCGCGCAACCGCGACCCGGCCGCGCCGGAGTTCAATGCGCTCAAGCGCGAGCTGGGGCAACTGGTCATGGAAGAGCAGCAGCGCCATCATACCGACGAGCTGCGCATGGCCGCGGTGGACTAGCCGGGGCTGCCCAGAGTTGCACAATCCAGTGTAAACTTGGGCGATGCAGACTATTCTATTACTGGCCGCGGCCGTCCTCTACGTCGTGTGCGCTGCGCTGCCGGCGGTGCGGCGCGGCGCCATTTCCGGCCTGTGCGCCGCCGCCTGGCTGGCGCATGGCGGCGCCCTGTGGCTTGATGCCGGCGCCACCAGCACCCCGCGCTTCGGTTTCGCCATGATGATCTCGTCCGCCCTGTGGGTGTCGGTGGCCGCCTACTGGCTCGAGAACCGCAACTTCGCCCTCGACGGCCTGCGCCGCCTGGTCATGCCCTGCGCCAGCGTGGCCGCGGTGCTGCCGCTGATATTTCCCGGCGCCGTGCTGCAGTTGCAGGGCAAGACGCCGGCTTACGGCTGGCACATCGCCGTCGCCATCCTGGCCTACAGCACGCTGACCATTGCCGCCTTCCACGCCGTCCTGATGGCGCTGCAGGAATCGCGCCTGCACACCCACACCCCGCGGGCCGGCTGGCTGTCCGGCGCGCTCGACCAGCTGCCGGCGCTGCTGACCATGGAAAAGCTGCTGTTCCGCCTGATCGCCATCGGCTTCGTGCTGCTCAGCCTGACAGTGCTGTCGGGCGTGGTGTTTTCCGAACAACTGTTCGGCATCGCCCTCAAGTGGGACCACAAAACCATCTTCGCGCTGCTGTCCTGGCTGCTGTTCGGCGCCTTGCTGGCCGGGCGCCAGTGGCGCGGCTGGCGCGGCAAGACCGCGCTGCGCTTCACCCTGGCCGGCTTCGCCACCCTGGTGCTGGCCTATGTCGGCAGCCGCTTTGTCTTTGAAGTGATCCTGCATCGGGGTTTTCTATGAGCCGCCTTCTTTTCTGGATCGCCCTGGCCTGCCTGGTCATCGCGGCGATCCGCAGCAAATTGCGCAGCGCCGGCTTGAACGGCGGCAGGCCCGCCGCGCGCACCGGGGGCGCCGAGCGCGCCGGGCGCCCGGCCGGCCAGATCGAGTCGATGGCTTGCTGCGCCCACTGCCACGTGTATTTCCCGGCCTCGGAAGCGGTGCACGCGGACGGCCAGGACTACTGCAGCCCGGCTCACGTGCGCCAGCCCCCGCTTTGAGCCGCCGATGATCCGCTGGAAGGCGCTGTCGGCGCACTCGCGCGAGACGTTCTGGCGTTCGCTGCAGGCATTCAACGCCACCCGCGTGGCCATCGCGCTGGTGCTGCTGGCCTATCTGTCGTTCGCGCCCGCCGTCGGCGTGCCGCGCCAGCACCTGTACGCCGAAACCTGCATCGTCTATCTGATCCTGGCGATCGCCTTCGGCACCCTGACTTTTTATGTGCGGCGGCGTTTCCTGTGGCAGGTATCGGCCCAGATCGCGGTCGACATCGCCGTCATTTCGCTGCTCTACCTGTCCGGCGGCGGCGCGCGCACCGGCCTGGTGATCATGTACCTGTTCCCGCTGGCCGGGGCAGCCATCCTGACCCCGCTGGTGGTGGCCCTGTTTTCGGCCTCGCTGGTGACGCTGTTCCTGCTGGCCGACAGCGTCTATCAGATCTTCCTGGGCGAGGAGCGCACGCCGGTCATGCTGGCCGGCCTGTATGGCGCCGCCTTCCTGGCCATCGTGACGGTGGTCAACCGGCTGGCCGCGCGCCTGATCCGCCAGGAAGAACTGGCCGAGCGCAGCGGCGCCGACCTGAAGATCCAGCTGGCCATCAATCAGCTGATCATCGCCGACGTCGGCGACGGCATCCTGGTGGTCGGGCGCGACGGCGAGGTATTCACCGGCAATCCGGCGGCCCAGTACATGCTCGGCCTGTCCGAAGGGGCGCTGCATTTCCGTCTGGCCGACGTGGCCGCGCTGGAACCGATCGCGCAGGCCTTCCAGGCCTGGCTGGCGCAGGATGGCGCCGGGGCCAAGGGCGGCGCGGCGTTTGTCACCGTCAAGCCCTATCAGGACAGCGGCCAGACCGCGGCCTGGAGCGGACGGCGCGAGCTGGCCGCGCACCTGAAACTGCGCTTTGCCAACGTCGACATGGCCGACCAGCAGGCCGGCCGCTGCGTGATTTTCATGCAGGACGTGACGGCCATCGAAAACCAGGCCCAGCAGCTCAAGCTGGCCTCGATGGGACGCCTGACCGCCAGCATCGCCCACGAAGTGCGCAATCCGCTGTCGGCCATCGGCCATGCCACCGCGCTGCTGGCCGAGGATCTCAGCGCGCCGACCCACGCGCGCCTGCTGAAAATCGTCAGCGACAATGTGGGCCGGGTCAACCGCATGGTCGAAGATATTTTGCAACTGTCACGCAAGGTGCAGCCGAATGGCGATCCGTTGTATTTAGGCCAGTTGCTGACCGAGCTCAAAGCGGAATTTCAGGAAACCCACGCACTGGCCGATGGTATAGTGTCACTGGGTAACACGGGGACGGCGCCGGTGCGTTTCGATGCCTTGCACCTGCGCGAAGTGCTGGTCAATCTGCTCACCAATGCGATCCGCTACGCCAGCGGCATGGAAGGCAGCATCCGCATGTACGTGGTCACCGATGCGGCCGGACGCATGGAGCTGCACGTGCAGGACGACGGCCCCGGCATTACTCCGGAAATTCGCGCCCACCTGTTCGAGCCGTTTTACACGACCTCGAGCAAGGGAACCGGCCTGGGCCTGTACCTGGCGCGCGAACTGTGTCTGAACAATGACGCGATGCTGGACTACGAATACCGCTTCGATGCCGGCGGCTTCGGCCAGGCCAAGGCGAGCGGGAGGTTCGTGATCACCTTCGCCCAGCCGCTGGCGGTGACGGCGTAGCAGGAAATACAAGTAACGGTTCAGTAAGAGGAAAGGCTGTGCAATGACATCACCCCGGGTTCTGGTCGTCGACGATGAAGCCGACCTGCGCGAACTGCTCGAAATCACCCTGGTCCGCATGGGGCTCGATGTCGACAGCGCCGAAACCCTGGGCCAGGCCCGCGCCTTCCTCGCCAGCACCGACTACGGCCTGGTGCTGACCGACATGCGCCTGCCCGACGGCCTCGGGCTGGAACTGGTGCGCGAAGTCAGCAGCAACGGCAAAGCCACCCCGATCGCCGTGATCACCGCCTACGGCAGCGCCGACAATGCGGTCGTGGCGCTCAAGGCCGGCGCCTTCGATTACGTCTCCAAGCCGGTGGTGCTGGACCAGCTGCGCATCATGGTGCAATCGGCCCTGCGCCTGTCCGCCCCCGCCGTCGAGCAGGGCCCGGCGGGCGGCTCCAACGGTACCCGCCTGATCGGCGCCTCGGCCTCGATGCAATCGCTGCGCGCGCAGATCGGGCGGCTGGCGCGCTCGATGGCGCCGATCGCTATCAACGGCGAATCCGGCTCCGGCAAGGAACTGGCCGCACGCGAGATCCACGCGCAAAGTTCGCGCGCCGCCAGGCCTTTTATCGCCGTCAACTGCGGCGCCATTCCCGAAGCGCTGATGGAGGCGGAATTCTTCGGCTACCGCAAGGGCGCGTTCACCGGCGCGGCCGAGGAGCGCGACGGCTTCTTCCAGGCCGCCAACGGCGGCACCCTGATGCTCGACGAAGTGGCCGACCTGCCGCTGGCCATGCAGGTCAAGCTGCTGCGCGC
>CAMLIL010000180.1 GCA_946480015.1 uncultured Oxalobacteraceae bacterium | reverse complement strand
GCGCCCGGGATGTGGCCACCCACCGGATCGATGGTTTCGTTCTCGCCGCGGAAGCGGTCGGCCGCGCGCGCGTCGATCACCTGGCGGCTGGCGCCGGCCAGGTTGTCGACCACCTCGGCCAGCGAGGCCGTGGCCACCAGCGCGGGCTGTTCGGTGATGCCGCCCGGCGCGCGTTGCGGCACCTCGGTCGACATCGGCAAGCCCTGCGCCTGCCAAGCCGCCAGGCCGCCATCGAGCACCGCCGCCTGCGCATGGCCGACCCAGCGCAGCAGCCACCACAGGCGCGCCGCGAACATGCCGCCATGCGCGTCGTAGGCCACCACCTGGCTGTCGTCGTCGATACCGAGCGCGCGCAAGGTGTCGATCAGCGCGGCGCGCCCGGGCAGCGGATGACGGCCGCGGAACGCGCCGTCGGCGCCGCGCTTGGCGCCGGACAGCTGGGTTTCCAGGTCCACGAACAGGGCATGCTTGATATGCCCGATGGCGTAGCCTTCGCGGCCGGCGGCCAGGTTCATCAGGTCGTGGCGGCAGTCGACGAACACCCATTTCGGGTCGTCCAGATGGGCTGCGGCGTCGGTGGCGGAAATCAGGGTGGTGTAGGAAGAAGCCATGGAGTCCTCAAAGTTCGCTTGCGATCGGATCGGTTTTGCTCACGGCAGGGCCGCTCGGGGTATTCCGGGTATTGTAGAACGTCGCGGCGATGCCGGACACCATGATGATGCCCATGCCCAGCCACACATGCCAGTTGAAGTTGTCGCCCCAGATGATCATGCCCCAGATGCTGGTGAAGATGATGCCGGTGTACTGCAGGTTGGCCACCACCAGCACCTTGCCGACCCGGTAGGCGCGCGTCATGGCGATTTGCGCGATCAAGGCCAGCACGCCGGTGCCAAGCAGCAGTGCGGCGCCGTACGGCGTATGCGGGTGAAAGGACGGCTCGGTGGGGCCGCTGGGAATGGCCAGTGCGCTGGCCAGGCCCGCCACGATGGTCGTCAGCGAAAAATAAAACACCACGCGGTATTCCGGTTCGCCTATGCGGCCGAGGCGGCGCACCTGCATGTACGCCATCGCCGACATGATCGCCGAGACCAGGCCGACCGCCGCACCGGCCCACTGGCGCGCTTCGAAGGCCGGCTGCAGCGCCAGGGTCACGCCGACAAAACTGAGCAGGATGGCGCCGATCAGCGGCCACTCCACGCGGTTCGTGCGCCGCAGCCAGCCCGCGCAAAACACATAGAAGGCGATCCAGATCGGCGCCATGTAGTTGAGGGTCACGGCCATCGCCAGCGGCAGTTTGCCGATGGCGAAAAACCACAGCCACAAGGACACCACGCCGACGCTGCTGCGCCACAGATGCTCGCGCGGGAAGGCGGTGCGCAGGGTGCCGCGCTGGAGCCGGATCACGGGGATCAGCAGCAGGGTGCCGATCAGGCCGCGGTAAAAGACGATCTCGGATGTCGAATACATGCTGGAGGCCAGCTTCACGCACACCCCCATGGCCGCGAACGCGAACGTGGCAAACAACATCCAGAGCGAGGCCATGCCGCTCCTAAAACGCCAGGTTACTGCGATACCACTCGTGGAAATGCTGCATGCCGTCTTCCATCGGCGACTGGTAGGGACCGACCTCGTTGACGCCGCGCGCCAGCAGGATCTTGCGGCCGGCGTCCATGCGCATGGCGATTTCGTCGTCCTCGACGCAGGTCTCGAAGTAGGCAGCCCGCTCGGCCTCGATGAAAGCGCGCTCGAACAGCACGATCTCTTCGGGGTAGTAGAACTCGACCACGTTGCGGGTCTTTTGCGGGCCGTCCGGCCAGAGCGTCGAGACGATCAGCACGTGCGGGTACCACTCGACCATGATGTTCGGGTACAGGGTGAACCAGATCGCGCCTTTCTCGGGCGGTACGCCACCACGGAACTTGAGCACTTCGTCCTGCCACTTTTTATAGATGGCCGAACCGGCTTTGCCCAGGCCGCGGTTGACGCCCACGGTCTGCACGCTGTAATCGCGGCCGAAATCCCAGCGCAGGTCGTCGCAGCTGACGAAGCCGCCCAGGCCGGCATGGAAGGGTTCGACGTGGTAATCCTCCAGGTAGACCTCGATGAAGGTCTTCCAGTTGTAATTACAGGTCTGCACCTCGACATGGTCGAACATATAGCCGGAGAAATCGAAATCCTTGGCCACCGACAGCCGGGCCAGCTTGTCCATGACGTTGTAGCCGTTCTGTTCGAACAGCAGGCCGTTCCAGTTTTGCAGGGGCGTTTTCGACAGGTTCAGGCAAGGCGTCTCGGGAAAGTGCGGGGCGCCGATCAATTCGCCATTGAGGTCGTAGGTCCAGCGGTGCAGCGGGCAGACGATATTGCCGGCATTGCCGCGCCCATTGAACATCAGCGCCTGGCGGTGACGGCAGACGTTGGACAACACCTCGATGCCATTGGCGTTGCGCACCAGCATGCGGCCTTCGTGGTCGGCCTGCAAGGTGGCGAAGTCGCCCATGTCGGGCACCATCAGCTCATGGCCGACGTAGCGCGGGCCATGCCTGAATAATTGCTCTATCTCGCGCTGCAGCAGCGTTTCGTCAAAATAGACGTTGACCGGAAGCTGTGCGCACTCGCGCGCCAGCTTGGCGTGGGTAGCCAGATCGGACATCCCAACCCCCCTTTAATATGAGCTCAACCCAAAGAAGAGAAAGAATCCAAAGACCAGTATTTTTCTGAGAGTAATACGGTAGTTCGGACAGAACCGGCGATTATACCGTGGAAACGAGCTCTACAGTCGCGGACCCGCGCGCCCATGCGGACAAGGAAGGTGCAATAGTTGCTGCAAATGCATCAATTTCATGGGTTCAGCCCCAATTGCGATAAAATGCGAGGTGGCCACCTGGGCAGCCTGTCGGACTGAGGATCTTCGACTCCCTCAGTCCGACAGGCTGGAAGGTGGATTGTTCTAAAATACGCGATTAGACTGCGCCGCGGTGGATTAGATTCCCCACATGCGGCCAGACGCAGACAAAAAAAGACTCTATGCCAAAGAATTCAAGCGCCGCGCCGGCCTCGTTCGAAGAAGCGATGGCTGAGCTGGCGCAACTGGTGACTCAGATGGAAGCCGGGCAACTGCCGCTGGAAGCCTCGGTGGCGGCCTATGCGCGCGGTTCCGAGCTGGTAAAATACTGCGCCGCCCAGCTGGAAAAAGTGGAAGCCCAGGTTAAGGTCCTCGAAGGCGACATGCTCAAGCCGTTCGCCGGCGACGCCGGCGAGGCCGCGCAATGAGCGAAGGCATGCCGTTTCCGGACTGGATGGCCACCGCCCAGGCGCAGGTCGAGGCCGCGCTGGATCGCCTGCTGCCGCGCGCCGATGCGGCCCCGTGCAAGCTGCACCAGGCGATGCGCTACACCGTGCTGGGCGGCGGCAAGCGCGTGCGTCCCCTGCTGGTGTTTGCCGCCGGCGAACTGTTCGGCGCCAGTCAGTCGGCCCTGGAGCGCGCCGCCTGCGCCGTGGAAATGATTCACGCTTACTCGCTGGTGCACGACGACATGCCCTGCATGGACGATGATGAATTGCGCCGCGGCAAGCCGACCGTGCACGTGGCCTACGACGAAGCCACCGCGCTGCTCGTCGGTGATGCGCTGCAATCCCAGGCATTCGTGGTATTGTCGGACGACGCCGGCCTGCCGCCGGCGCGCCAGGTCGCCATGCTGAGCTTGCTGGCAACAGCCTCCGGCGTGGCCGGCATGTGCGGCGGCCAGGCAATCGATCTCGACAGCGTGGGCCTGAGCCTGAGCCTGGCGCAGCTGGAACAGATGCACCAGCTCAAGACCGGCGCCTTGCTGCGTGCTTCGGTCGTGCTCGGCGCCCTGGCCGGCAGCGACCTGTCGGCCGTGCAGCGGGCCGCGCTCGACGCCTATGCCAAGGCGATCGGGCTGGCCTTCCAGGTCGTCGACGACGTGCTCGACGCGACCGCCGACTCGGCCACCCTGGGCAAGACGGCGGGCAAGGATGCGGCGGCCAACAAGCCGACGTACGTATCGATCCTGGGTCTGGAACCGTCCAAGGTGTTGGCGGAAAAATTGCGGTGCGACGCGCACGAAGCGCTCGCGCCGTTCGGTGAAAAAGCGGATCGGCTGCGCCAGTTGGCGGACCTGATCGTGCAGCGGAAAGCGTAAATGAAATTGCTAGAGAAAATCAATGAACCGGCCGAGCTGCGCAAGCTGGGGCGCAACCAACTGACGCCGCTGGCGCACGAGCTGCGCGGCTTCCTGCTCGATTCCGTCTCCAAGACCGGCGGCCATCTGTCGTCCAATCTCGGCACGGTCGAACTGACCATCGCGCTGCACTACGTGTTCAACACGCCGTACGACCGCATCGTCTGGGACGTCGGCCACCAGACCTATTCGCACAAGGTCCTGACCGGGCGGCGCAGCCAGATGCCGACCCTGCGTCAGCTGGACGGCATCTCGGGCTTTCCGCGCCGCTGCGAAAGCGAATACGACACCTTCGGCACGGCGCACTCGTCGACCTCGAT
>CAMLIL010000179.1 GCA_946480015.1 uncultured Oxalobacteraceae bacterium | reverse complement strand
GTCAGCATCAGGATCGGCACCTTCTGGTAGGCCGGCAGGCCGCGCAGCAGCTTGATCAGCGACAGGCCGTCCATGCGCGGCATGTTCTGGTCGGTGAGCACCAGATCGACCGTCTGCTGTTTGGCCTTTTCCAGGCCATCCTGGCCATCGACCGCTTCCACGACGAGATAGCCCGCGGCCTTGAGGCTGAAAGCCACCATCTGGCGCAACGAGCTGGAATCGTCGACTGCGAGTATTGTTTTAGCCATCTTTGCTCCTGCTGTTTAAATCCGGGCAAGTGCCCACGTTGTCGTTAATCGTTGTGCGCCGAACCTTAGAACAGTTCGATGTCGCCGCTTTCGAGATGCTGCTGATTGACCGCCTTGCGCAGCACGTTGCGCAATTCGAGCGACTGGACCGCCAGCGCCGTGCTGATCTTGCCAAGCAGTTCGACGATTTCGTCGCTGCCGCTCTCCGGCCCCAGGTCGGCGCTGTAGGCGCCCAGGGTGCCGAGGAACTCGCGCAGGCCGGTCACCCGCTTGAGCGTACGGTCGATCAGCTGGCTCGTCATGTCCTGGAACTGCATGCTGGTGATGGCCACATTCACATGCGCGCCGATCTCGCCCGACATGCCGCCCAGGCGCGCGCTGTCTTCCGCGCTCGGGGTGCCGCCGGCCAGCAGCAGATCGATTGTATCCTGCTGCGCGCCCACCACCGCATGGATCGCCATGAAGGCCCCGGTCAGCTTCTCGATGGCTTCCTCGAGCAGCAGTTCGGTCTGGATCAGGTCAGTCTCCACCTCGGTCAGATGGCGCTTGCCGTGGTCCGACACACCCGACAGCAGGCGCTTGACATGCGAACCCAATATTTTTTTTCTCATTCGACTTCTCCAGTGTTCACCGGCGTTTGCACGCCGGCTGTTACTTCGCCGCCGGTGCCTGGCTGGCCGCCTTGATGGCTGCGGCCGCGGACGGCAGCGTCTTTTCGTCGACTTCCAGCGAGGCGCCATCGCGCATCACCGCTTCCTCGGTCCGCTTGTTCATCACGATGATGCTGATGCGGCGGTTGACCGGATTGAACGGGTCCTTGCGGTCCAGGTGCACCGACGAGGCCAGGCCCACCACGCGCATGATCTTGGAGTCGTCCAGGCCGGCCAGGACCATCTCGCGGCGCGAGGCATTGGCGCGGTCGGCCGACAATTCCCAGTTGCTGTAGCCGCTGTCGCTCATGTAGGGCGTCGAATCGGTGTGGCCGGACAGGCCGATCTTGTTGGGCACTTCGTTCAGGACGATGCCGATGATGTGCAGGATGTCGCGGGTGTAAGGCTGCAGTTCGGCCTTGGCCAGGGCGAACATCGGCCGGTTGTTCTCGTCGACGATCTGGATGCGCAAGCCTTCGCTGGTAATGTCGAGCAGCAGCTGGTGCTTGTACTTCTTGAGCAGCGGATTGGCTTCGATGGTCGCCTCGATCTTGGCCTTGAGCGCCTGCAGGCGCGCGCTCTCTTCACGTTCGAGCAGCGCCTTGGCCGCCTTCAGGTCATAGGTTTTCTTTTCAGGGATGGTGTCGCCCTTCTTGACCTGGCCGTTGCGGCGCGACAGATCGGTGCCGCCGCCCTGGATCACCGACGAGGAATCGCCACTGCCCGAGCCGCCCGACATGGCCACCTTGAGCGGCGTCTGGAAGAATTCGGAAATGCCGTTGAGGTCCCCCTTGGAGGTCGAGCCCAGCAGCCACATCAGCAAGAAGAAGGCCATCATCGCCGTCACGAAGTCGGCGTACGCGATTTTCCAGGCGCCGCCGTGGTGGCCGCCGCCGCCCTTCTTGATGCGTTTGACGATAATCGGGCGCAAGCCTTCATCGGCCATACGCGCCTTCCGCCAGCATCATGCCAGAGATGTAAAAAGTGAGCCGGACCATGGCGTGCTTATTTCTTCGATTTCTTGATGTGTTCTTCGAGCTCGGCGAACGACGGGCGCTCGGTGGAATACAGCACCTTGCGGCCGAATTCCACCGCCAGCGCCGGCGCGTAACCGTTCAGGCTCGCCAGCAGCGTCACTTTCACGCATTGGAACATCTTAGTCGACTCTTCCAGCTTTTGCTCCAACAAACTAGCCAGGGGACCAACAAATCCATAGGCCAACAAAATCCCCAGGAAGGTACCGACCAGCGCCTTGGCAATCAGAATACCCAGTTCGGCAGGCGGAATGCCCACCGATTCCATGGTGTGCACCACGCCCATCACCGCCGCCACGATACCGAAGGCCGGCAAGCCGTCGCCCAGCTTGGCGATACAGTGGGCCGGGATGGCGCCTTCGTGGTGATGGGTTTCGATTTCGTTGTCCATCAGATTTTCGATTTGGAAAGCATCCATATTTCCCGACACCATTAAGCGCAGGTAATCGGTCATGAACTCGACAATATGGTGATCGGCCAGCACGCCGGGATATTTAGAAAACAGCGGGCTGTCTTCCGGCTTTTCAATATCGCCTTCAATCGACATCAAACCTTCCTTGCGCACCTTGGACAGCACATCGAAGAGCAAGGCCATCATTTCCATGTACAAATCTTTGGTATAGCGCGAGCCCTTTAACACACCGGGCAAGGCTTTCATGGTGGCCTTGATGGCCTTGTTATTGTTACCGACAAAGAATGCGCCAAACGCCGCGCCGCCGATCATCAGCAGTTCGAGCGGTTGCCACAGCGACGCGAGGTGCCCTTCGTTGAGGACGAAACCGCCGAACACCGAGCCGAGCACAATCACATATCCGATAATGACTAACAAGAGCCCTGACTCCTCATTCCTGATCTTAAAATTTTGGTATTAAAGTGCTGCGCTACGCTACAAATCATGTAACGCGCGGTCGCGAAAAATTTACATACGGAACTACAATACCGGGAGAACGGGTTACCGGCAAGCAAAAGTGCGCCGTTTGTCGCCTAAAAGTCCCAGACATAAAGAGATGGTCCGCGCCCTCTTGGCGAGACAATAAGATCGGGCTGTTTTTCCGTTATCAGAAATTCATAACTGAGCAATTTCGACCCAGGCCGCATTTCCGCAGAGGCTTTTCGCCACAGCGCACTCATGGCTGCCGGAGAGAGGTAGGCGAAGACCAGATCGTAATCGGCGAAATTAAGATTTTCATAATCGCCGAGGATAAATTTTGCTTGATTGCCCGCCAACTTCGCACGCACTTTGCTGGCCAGCCAAGGCAGGGGCGCCAGCTCGATGCCGGTAAAGCGCGAGCCGGGACGGCGGCGCGCCAATTCCAGCACCAGACCGCCCAGGCCGCTGCCGATATCGATGGCCGCCACCGGCCGCCCTTGCGGTAACAGTTGGTCAACTTCATCCCACACGCGCTTGCCCGACGGGTAGTACGGCACCTGGGTGCGGAAGGTCGACCAGTACAGCACCAGCAGCAGCAAAAAGCCGGCCAGGAACCACAGCGGAGCGATCTCCAGTGTCAGCGCGCCATACAGGGCGAGCGGAAACAGCAGCTGGATCGGCAGCCACCAGGCGGCCAGGCGGCGCCAGCGCGTGAGCAGGCAAGCAAAAACGCCCTGAAGCAGGGCCACGGCGGAATAGGACAAAGCCAGGCCGGCGCGCGCCAGCAGGAATACGGCGAGGAGCGTCGGCACAAAGGCGGCACCCTGCAGCAGCAGGGCCTGCACGGCGGGGGCGCGCCAGATGCGGCGAAGGGCAGGACTCACGCCCTGCCCTTCGGCCGATCGAATGCGGTGGAGCGCGTCAATGGGTCAGGCCGACTGCAGCGCGGCGGCGGCGTCCTTGGCATCCTTGACCTTCTTGGTCTTGCCAGCGCGCGAAGGCATGTGGCACAGGCCGCACAGATATTTCTGATTCAGGTCGAGGCCATTGATGACGAACTTGCCCTTGCATTTATCGCAAGAGGCCATTTCCAGCATCTTGCTCTGGAAGAAGCGCACCAGAGTCCAGGCGCGCGTCAGCGACAGCAGCGGTTCCTGGCCCGGTTCGGGCGGCATTTGTTCCAGGTACAGCTTGTAGGCTTTCATCACCGCTTCGATGCCGGTGGCGCCCGCATGCTCGACCAGGAATTTGTGAATATTAATAAACAGCGAAGAATGGATGTTCGGCTGCCAGGTCAGGAACCAGTCGGTGGAAAAAGGCAGCATCCCCTTTGGCGGCGACATGCCCTTGAGTTCTTTATACAGGTTCAGCAAGCGCTCGCGTGACAGCGACACTTCCGATTCGAGCAACTGGAGACGGGCGCCAAGCTGGATCAGTTCGATGGCCAGCTGGATTTCCTGGGCTTCCGATACGACGCTTTTCTTCGACATGCTGGTCTCCCCGATGTGCCGCAGATTATTTAAGCGATCTCTTCGACTGGCTGGCCGGCCATCAGGATGGCGGCGTGCGACTGGGCAAGGGCGCGGTCTTTGTTGTGGCTGGTCAGCATCGACAGGATAGCACTGTCGTCGAAACGGAAGCGCGCCAGCATCATATTTCCGCCAGCCAACTTCAGGATCTGGGCATTGCTCATGCCTTCGATCAGGTCGGCGATCTCGGCCGAGATGCCGAGGCGGAAAATCGCGGTCACTTTATCGGCACGGATCATCTGCTGGGCCAGCATCAAATAGCTCAGATTTGCATCACGAATTTCAGCCATCATGTCGTTTGCAGTCATTTCCATCTCCTTGATCCGTTTGAAATCTGGCGGTTTGTATTGCCAGTGAGATAGATTGTGACCGTGCGGAAACAAAAC
>CAMLIL010000178.1 GCA_946480015.1 uncultured Oxalobacteraceae bacterium | reverse complement strand
GCTTTAACGGAGAAAGCCATGTTTGGACGCTTGATGCCCACCGAGGGCAAGTTTTTCGACCTCTTCAACGCGCATGCCGCGCTGTGCGTGAAGGGCGCGCACGAAATGCTGGGTCTGATGACCAATTTCGACGACCTGGAAAACCGCGTTCACGCCATCGAATCGATCGAAAAGCAGGCCGACAAGATCACCTACCAGACCGTCGACATGCTGCACAAGACCTTCATCACCCCGATCGACCGTGACGACATCCACCAGCTGATCACCAAGATGGACGACATCCTCGACCTGATGGAAGATGCCGGCCAAACCGTGTCCCTGTACGACCTGAAAGCCGTGACCCCGGAAGCCAAGCGCCTGGCCGAGCTGTCGCTGGCCTGCTGCGAAAAAGTCCAGCAAGCCGTCGGCATGCTGCACAACATGGACAACTCGCAAAAGATCGTCGCCGTGTGCGAAGAAATCGACCGCCTCGAATCGGATGCCGACCACGTGATGCGCGCCGCCATGTCCAAGCTGTTCCGCGACGAACCGGACGTGCGCAACCTGATCAAGCTGAAGGCGATCTACGAGATTCTCGAAACCGTCACCGACCGTTGCGAAGATGTGGCCAACATCATCGAAGGCATCATCGTCGAGAACGCGTAAGCGGTTTCTGGCTTTTCAATAAAAAAGATAACACATGCAAACCCTACAAATCAGCATCTATGTGCTCGGCTTGCTCGTCGCCCTGGCCCTGGTGTTCGACTTCATGAACGGCTTCCACGACTCGGCCAACGCGATCGCCACGGTCGTGTCGACCGGCGTGCTCAAACCGCAGACGGCCGTTGCCATGGCAGCCTTCTTCAATTTCGTGGCGATCTTCGTCGTCAGCATGAAAGTTGCCGCCACCATCGGCAAAGGCACCATCGATCCCAAGGTGGTCGACCACTACGTCATCTTCGGCGCGCTATGCGGCGCCATCATCTGGAACGTGATCACCTGGTATTACGGCTTGCCGTCCTCGTCCTCGCACGCCCTGATCGGCGGCCTGGTGGGCGCGGCCGTCGCCAAGGCGGGCACCGGCTCGCTGATCGCCGCCGGCCTGTGGAAGATCGTCATGTTCATCGTGATCGCGCCGGTCATGGGCTTTGTTCTCGGCACCCTGATCATGCTGATCGTGTCCTGGCTGTTCGTGCGCTCCACGCCGCGCAAGGTCGACACCTGGTTCCGGCGCTTGCAGCTGCTCTCGGCGGCCGGGTATAGCCTGGGCCACGGCGGTAACGACGCACAAAAAACCATGGGCATCATCTGGATGCTGCTGATTTCGGCCGGCTACGTCAGCGAAGCGGACAAGTATCCGCCGACATGGGTCATCATTTCCTGCTACGCGGCGATCAGCTTCGGCACGCTGTTCGGCGGCTGGCGCATCGTCAAGACCATGGGCCAGAAGATTACCAAGCTCAAGCCGGTGGGCGGCTTTTGCGCCGAAACCGGCGGCGCCATCACCTTGCTGATGGCCAGTTTCTGGGGCGTGCCGGTGTCGACCACCCACACCATCACGGGCGCCATCGTCGGCGTGGGCGCGGCGCAGAAAATGTCCGCCGTGCGCTGGGGTGTTGCGGGCAATATCGTGTGGGCATGGATCCTGACGATTCCCGCTTCGGCCTTTGTTGCCGCGATCGCCTGGTACATTGGCACCAAGATCATGTAAGCGGCGCAGAACGCCAGCTCAGGCCGTCCCGCGCATGCCGGACGGCCTTTTTTTTAATACCAGGGACCATGTCGGCTTCCCGGCCGGCCATGTACACCAGCCAGGTACCGGGAAGTTCCATGCTCGGAACAATGGCCAGCTACGACGCGGAATACGATCGCGCGAAACCAAACAGATAGACTCTCGCTTCGCGAACGCGCAGACGCCGGTTACTTGATGCACACTTGGCGCACAGTGCGCAGGTCGGTCAGTCCCATCAGCACTTTTTCGATGCCATCCATTTTCAGGGTCAGCATGCCTTCGTCCAGGGCTGCGGCGAGCAGGGCGGCCACGCGGGCGCGCTCCTGCAACAGGCGCTTGATGGGATCGGTGCCGATCATCAGTTCATGCAAGCCCACGCGGCCGCGATAGCCCTGGTTGCACTCGGCGCAGCCGGTCGGGCGGTACAGGGTGAAGCGGCCGTTGCTGGCGTAGCGCGCGCGCCAGTTGTCGAGGATGGCCGCGCGCGCCGTTTGCACGTCGCGCTGGAAAGCGCTCGTCTGTAGCAGCTCCGCGCAATATTCATCCAGCATCTGTTGCAGCTCGGCTTCATCCGGCTGATACGGTGCCTTGCAATGTGAACAAAGGCGCCGGGCAAGACGCTGCGCCAGAATGCCCAGCAAGGCGTCGCTGAAGTTGAACGGATCCATGCCCATGTCGAGCAGGCGCACGATCGATTCGGGCGCGCTGTTGGTGTGCAGGGTGGCCAGCACCAGGTGACCGGTCAGCGAGGCTTCGATGCCGATGGACACGGTTTCCTTGTCGCGCATTTCGCCGACCATGATCACGTCGGGATCGGCGCGCAGGAAAGCCCGCATGACGGTGGCAAAGTCCAGCCCGGCCTTGCGGTTGACCTGCACCTGGCGCAAGCCTTTCTGGGTAATCTCGACCGGGTCTTCGGCCGTCCAGATCTTGGTTTCCGGCTTGTTCAGGTAATTGAGGACCGAATGCAGGGTGGTGGTCTTGCCCGAGCCGGTCGGCCCGCACACGAAAAACAGGCCGTACGGTTTGTCGATGGCGCTGGTCAGGCGCGCCAGATTGGCCGGCAGCACGCCCAGCTTGTCCAGTGCGATCGGCTCGCCCGCCGCCAGAATCCGCATGACGATATCCTCGACCCCGCCGGTGGACGGAATGGTCGCCACCCGCAACTCGATGTCGAGCGGGGCGAATTTCTTGAACTGGATCTTGCCGTCCTGCGGCTTGCGCTTCTCCGAAATATCCAGGTCACACATGATCTTGACCCGGGCCACCAGCGCGCTGCGGTAACTGGCCGGGATGTCGATATACGGGACCAGCGCACCATCCTTGCGAAAGCGGATGCCGGTGCGGCCGTTGCCCGGCAAGGGCTCGATGTGGATGTCGGACACGCCCTGGCGGTAGGCATCCATGATGACCTTGTTGACCAGCTTGACCAGTTCGTTGTCGACCGCGTCCGCTGCCGCCTCGGCTTCGTCCTCGTTTTGCAGCGTCATTTCCGACAGCAATTCGCGCAGCGAGCTGCCATCGCTGCGGAAGGTGGTGCCGAAGAACTGGTCCATGGTGCGCTTGAATTCCAGCCGCGTGGTCACGCGATAGGCCAGCACCGACTTGGGAAACACCTGGCCGATGATGCGGCTGGCGCGCACCCGCTCCGGGTCCAGGGTGAGGACGTGCACGCCGTCCTTGTCCTCGTCCAGCGGCAGCCACTGGTGTTCCTCGACATACTGCGCCTTCAGATTGCGCAGGAGGAAGGCGGGCTTGACCCGTCCCGGCCGGTAGGGCTCGTAGGGCACGCCGAAATGCTGGGCCAGCGCGGCGCCGATGGCGTGCAGGGCGATTTTGTAATCGCGCACCAGCAGGTCTTCGAGATCGAGCAGTTGGGCGCGCGCATGGCGCTGGGCCACCTCGAGTTCGGTGCTGGTCAGCAACGCTTGCCGCACCAGGCCTTCGTACTTGGAGTGAGACGCCATACCAGCCTCGCCATCGCATCAACAATGCTTCGATGGTGTGGCAAATTTACCAATGACTAATTGATACCGCTCTAAAGTGCGGACCCGCTGCCGAACAGGCCGTGTTCGTCGAGGATGGCGTAAACGATTTCCGGATGGGCATCCAGGCAACGCCGTACGGCGGTCGGAATCGCCTGACGCGTCTTGCGGCACAGACCGGGCAGATCGTCGAGGGCGATGTTGATGCCGCGCGTGGTGCGCACCTCGTTGGCCGAGGGCGTGATGTGCATGGTGACACCCAGCAATTCGTTGAGCTTGACGCCGATGCGCTTGAGGCCATCGTAGCTATCGACCGCCTCGATGCGCGCCAGCAGCTTTTTTTCTTCCTCGCGGGTCAGGCGCAGGATGCGCAAGTCGCCATCGGGCGTGGCGAGCAGCGCGTCGCGATTGCACACGCAGGCGCCGGGCGGGCATTCGGTACGGATCGGAAAGGGCAGGCCTTGCAGCATAGTCACGCGTCAAGCGAGGATCGGCGGTGGACCCACAGGGTATCCTTGCTCCACAGCGATGTCAAACGCCCGCAGCCCGCCTGGAGCTTGCCTCTTTACTTGATGCACACCTGGCGCACCATCTTAATGTCCGTAATGCCCGACAGCACCTTCTCGATGCCATCCATTTTCAGGGTCAGCATGCCGTCCTCGAGTGCCGCCGCCAGCAACTGGGCGACGCGGCTATGTTCCTGCAGCAGCTTCTTGACCTTGTCGGTGCCGAGCATTAATTCATGCAGGCCGACGCGGCCGCGATAGCCCTTGTTGCACTCGGCACAGCCCACCGCGCGGTACAGGGTGAACTTGCCGTCGGCCGCGGCGTAACGCTGGGTCAGCCCGGCGCGCACGGTGGCGCGCGCCGCCGGCCCGTCCTGCTGGAAGGTCGCGGTGCCGAGCAGTTCGGCGCAGTACTCGGTCAGCAGCAGCTCGATCTCGTCTTCGTCCGGGTGGTAGGCCACCTTGCAGCTGCCGCACAGGCGCTTGGCCAAGCGCTGCGCCAGGATGCCGAGCAGGGCGTCGGCGAAGTTGAACGGGTCCATGCCCATGTCGAGCAGGCGCACGATCGATTC
>CAMLIL010000177.1 GCA_946480015.1 uncultured Oxalobacteraceae bacterium | reverse complement strand
GCAGCTTGCGCAGGATCCAGATCTTTTGCAGCTGGTCGGCCTTGATCAGCAGTTCTTCGCGGCGGGTGCCGGACTTGTTCAAATTGATCGCCGGATACACGCGCTTCTCGGCCAGACGGCGCTCGAGGTGCACTTCCATATTGCCGGTACCCTTGAACTCTTCGTAGATCACGTCATCCATGCGCGACCCGGTTTCGATCAGCGCGGTGGCGATAATGGTCAGCGAACCGCCTTCTTCGATGTTGCGGGCGGCGCCGAAGAAACGCTTGGGACGCTGCAGCGCGTTGGCATCCACACCGCCGGTGAGCACCTTGCCCGAAGCCGGGATCACGGTGTTGTAGGCGCGCGCCAGGCGGGTGATCGAGTCCAGCAGGATGATCACGTCCTTCTTCATTTCGACCAGGCGCTTGGCTTTTTCCAGCACCATCTCGGCGACCTGCACGTGGCGCGTGGCCGGTTCGTCGAAGGTCGAGGCGACCACTTCGCCGCGCACCGAACGCTGCATCTCCGTCACTTCTTCCGGGCGCTCGTCGATCAGCAGCACGATCAGGGTGCAGTCGGGATGGTTGGCGGTGATGGCGTGGGCGATGTGCTGCAGGATCACCGACTTGCCCGACTTGGGCGAGGCCACCAGCAGGCCGCGCTGGCCCTTGCCGATCGGCGCGATCAGGTCGATGATGCGGCCGGTAATGTTTTCCTGGCCATTCATCTCGCGCTCGAGGCGCAGCGGCTCGTTCGGGTGCAGCGGGGTCAGGTTCTCAAACAGGATGCGGTGCTTCGACGCTTCCGGCGATTCGCCGTTGACCTTGTCGACCTTGACCAGGGCGAAATAGCGTTCGCCGTCTTTCGGCGTGCGCACTTCGCCTTCGATCGAGTCGCCGGTATGCAGATTGAAGCGGCGGATCTGCGAAGGCGAAATGTAAATATCGTCGGTGGAGGCCATGTAGCTGGCGTCGGGCGAGCGCAGGAAGCCGAAGCCGTCCGGCAGCACTTCGAGGGCGCCGTCGCCGAAAATCTGTTCGCCCGATTTCGCGCGCTTTTTCAGAATCGCGAACATCAGCTCTTGTTTGCGCAGGCGGGCTGCGTTGTCGATATCGAGGCCGATCGCCATCTCCAGGAGAGCGGAGACGTGCATTGCCTTCAGTTCAGATAAATGCATGTGTTGAGTCCCGTGACGGGAAATAAAGGTAGGGGAGGGAACTGCGTGGGTTAATCAAGTGGGGAAGAGAGCAGTCGAGGCTGCTCCGCTTCCCGGCCAGACTAGACGGCAGTGCGGGCGCGCCGCCGTCGCGTTGTTGTTATTCTTTAATTCAGATATTGCTGTCGATGAAGGACGTCAGCTGGCCCTTGGCCATGGCGCCGACCTTCTGGGCAGCGGCGACACCGTTCTTGAACAGGATCAGGGTCGGGATGCCGCGAATGCCGAACTTGGCCGGTACCTGCTGGTTGGCGTCCACATCCATCTTGGCGATCAGAATCTTGCCGTCGTATTCCTTGGCGACTTCTTCGAGGATCGGGCCGATGGCCTTGCAGGGACCGCACCACTCGGCCCAGAAATCGACCAGCACGGGACGCTCGGATTTGAGCACGTCCGCTTCGAAGGATGCATCGCTAATGTGTTTGATATTTTCGCTCATGTTTTCCTCAGTGAGAGGTAAGGGGTCAATAACGCCTGGGGGAAAGCCGACCCTGCTTAAAGGGATCTCGAAAAACCTACTGCGCGGCGGAATTTTCGAGATCCCCTTCGTGTCGCCAGCCAGCTTCCTTTTTTTTCTTGCAACACAGAGGTGGAGGCAGTGTGCGCAAATTCAATATATGGAGGGCTGCAAGAGGGTGTCAGGCGGGGATTTAGCCGAAATAATAACCTATTTTCTAAAAAAGGGCGTGAGATTGTACGAATTCCCGTCGTAGCCGGTTTTACCCGCGCGCAGCGCGCCCAGGATGGTGTCGAGCTGCGCCAGCGCCAGCGGTTTCTTGGCGGTGGCGATGACGTTCAGTCCGTGCGCCCGGGCCAGGTGTTCGGCGGCCATGCGCACGCCGCTGTCCATGCCCGACAATAACAGCAGCGCGCCGCTGAAACCGGCCAGTGCGGCCGCCTGCATGAATTCGATGCCATCCATGTCCGGCATCGACAGGTCGCAGATCAGCAGGTCCGGCGCCTGGCCGGCCAGCGCCTGCAGGGCGCTGCGGGCGTCGCTCTCGGTGCGCACCTCGCAGCCGTCCAGCATGTCGCGCAGCACCTCCAGCATGAAGGCGTCGTCGTCCAGCACCAGCACGCGCAGCGCGTTCATGGGGCGACGGCCGCGCTGATCTGCGCGAGCAGGGGATGCAGCTGCGCGATCAGCGCGCGCGCTTCTGCCTGTTCGCCCTCCACCGGCATTTTTTCCAGGCGCTCGCACAGCTCCCCCATGCCGAGCGCGCCGACGATGCGCGCGGCCGACTTGATCCGGTGCCCCAGTTCGCGGATGCGCACGATGTCGCCGCTGGCCAGGCAGGCATCCATCTCGGCCAGCGCGCTGCGGGCGCTGTCGACGAATTTGGACGCGAACTTGTGGATTTTGGCCGGATCGGTGCCGATCAGGTTCGACAGCACCGTCAGATCGATCGCGCTATGCTGCGCCATGCTTAGCCTACGCTGCCGGTGAACTGGTACAGGTGCCCCGGGTGCCACAGCGTGGCCACCGAAGCGACGCGTCCGAGCGAGCGGGTCTTGCGCTTCAAGACCAGGCAGCAGTGGCCGTCGGGCAGGCCCAGCATGGCGGCGATCCCGCCTGGCGCGGCCAGCGCTTCGATGGTGAAGCTGGCGTCCTGCAGCGGCGCGGCGGCCATCAGATGATCGCTGGGCGTAATGGCCTTGTAGTCCTGGCGCAGGTAGTCGGGCGCGCAGGCCGGGTTGACCCAGCGGTCCTCGACCTGCATCGGCAGGTCGTTTTCGAAGTGCACGATCACCGAATGAAACAGCGGCGCGCCATCATCGAGCGCGAACTGCGCCGCCATCAGTCCGGACGCGCCAGCCTGTTCGAGCACATGCAGCCGGCTGGCGTGGCGGTGCCCGCGCGCGCGCACTTCGTCGGCGATGCTGCGGATGGCGACCAGGGTGGCCTGGATCTTTTGCGGCGCCACGAAGGTGCCCGAGCCCTGGCGCCGGATCAGCACCTGCTCGGCGGTCAGTTCGCGCACGGCGCGGTTGACGGTCATGCGCGAGACGCCGAACTGGCGCACCAGCGCCTGCTCGGACGGCACCAGGTCGCCTTCCTTGTAGCGGCCGGCGGCGATCTCGCCCATCAGGTAGTCTTTGATGCGCTGGAAAATCGGCGTGGTCTCTTGCGCGATCTGCTCTTCCAAACTACTCTCCGAAAGCCGGCATAAAATCCGATTTTAGCACCGGCCGGGCATGGTTTGGATTCGAAAGCAAGCGTCGGAGTGCGGCGCCGCGCGGCAACGCCTACCATCGATTGCATCCCATGACAGGAGCACCACCATGCAAGCGAACAGCGATATGTCCCTCTATGCCAGCGACGAGGCGCGCTGGGCCGCCGTGCAGCGGCGCGACAGCGGCGCCGACGGCGTGTTCTATTATTCGGTCAGCAGCACCGGGGTGTACTGCCGGCCGTCGTGCGCGGCGCGGCCTGCGCTGCGCCGCAACGTGGCCTTCCACGCCAGCTGCGCCGAGGCCGAGCAGGCCGGTTTCCGGCCCTGCCTGCGCTGCAAGCCGGACCAGCCGCCACTGGCCGAACAGCACGCGCAGGCGGTGGCGCGCGCCTGCCGCCTGATCGACGCCAGCGAGCAGGCGCCCGACCTGGACAGCCTGGCGGCCGCCTGCGGCATGAGCCGCTTCCATTTTCACCGGGTGTTCAAGCGCCACACCGGCATCACCCCCAAAGCCTACGCCGCCGCCCGCAAGGCGCGCCGCCTGCAGCACGAGCTGGCCCGGGCCGGCAGCGTGACCGAGGCGATCTACGCGGCCGGCTTCAATTCGAGCGGACGCTTTTATGAAGACGCTCCGGCGCGGCTGGGCATGACGCCACGGGCGGCGCGCGATGGCGGGGCCGGCGAGGCAATCCGCTTTGCCATCGGCGCCTGTTCGCTGGGCGCGATCCTGGTGGCCGCCACCGGCAAGGGCATCTGCGCAATCCTGATCGGCGAAGACCCGGACCAGCTGGCGCGCGATCTGCAGGACCGCTTCCCCAAGGCCGACCTGATCGGCGCCGATGCCCGCTTCGAGCAGACCGTGGCCAGGGTGGTCGGCATGATCGAAGTGCCGGCGCTCGGCCTGGACTTGCCGCTGGACGTACGCGGTACCGCCTTCCAGCAGCGCGTGTGGGAGGCGCTGCGCCAGATCCCGGCCGGCCAGACCGTCAGCTACGCCGAACTGGCGGCGCGCCTGGGCATGCCGGCCGCGGCGCGCGCCATTGCCAGCGCCTGCGCGGCCAATCCGGTGGCGGTGGCGATCCCCTGCCACCGCGTGGTGCGCACCGACGGCGGCCTGTCCGGCTACCGCTGGGGTGTGGAGCGCAAGCGCGCCCTGCTCGAGCGCGAAGGAAAGCAATGACAGCGCCCGACTGGGATGACATCGGCGGCGCGCTCGATCGCGTCGGCTGCGCGGTCGTGCCGGGCCTGCTCGATGCCGGGACATGCCGTGCCTACGCCGATGCCTACGACGACGCGGCGCGCTACCGCAGCCGGGTGGTGATGGAGCGGCACGGTTTCGGACGCGGCCAATATCAGTACTTTGGCTACCCGCTGCCGCCATCCCTGCAGCGCCTGCGCACGCAGCTGTACGCGCCGCTGGCGGCCATCGCCAACCGCTGGGCGCAGGCGCTCGCCAGCGAGCGGCGCTATCCGCCGCGCCACGAACAGTTCCTCGAACGCTGCCACGCGGCCGGCCAGCTGCGCCCCACGCCGCTGATCCTGCGCTACGGCCCGGACGACTACAACTGCCTGCACCAGG
>CAMLIL010000176.1 GCA_946480015.1 uncultured Oxalobacteraceae bacterium | reverse complement strand
ATCAGCGAACCGCCGCCGTTGTTGCGCAGGTCGATCAGGACGTTGTCGACCTTCTCACGCTTGAGCTCGCCAAGAATGCGCGCCACGTCGCGCGTCGCGCTCTTGAAGTCCTTGTCGCCTTTGCGGCGCGCCTCGAAATCCTGGTAGAAGGTCGGCAGCGAGATCACGCCGACGCGGCGCTTGACGTTGCCCTCCTTGACTTCGAGGATGGTCTTCTTGGCAGCCTGCTCTTCCATGCTGATCTTCTTGCGCACCATCGACACCGTGGTGTGCTTGCCATCGGTGCTGGCGTCGGCCGGCAGCACATCCAGACGCACCACCGAATCCTTGGGACCACGGATCAGCTGCACGACGTCGTCGATGCGCCAGCCGAGCACGTCGCTGAACTGGGCGCTATCGCCCTGCGCCACGCCGACGATGCGGTCGCCCACCTTCAGCTTGCCCGACAGCGCCGCCGGGCTGCCCGGCACGATTTCGCGGATCACCGTGTATTCGTCGCGGGTCTGCAGCACCGCGCCGATGCCTTCCAGCGACAGGCGCATGGCGATATCGAAATTGTCGGCCGAACGCGGACCGAGATAATTGGTGTGCGGCTCGATCGCCGTGGCGTAAGCGTTCATGAACATCTGGAACACGTCCTCGTTGTTCAGCTTGCGTACGCGCGCCTGGTAATTCTCGTAACGCTTGTCGAGCGTTTCACGGATGGCTTTCTCATCCTTGCCGGCCAGCTTGAGACGCAGCCAGTCGTTCTTGACGCGTTTGCGCCACAGGTCCTTGGCTTCCTCGTCGGTTTTCGGCCAGGGTGCTTTTTCGCGGTCGATCTGGAACGTTTCGTCCACCGTGAAATCGAATTTGGTCTTGAGCAGTTCGCGCGCGTAAGCGATGCGCTCGTTGAAGCGCTGCTGGTAGACGCCGTAGATGGCGAATGGCGCGGTCAGGTTTTCGCTGTTGATGGCATCGTCGAGCCGGTTGCGGATGCCGTCGAACTGATCGATGTCGGACTGCACGAAGAACAGCTTTTCGCCGTCCAGCGCCTTGAAGTAACGGTCGAAAATCTTGACCGACAATGCATCGTCCAGCGCTGTCGGCTTGTAGTGATAGCGCGCCAGCAAGCGTGACGACCACAGGGCCGCCTGGGTTTGCGAGGCGATTGGCTTGAGCTGGGTGCCGGCGACCTTCTCGGCCTGGGGAACCGCCGCGTGGGTATTCACGGCCAGTGCCAGTGCGACTATCAACATATGCTTCTTCATTCTGGTCTCTCCGAGCTTGAATCTGGGGTGTATGCGGACTGCACGCATTCAACGGACCCTGATTCTAACAGGATCGCACAGCGCGCAGAGGCAGCTTGCATGTATCGTCTTAAGCCAAGCTTACGTTGGCGCAGCAGTGCGCGCCGATGCCTTTTACAAAGTGAAACAATGCCCCGTTATCGAAATGCCAGCCAGCCGGCCGGGGCGATGATGAACAGATACGGCCACGAGCGCACGGCGATGCGCCAGTCCACCTTCGATGGCCAGAACGACAGAAATTGCGGGGCCAGCAAAAATGCCAGCAGTACGTCGCGCCATTCGTAATGCCAGCCGGGCCGGGTGCGCCACCAGGCCACCGCAGCCGGCAGCAGGACGATCAGCAGCGGCGCCAGCGCGGACGGGGCGGCGTTGTACCAGCGGACCCGATGCAGGGTCACCGAACCGAGTTGCCAATGATGGCCCTGGCGGCGCGGGATGACGGTCAGCGAGCCCGGCTGGGCGCCGGTGAGCAGGCCGGCGCAAAAGTGCGCCAGTTCGTGGCAGATGGTGCCGGCGACGGTGAACACAAAGAACACCGGATGACGTCCGGCCAGCAGGCGCAGCAGCAAGGCCAGGGCCACCACGGGTGCCAGATACAGCAGCATGTCGCCATGCTGGCATAGCCAGCCCGGTGCAAGCGTGCGGCAGGCGTGGGTCAGCGACATCGGCGCGGGCCGCTCAGCCGGCGTAGAAACAGCGTCCGCAGGCCTGGCGGTAGCGTTCGTTGCCGCCAATACTGACCTGCTCGCCTTCGCGGATGCGGCGGCCGTGCTCGTCGAGCCGCACGTTCATGGTGGCCTTCTTGCCGCAACTGCAAATGTTTTTCAATTCTTCGATGTCGTCGGCCAGCGCCAGCAGATAGGCCGAACCCGGGAAAGGTTCACCTCGGAAATCGCTGCGCAACCCATAGCAGATGACCGGCACGCCGCGCACCTGAGCCAGCTGATGCAATTGCTGCACTTGCCGGGTGGTCAGGAACTGCGCCTCGTCGATCAGCACGCATGCGACGTCCGGCGCTTCGGCCAGGAAATCGGTCGCGGCATCAAAGGTATCGACCTTGCGGTTCGGGCCCAGGCGCGACGTCACCTGGCCGACACCGTAACGGTCGTCGATGGCGGCCGTGTACAGCTTGACCTGCTGGCCCTGCTCTTCGTAATTGTGCGCGACCTGCAGCAGTGCGGTCGACTTACCGGCATTCATCGCCGAATACCTGAAATAGAGTTTTGCCAACGCCGTTCCCGAGCTTCACATTTTGCTGAAATGAAGCAATCGATTATACAAGCGCCTGCCCGCCTACGCGCCCAGTTCCGCCAGTTTTTGCTTCAGTGCCACATTCTCGGCACTCAATTCGGCGACCCGCGCGCGCAGGGTTGCCAGCTCGTCCATGGGTTCGGCGTCATCCTTCGGCTCTCGGGGTGGCCGGCTGGCGGCTTTCTGCTCGCGCACGTGGCGCGCGGCGGCCTGCAATTCCTTGCGGCCACCGGCAACGGCGGCAATTTGCAATTCCTGCGGCAAGGACGCCACATTGGCCGCCGCATTGATCGAGATGGTGCCGGAACGCACGGCTTCGACCAGTTCGGGCGTGGCCGCCTTCTGGATGCGTTCGATCTGGCTGATGGTATTGCTCGACACGCGCGCGGCCTTGGCCACGTCTTCGCGCGTGTTCCAGGGCGGCGGCTCGGGGGTGACGGGAGTCTCGACCGGCGCCTCGGTCTCAGCGCGCTGGGCCACGCGGGTGGACACGATGTCCTTCTTGCGCAAGGCCAGCACCCCGCGCTGGAAATCCGACACGCTGCGGCGCGCCAGATGGTTGTCGATCACCCACAGCATCACGTCTTCGATGCTGTTGAAATTGGTGTTCTGCACCGTCTTGAACGGAATATTGTGCTGCTGGCAAATTGCGTAGCGATTATGACCATCGATCAGCACATCGCCCCACAGCACCAGCGCGTCGCGGCAGCCTTCGGCCAGCAGGCTGCGCTCGAGCGCGGCGTGTTCGTTGGCGGTCAGCGGGTCGATGAAGGAACGCAATTCTTCGTTGAGGACGATATTCATGAGGGTCACACAGTTCGGCAGGACGGCGCCGGAGTGTAGCCCATTGCCTCCGCACGAGCAAGATTGTCGGCCTTCAAAAAATAGTTCACGGGAGGTATGCCGGACTTGTCGTCATCCATACCAAGGCGCCATTGGTCGGGCAGCCCAAAGTGTGCGCACAATCGCTTGTCTATTTTGCCATCTGGCGAAATCGGCATTGCGACCGCGTTCGCCTGAATACGGCATAAGAAAAAAATACTTTGGAGAGATTTGCAATGACAAAACTATACAGCGTTATACGGCGCGTGATGGGGGCGGCTTGCCTGGCGGTGAGCTATACGGCAGCCAATTCAGCTCCCGCTGTCGTCCAGAACGACGTATTTTGGAAAGACACTTCGGGCAATAACATCTATTCCCAAGGTGGTGGCGTCACCAAGGTCGGCTCGACCTATTACTGGTATGGCGTCAAATACGAGGGTGCCGTGACCTACGCGGCCAACCCGGCCAAGGCGAACAGCGACACCAGGTTCAACTCGGTGACTGCCTACTCGTCCACGGATCTGGTGCACTGGAAAAGCGAAGGCGCGGTCATCAGCGCGGGGGCAGCCGGCAGCACCTTCGACCTGGCGATCTGGCTTGGCCGGCTGGGCGTTGTCTACAACAAGAACACCAAGAAATACAGCCCAATTTTCGGCCCCTGCGGTATGGCAACCGAGAGGCTTTGTCCGCCCTCCCGACCACCAACAATCGCCGCCAAGAGTCTACTCAGGGCACATAAACCAGATGGACTTCGAAAATATAATCCGTCCCTTCCTCATAAACCCTTAGCTGCAAAACCAAGTCGCTAGCCCCCTCATCTACCGTATAAAGATCAACCATAACGTCCCAATGCTGCCCATACCACTGACATACTGACGTGTTCCATGTTTCTTCTGGAAGGCTGACTAGCTGAGCCCCATAGTCTTGAATGGTTTCCTCAATTCCCGCAGCATTCTCTTTAGAAATAGGACGAATCCCACTTATTCCCCGAGAGAGCGTAAAATCTGCGTCCTTAAATGCTTCCACAATTTCCGAAATGGTTTTTCTCCATACACTCGGAATAGGTTGTTGTTTCTTGTCTTTTAAAACAGCTACCGTTTGGCTCATGGTTATTTCCTATGAAGATCTCTATGGCAATCAACGCAAACTTCTGCATGGTTTTCAGGAACAGTACGTCCACCATCTGCATGCCTATTTACGTGGTGGCCCGCCGAATTTGACCCATCAATGGTTGTCCCGCAACCGTTAGCACATTCATTACCTTGATCTGCGCGTTTTTGCTCGCGCGCATCTTGGTCGAAAAAGCGTTGAGGGTCTCGTTCATCCTTGGGCACACTACCTGGCCCTGTTGGCGGCTTCGGCAAAGCACCCTTTTCCGATCCTTTATCTTCTCCACTCTTTGTATCAGAAGCATCAGGGCTGGTTGCCGAAGGGTCAGCCCCGGTTGCAGCGGCATCGTCGGAATCCTTACGGGTAACCTTTTCCAGCAGCATAGCAGTTAACACGGCCGCCGCCCCAGCGGGGCCCGGCATAGCACATGCCTTTATACACAACTCAGGCGCCTTCCTCGCGTAGCGCCTGTATTGTCTGA
>CAMLIL010000175.1 GCA_946480015.1 uncultured Oxalobacteraceae bacterium | reverse complement strand
CATCCTTGCCCCACTCGATGTCCATCGGACGGCCGTAGTGGTTCTCGATGATGACGGCGTACTTGGCCAGCTCCACCACTTCGGCGTCCAGCAGCGAATAGCGGTTGCGCAGCTCGATCGGCACGTCCACGGTCTTGACCGAGCGGCCGGCCTTGGCTTCGCTGGTGAATTCCATCTTGATCAGCTTCGAACCGATATTGCGGCGGATGAGCGGCGACTTGCCCTGCTCGAGCATCGGCTTGTGGACATAGAACTCGTCCGGATTGACCGCGCCCTGCACCACCGTCTCGCCCAGGCCGTAGCTGGAGGTGACGAACACCACGTCCTTGAAGCCGGACTCGGTATCGATGGTAAACATCACGCCGGCCGCGCCCAGGTCGGAACGCACCATGCGCTGCACGCCGGCCGACAGGGCCACCTCGGCGTGGGTGAAGCCCTTGTGCACGCGGTAGGAGATGGCGCGGTCGTTGTACAGCGAGGCGAAGACGTGCTTCATCGCCTCCAGCACATTGTCGATGCCGACCACGTTGAGGAAGGTCTCCTGCTGGCCGGCGAAGGAGGCGTCGGGCAGGTCTTCGGCGGTGGCGGACGAGCGCACCGCGAACGACATCTCGGTCGACGAATCGGCCACCAGGCGCTCGTAGTAAGCGCGGATGTCCCGCTCCAGGCGCTCCTGGAAGGGGGTATCGACGATCCACTGGCGGATCTCGGCGCCGGCCGCGGCCAGCGAACGCACGTCATCGATGTTCAAGCCGTCGAGACGGGTGGCGATGCGCTCGGCCAGTGAAGGCCCGCCATCGATGCCATGATTAAGGAAGTCGCGGAAGGCATCGGCCGTGGTGGCAAAGCCGCCCGGCACCCGCACGCCGGCACTGGCCAGCTGGCTGATCATTTCCCCGAGCGAGGCGTTCTTGCCCCCGACCGACTCGACGTCGGTCATGCGCAAATCCTCGAACGAAGCCACGTAGACCTTGGTCGCCGAATCCGGCTCCTTCAGTACTGCGCTAGATACCTTAGTCATAATAAACACCCTTACTGATGATAGAAATCGTCACGTGAGGCGGGGCACAGACTCTGGCTTGTTCTTGTTATTCTTGGAGAGCTGCCGCACAATCAACACATTGCAGAGCATTCTACAGCCTGCGCAAGGAATTTACAGCGGGAACAAGATTGGCACATTTGCACACGTTTTCATACGGAATATGACCCCTGACCCACGCCCCGCCCTGCCCAAATCCGCCCGCACCGTGTTTTTCGTTTCCGACGGAACCGGCATTACCGCGGAAACCTTCGGGCACGCCGTGCTGACCCAGTTCGACCTGCGCTTTCGCCAGGTGCGCCTGCCTTTCATCGACACGGTCGACAAGGCTTACGATGCGGTGCGCAAGATCAACGACGCCTTCCGCGCCGACGGCCAGCGCCCGATCGTGTTCTCGACCCTGGTGAAACCGGACCTGTCGGTGGTGATCCAGAAGGCCGAAGGCATGCACATGGACCTGATCCAGACCTTCGTGGCCCCGCTCGAACAGGAACTGGGTGTCAAGTCCACCCACACCATTGGGCGCTCGCACAACATCGTCGACAGCGAGGAATACAAGAACCGCATCGAAGCCATCAACTTCTCGCTGGCGCACGACGACGGGCAGTCGCACAAGAACCTGGCCGCCGCCGACGTGATCCTGGTGGGCGTATCGCGCTCGGGCAAGACCCCGACCAGCCTGTATCTGGCCATGCAATACGGCATCAAGGCGGCCAACTATCCGCTCATTCCCGACGATTTCGAGCGCGGCAAGCTGCCCTCCTCGCTGCCGCCCTTCCGCGAGAAGATCTTCGGCCTGAGCATCACGCCCGAGCGCCTGTCGGAAATTCGCCACGAACGCCGCGCCGGCAGCAAGTACGCCTCGATCGAAAACTGCCGCTACGAAGTCAACGAAGCCGAGCTGATGATGAAGCGCGAAGGCATCCGCTGGCTATCCTCGACCACCAAGTCGATCGAGGAAATCGCCACCACCATCCTGCAAGAAATCAAGCCCGACCGGCGCGAGTACTGACAGCCTTCATGCCGGTCCGACACGGACCGGCTTTCCCATCCGATGGCGCCGTCTGTTAGCGCGCGCACCGTCAAGCCACCCGCAATTCCCTACAGTTCGGTGCAGTCCTTCAAAGGAATGCCCATGAGCTCGTCATATCCTGGCTTCATCTTTGCGACCGGCATCGAAAACAGCATCCCGACCATCAACAGCGGCAAGCTGCGCATGGACGAGATGGAGAAATGCGGCCATTACCGCCACTGGCGCAAGGACTTCGACCTGATCCAGGAGCTGGGCATCCGTTTTCTGCGCTATGGCCCGCCGCTGCACACCACGCTGCTGGGGGCGCGCCGCTACGACTGGTCCTTCGCCGACGACACCCTCGCCGATCTGCGCCGGCGCAACTTGGTCGCCATCGTCGACCTGTGCCATTTCGGCTTGCCGGACTTCCTGGGAGACTTCCAGAATCCGGATTTCCCGGCCATTTTTGCCGATTACGCGCGCGCCTTCGCCCAGCGTTATCCGTGGATCCAGCTCTACACGCCGGTCAACGAAATGTCGATCTGCGCCCTGTTCTCCGCCCTGTACGGCTGGTGGAACGAGCAGTTGCGCAGCGACGCCGCCTTCGTCACCGCGCTCAAGCACCTGGTCAAGGCCAACCTGCTGGCCATGCGCGCCATCCTCGAGGTGCGGGCCGACGCGCTCTTCATCCAGAGCGAGTCGAGCGAATACTTCCACGCCGCCTCCCCCAGGGCGATCGCGCCGGCCGAAACCATGAACGCGCGCCGCTTCCTCTCGCTCGACCTGAACTATGGCCGGCGCGTCGATTCCACCATGTACGAATATCTGCTGGATAACGGCATGACGCGCGACGAATACCACTTCTTCCTTAACAATAACCTCAAACACCACTGCATCATGGGCAACGACTACTACCAGACCAACGAGCACCGCGTCACGGCCGATGGCGCCACCAGCGCGGCCGGCGAAATTTTCGGCTACGCCGTCATCACCCACCAGTACTACAACCGCTATCGCCTGCCCGTCATGCACACCGAAACCAATCTGTGCGAGGGGCCGAACGGCGACGAAGCGGTCAAATGGCTGCGCAAGGAATGGGCCAACGTCCTGCGCGTGCGTAACAACGGCGTGCCCATCGTCGGCTTCACATGGTATTCCCTCACCGATCAGGTCGACTGGGACACCGGCCTGCGCGAAAACAATGGCCGCGTCAACGCGCTCGGACTGGCGGACCTGGACCGCAAATTGCGCCCGGTCGGCCGGGCCTATCGCGAGCTGATCCGCGACTGGACCGAAGTGCTGCCCACCCAGAGCGTGTGTCTGCAGGTGCCGGTGGCGCTGAGCCAGGATTATCCGGAGCTCGAACCCAAGCGCACGGGGCCGGCGGCCACCACCAGCGCGCCGGACAATGCGGAGTGAGGCCATCATGCGCTTTGACGACAAGGTAGTCATCGTTACCGGCGCGGCCAGCGGCATTGGCCTGGCGTGCGCGCTGCGCTTCGCCGCCGAGGGCGCGGTGGTGGTGCTGGCCGACCGCGATGCCGCGGCGCTGCCCAAGGCCGCCCATCAGGTGCGCCGGCAAGCCTCGCGCGAGGTGATCGCATGTGTTTGCGACGTCGGCGTTGAAACGCAGGTCGAAGCCACTGTCGCCGACGTGCTCGCACGTTTCGGCCGGCTCGACGTGGTCGTCAACAACGCCGGCCTCATGCTGTTCAAGCCGATCGAGGAACTCACCGGGGACGACTGGTCGCGCGTGCTGCAGGTCGACCTGATCGGCGCCTTCTTCTTCATCAAGCAGGCGTTCCTGCATATGAAAGGCGGCGGCGCCATCGTCAACCTGTCCAGCGTCCATGCACGGGAAACCGAGGCGCAGGTGGCGCCCTATGCGGCGGCCAAGGCGGCGCTGCTGTCGCTGACGCGCTCGGCGGCCATCGAAGGCAAGCCGAAAGGCATCCGCGTGAACGCGATCTTGCCGGGCGCGGTGGACACGCCCATGCTGTGGAATAACCCGAACGTCAAGGCGGGCCGGGAAAAGATCGACAAGGAAGACGTCGGTCGGCCGGAAGACATCGCCGCGGCCGTGGCCTTTTTGGCGTCAAGCGACGCGGCCTTCGTGCAGGGCGCCGAGCTGCTGGTGGACGGCGGCCGGCTCAGCGGCCTGTGATCAGAAAAACTGCTGCCAGTCTTCCAGCCAGCCGGGGAAAGCTTCGGCTTCCATCGGTTTGGCGATGTGATAGCCCTGCGCATAGGTGCAGCCGAGGCGCTGCAGGAAGTCCCAATCCTGGCGGGTCTCCACGCCCACCGCCACCGACTGGCGTTCCAGGCTGCGCGCCAGCCCCAGGCAGGTGCTGAGCACCACCGACAGCGCGCGCTTCTTCGAGGCGCCATCGACGAAGCTGCGGTCGATCTTGAGTTCGGAGAACGGCACCCGCGCCAGCAGCTGCAGGTTGGAGCGCCCGGTGCCGTAGTCGTCGATGGCCAGGCCATAGCCCATCATGCGCAGGCGCACCAGCCGCTCGATGAAGCTCGGATCGCTCACCAGCACCGAGGACTCCGGCATCTCGAAGGTGACGTAGCCGGGCATCACGCGGTGGCGCTCGACGCAGGCGGTGATTTGCTGGATGAACTGCGGATGCGCCAGCGTGACCGGCGACAGGTTGATCGAGATGGAAATCGGCAGGCCGCGGTCGTGGAAATAGCGGCAGCGCTCGACCGACTTCTCGATCATGCTCCAGTCGAGGAAATCGACCCGGTTGTTCTGTTCGAGCGCGCCGATGAAGGAACTCGGACCGAGCACGCCGAACTCCGGATGGCGCCAGCGCGCGAACGCTTCCAGGCCCTTGACCTGGCCGGTTTCGAGTTCGATCTTGGGCTGGAAGAAGGGTTCGAACTGGCGCGCCTGCA
>CAMLIL010000174.1 GCA_946480015.1 uncultured Oxalobacteraceae bacterium | reverse complement strand
TCTGGAAGCGGCGCGACAGGGCGTGGTCTTTTTCGAACACGCCGCGGAACTCGGTATAGGTGGTCGCGCCGACACACTTGAGCTGACCATTGGCCAAGGCAGGCTTGAGCAGATTGGACGCGTCCAGCGTTCCGCCCGAGGCCGAGCCGGCGCCGATGATCGTGTGGATCTCGTCGATGAACAGGATGCCGTGCGGGGTGTCCTTCAATTGCTTGAGGACAGCCTTCAGGCGCTGCTCGAAATCGCCGCGATATTTGGTGCCAGCCAGCAACGCGCCCATGTCGAGCGAATACACGACGGCATTCTGCAGGATTTCAGGCACGTCTTCCTGCGTGATGCGCCATGCCAGGCCTTCGGCGATCGCGGTCTTGCCGACCCCGGCTTCGCCCACCAGCAGCGGATTGTTCTTGCGGCGGCGGCACAGGATCTGGATGACGCGGTCGACTTCGTCCTCGCGCCCGATCAGCGGATCGATCTTGCCTTCGGCGGCGGCCTTGTTCAGGTTCTGGGTGAACTGGTCGAGCGGGCTTTCCTTGGCCTGACCTTCGACCTGGCTTTCTTCCACGCCTTCCGAGGTCTTTTGCGACTCGGTCTGCTGATCCTTGCGCACCCCGTGCGAAATGAAATTGACCACGTCCAGGCGCGTGACGCCCTGCTGGTGCAGGTAGTACACCGCATGCGAGTCTTTTTCGCCAAAGATGGCCACCAGCACATTGGCGCCGGTCACCTCTTTCTTGCCGTTCGAGGCCGATTGCACGTGCATGATCGCACGCTGGATCACGCGCTGGAATCCGAGCGTCGGCTGGGTGTCCACCTCGCCCGTGCCGGGCACGGTGGGCGTGTTGTCGCCGATAAAATTGGTCAAGGTTTTGCGCAGGTCTTCGATATTGACAGCACAGGCGCGCAGGACTTCGGCGGCCGATGGGTTGTCGAGAAGTGCCAGCAGCAGATGCTCAACGGTGATGAATTCATGCCGTGCTTGCCGGGCTTCGACAAACGCCATGTGTAGGGAGACTTCCAATTCCTGCGCAATCATACTTCCTCCATCACGCACTGCAGGGGATGACCTGCCTTGCGCGCATGCGTTAATACAAACTCCACTTTGGTACACGCTATATCTTTGGAAAACACGCCACACACTCCTTTACCGTGGCGATGAACGGAAAGCATGATTTGCGTCGCCGTTTCTCGATCCTTGTTGAAGTACTCCTGGATGACCGCAACCACGAACTCCATCGGCGTGTAGTCATCATTCAAGAGTGCCACCTGGTACAGCGGCGGCGGCTTGACGACTTGCCGCTCCAGTACTTGTTCGGTATCTTGCTTGGTTGCCATACGCTTATTCTAAATGCTTTCAATGTGATGCTATGTGTAAATAATCAGGGCATTTACATTTGTTTTCCATCTTACGCGTTTTCTCGTCAACGCGCAGATGGCGCCCGCATTCAGAAAATCAAGAGTTGCTTTTTGGACGAGTCTGGTGCCGGATCATGGAAGTGTGTGGGAAAAATGGCAAGCTCAGTTCAAAAGCGCTTGACTTGTATATTTTTTCAACCAACAATGCGGTTATCGACTTGTACTTATGTATTTGTTGATAAGAAGTGAGCAGGCTGAGGAGGGGGCAAAAGCTTCTTGCTTTTATGGCTCGTGTGATTGGTATCTTATTTGAAAGTTCTTTTATGGCAACAGGTACAGTTAAGTGGTTCAACGATTCCAAAGGTTTTGGCTTCATCACTCCAGATGACGGCGGTGAAGATCTGTTCGCGCATTTCTCCGCAATCAACATGAACGGTTTCAAGACCCTCAAAGAAGGTCAGAAAGTTCAATTCGAAGTCACGCAAGGCCCTAAAGGCAAGCAAGCTTCCAACATCCAGGCTGGCTAAGCTCTACAAGATGTCGAAAAACCCCGCTCTTCGCAGCGGGGTTTTTTTTCGTCCCTACCTGCCCTCGGCCCCGGATCACATCTGCTCGACCATCACCTCGCCGAAACCGGAGCACGACACCTGGGTCGCGCCTTCCATCAGGCGGGCGAAGTCGTAGGTGACCTTCTTCGATGCGATCGCCTTCTGCATCGCTGCGATCACCAGGTCGGCAGCTTCGACCCAGCCCATGTGACGCAGCATCATTTCAGCCGACAGGATCAGCGAACCCGGATTCACATAGTCCTTGCCGGCATATTTCGGCGCGGTGCCGTGGGTGGCTTCGAACATGGCCACGGAGTCGGACATGTTGGCGCCCGGAGCGATCCCGATACCGCCCACCTGTGCGGCCAGCGCGTCGGAAATATAGTCGCCGTTCAGGTTCAGGGTGGCGATGACGCTGTACTCAGCCGGACGCAGCAGGATCTGCTGCAGGAACGCGTCAGCGATCGAATCCTTGACGATGATGTCGCGGCCAGTCTTTGGATTCTTGAACTTGCACCATGGGCCTCCGTCAATCAGTTCCGCGCCGAATTCCTTCTGCGCCAGGGCGTACGCCCAGTCACGGAAGCCGCCTTCGGTATACTTCATGATGTTGCCCTTGTGAACGATGGTCACGGACGGCTTGTCATTGTCGATCGCATACTGGATCGCCTTGCGCACCAGCCGCTCGGTCCCTTCGCGCGAGACCGGCTTGACGCCGATGCCCGAGGTCTCGGGGAAGCGAATCTTGGTCACGCCCATTTCCTTGACCAGGAAATCGATCACCTTCCTGGCCGCGTCCGAGCCCTCGGCCCACTCGATGCCGGCATAGATGTCCTCCGAGTTTTCGCGGAAGATGACCATGTCGGTTTTCTCTGGCTCACGCAGCGGCGAAGGCACGCCGGTGAAGTAGCGCACCGGGCGCAGGCAGACGTACAGGTCGAGCTGCTGGCGCAGCGCCACGTTGAGCGAACGGATGCCGCCGCCGACCGGCGTGGTCAGCGGGCCCTTGATCGAGACCACGTAGTCCCTCAGCACTTCCAGCGTTTCCTCCGGCAGCCACACGTCCGGGCCGTACACCTTGGTCGACTTTTCGCCCGAGTAGATTTCCATCCAGCCGATCTTCCTGGCGCCGCCGTAAGCCTTGGCCACAGCCGCATCGACCACCTTGATCATCACGGGAGTGATATCGACCCCGGTGCCATCGCCCTCGATATAGGGAATGACCGGATTATCTGGTACATTCAGCGAAAAATCGGCGTTGACCGTGATTTTTTGGCCTTCAGCGGGTACTTTGATATGTTGATACATCGTCTTCTCCGTTCCTCTAAACGCTACCATTCGGGACACCAGCAACTGGTCCGCCAGCTTATCACTTTCCTTTCCGGCACGGCAGCGCGCCGCTTTCAGCAACCACATGTCACTGATCCTATTTAATAAGCCGTTCCAGGTGCTGTGCCAGTTCTCGCCGCAAGACGGCCGCGAGACCCTGGCCCACTACCTGACCATCCCGAACATCTACCCTGCCGGCCGGCTCGATGCCGACAGCGAAGGCTTGATGCTGCTGACCGACGATGGCCGCCTGCAGCACACGATTGCCCATCCGGACCACAAGGAAGCCAAGACCTATCTGGTGCAGGTCGAGGGCCAGTGCGACGCGGAGCGCCTTGCGCGCCTGCAGGCGCCGATCGACCTGGGCGACTTCGTCACCAAACCCTGCCGGGCGGTACAGATCGCCGAACCGGCCTGGCTGTGGCCGCGAAATCCCCCGATCCGCAGCCGCGCCGGCCAGCCCACCAGCTGGGTCGCGATTACCTTACAGGAAGGCAAGAATCGCCAGGTACGGCGCATGACGGCCGCGGTCGGCATGCCGACCTTGCGCCTGGTGCGCAGCAGCATCGGTCCGTTCAGCCTGGCCACCCATCCCCTGATGCCGGGGGAATTCATGGAAGTGCCGGGCGGCGCGCTGGCCGCCAGGTAAACTATTTACTGATTTTCAGAAATTAGTGTCAACGGACAATTTTTGGCCGGCGTTAAGGAAGCAGATTCATGTGAATCTGGCCTTCTCCCACTCAAAGGAAATCACCATGTCCAAGATTATCGCTGCGCTGGTTGTGTCCCTGTTCGCTTCGTCCGCTTTCGCAGCCGCATCGGCTTCCGCATCGGCCGCCGCTGCCGCGCCTGCAGCGTCCGCTCCAGCCGCCGCCCCTGCCGCCGCTCCGGCACCAGCCAAGAAGGCCAAAGCCAAGAAAGCCAAAGCCGCTCCTGCCGCCGCCCCGGCTGCCGCATCGGCCGCCGCCTCGGCCAAGTAATTGCCCCGCCGGGCAGCGCCAAGGCAGGCTGCGGCCTGCCTTTTTTACGTGCGCGGACGCAGCCCTTGACGGGGCAGCACCGCGCATGGCTTAATCGGCGCTCCCTTGGCACCGCTTCCTACTATGAAAAAATTGATTTTGCTGGCACTGGCGAGCCTCGCCGCCGCCGCACAGGCACAGAACGCCCGCTTCGGCCACGTCGAGCTGGCCGCCGGCATGCACCTGATCCAGGCCGAAGTCGCGGCCGACGACGCCGCCCGTCAGCAGGGCCTGATGTTCCGCGAGAAAATGGGCGCCAATAATGGCATGGTGTTCGTGTTCGACCAGCCCAACAAGCAGTGCATGTGGATGAAAAACACCCTGCTGCCGCTGTCGGTGGCGTTTATCGATGCACAAGGCAAGATTGTCAACATCGAAGACATGCAGCCGCAAACCCTGGACACGCACTGCTCAAAAGGCGAGGTCAAGTACGCGCTGGAAATGAACCTGGGCTGGTTCAAGCAGAAACACATCAAGCCAGGCACCGTCATCGACGGCCTGCAGCAGAAAAACTAGGTGTCGGCTCGTGCGCGAGCCAAGCGAAAAAACCCGCCGAACCAGGTTCAGGCGGGTTTTTTCATACCGTCACAAGCAGAGCGGGCGGCAAGCCCGCCGGACCGGCGATTAAGCCGACAGTGCCTTCAGGGCAGCTGCCAGGCGGCTCTTGTGGCGAGCGGCCTTGTTCTTGTGGATGATCTTTTTGTCAGCGATGC
>CAMLIL010000173.1 GCA_946480015.1 uncultured Oxalobacteraceae bacterium | reverse complement strand
CAGATCCGCACGGATCTTGTCGGACTCGGCGAAATTGCGCGCCTTCTTGGCCGCGCTGCGCGCTTCGATCAGCGCCTGGATCGCTTCCGGCGATTGCGCGCCCTCGCCCGCCCCCGCGCCTTGCAGGAACTGCTGTGGCGTACGTTCCAGCAAGCCGATGACGGCCGCGAGCGCCTTGAGTTGCCGCGCGTGCGCCAGCGCCTTGCTCTTGTTCAGTTCAGTAACGAGGTCGAACAGCGCTGCCAGGGCGACGGGGGTGTTGAAGTCGTCGTCCATCGCCTCGCGGAAACGCAGTGCGTGTGCTTCTTCCCAGTTCACCTCGCATGCGGCAGCGCCCAGATCGATCTCGGACAGCGCCGTGTAAAGGCGTGTGAGCGCGACCTTGGCGTCGTCGAGATGGGCGTCGGAATAATTGAGCGGACTGCGGTAGTGCGCGCGCAAGATGAAGAAGCGCACGACTTCCGCATCGTACTTCTTTAAGACGTCGCGGATCGTGAAAAAGTTCCCGAGCGACTTCGACATCTTTTCATTGTCGACCCGCACGAAGCCGTTGTGGATCCAGGTATTGACCGTCACGTGGCCGAACGCGCCTTCGGACTGGGCGATTTCGTTTTCGTGGTGCGGGAACTGCAGGTCGGCGCCGCCGCCGTGAATGTCGAAGCGCTCGCCCAGCAGGGCGCACGACATGGCCGAGCATTCGATGTGCCAGCCCGGACGGCCACTGCCCCATTTCGAGTCCCACTTCACTTCGGCCGGTTCGGATTGCTTGGAAGCTTTCCACAGCACGAAGTCGAGCGGGTCGCGCTTGCCGGTGTTGATATCGACGCGTTCGCCGGCGCGCAGATCGTCGAGCGACTTGCCGGAAAGTTTGCCGTAGGACGGGAAGTTGCGCACCGCATAGTTGACGTCGCCATCCTCGCCCTGGTAGGCCAGGTCCCGGGCTTCGAGCCGCTCGATCAGCGCCAGCATCTGGGGCACGTACTCGGTGGCGCGCGGGGCGTGATCGGGCGGCAGGATGCCGAGCGCCTGCGTGTCCTCATCCATGTAGCGGGAAAAGCGCGTGGTCAGCTGCGCCAGGGTCTCGCCATTTTCCACCGCGCGCTTGATGATCTTGTCGTCGATGTCGGTGATGTTGCGCACATAGTTGACCTGGTAGCCGGAGGCCTTGAGCCAACGATAGATGACGTCGAACGCCATCATCATGCGCGCGTGTCCGATGTGGCAGTAATCGTAGATCGTCATGCCGCAGACGTACATGCCGACCTTGCCGGGTTCTATCGGAACGAAGGTTTGCTTGTCGCGCGCAAGCGTGTTGTAAATCTTAAGTTGGCTCATCGGATTGTGCTTGTTGCAGGGGGTACGCCGACCGGACAATACCCGAACCGGGCGCGGGCGCCGCGGAGGCGCGCACCGGCATAGACGGGAGATGCATCGAGATCGTCGGTACCCTCTGTGTTGTTCTTATTTGATAGAATGGGACGTTCTGCGCAAAGTATAGCATTGATAAAAAGCAGACTGGCCGCATCTACCCCAGGTTTATTTTTGCGGGACAGGCTTGACAGCCTGGCCGCCACTTCACAACTACTGCATCGAACGAAAGAAGTCACCATGCCGAAAATGTTCATGTTCCGTTCGCCCCTGCTGGCGCAATTTGCCGCGCTGTGCGTGGGTGTTTCCCTCGCCGGCGCCGTGCTCGCGCAAGCGCCGGAAGCGTTGCCGGAACCGGCCTCGGGAACCGCGCCGAAAACCCATCAGCCCCGCGTCTCCATTAAAACGACGATGGGCGAAATCGTGCTTGAACTCGATCAGGAGAAGGCTCCCAAGACGGTCGCCAATTTTCTGCAATACGTGAAGTCGGGCTTTTACAAGGGCACGATTTTTCATCGCGTCATCGATGGCTTCATGATCCAGGGCGGCGGCATGGATGCCAAGCTGGTGTCCAAGCCAACCAGCAAGCCGATCAAGAACGAAGCCAATAACGGCCTGCATAACGGCCCCTACACGATCGCGATGGCGCGCGAGTCCGCCCCGGATACGGCCACCTCGCAATTCTTCATCAACGTGGTCGATAACGCCGGCCTGGACTACCCTAACCTGGGTGGCGGCTACGCTGTCTTCGGGAAAGTTGTGGCCGGCCAGGAAGTGGTCGACAAGATCAAGGCCGTGGTGGTCGACGATGTGCGCGGCCAGCAAAACGTGCCGGTCGTCCCGATCGTGATCAATTCGGCTACCGTACTCAAGAAGTAGCATCGCGGAGCTTTTCCAGGCTCCATTTCACCCCAACAGAATAAGGACACATTATGGCCGTACTCATCACTACCAACCTGGGCAAGATCACCGTCGAACTCGATGCCGAGAAGGCACCGAAGACCGTTGCCAACTTCCTTGACTATGCGAACAAGGGCCACTACAACAACACGATTTTCCACCGCGTGATCGGCGACTTCATGATCCAGGGCGGCGGTTTCGAGCCAGGCATGAAGCAAAAGCCGGCCGAGCAGACCGTGGAAAACGAAGCCAAGAATGGCTTGAAGAACGACACCTACACCCTGGCCATGGCGCGCACTTCCGATCCGCATTCGGCTTCGGCGCAATTTTTCATCAACGTGAAGAACAACAGCTTCCTCGACTATCCTGGCCAGGATGGCTGGGGTTACGCCGTGTTCGGTAAAGTCACCGATGGCACCGACGTGGTCGATGCCATCCGCAAGGTCAAGACCACCCGCAGCGGCATGTTCGCCGACGTGCCGGTCGATCCAGTGATTATCGAAAAAGTCGAAGTTCTCTAAAGAATCTGTCTCCTCGCGAACGCGGGGACCCGTGGCACGCTAGCTCGGCATGGGTCCCCGCTTTCGCGAGGACGACGCTCGTCAACGATGACCCTGCCCTCCCGTACGCTTGCGCTGTTCATTTCGGATCTGCATCTGCAGCCGCTCCATCCCCGCACCTGCTCGGCGTTCTTCGCCTTCCTGCAGGAGCGCGCGATGGCTGCCGAGCAGCTCTATCTTCTCGGCGATCTGTTCGAATACTGGGCAGGCGATGACGATCTGGAATCCCGTTTTCACCAGGATATAGCCAACGCTATCCGCGCGGTCAGCGATCGCGGCGTGGCGGTGTTCTGGATCGCCGGCAACCGCGATTTTCTGGTCGGCCCGGCCTTTGCGCAAGCTGCCGGCCTGACCTTGTTGGCCGAGCCGCATGTCTGCGAGATCGGCGGCCACCGCATTGCCCTCGTGCATGGCGACGCCGAATGCACGGACGACCTCAAATACATGGCGTTCCGCACCCAGGTCCGCGCGCCCGCCTGGCAGGCGCAATTCCTGTCCATGCCGCTCACCCAGCGCAAGGCCATCATCAACGGCATGCGCGAAGGCAGCAAGGCGGCCCACACCACCAAGTCCTACGAGCTGATGGATGTGGCGCCCGCAGCCATTGCTGCACTGCATGCGCGTACCGGCGCCGGCATCATCATTCACGGCCACACCCACCGTCCCGCCCTGCACCAGCACGACGGCAAGCGCCGCTACGTGCTGCCCGACTGGGAACCGCAGGCCGAACCGCCGCGCGGCGGCTGGATCGCCATCGAGAGCGGCGGCGCCATCGTGCGTTACGACCTCGACGGTAAAGCACTCTAAACATACATACCAAAAACGGCTTGATTTGTTGCGCCATGGTGTTATAGTTCACTACAACACCACTTCAATAGCTCACCAGTAGGGAGGCTGTATGTTTCACAGGGCAAGAACACCGGCGCGGGAGGCGCGATCATGAGCGCAGGCTGGAGCGACACCACACCGATTTATCTGCAATTAAAAGAGCGCGTCATCGGCATGATGCTCGACGGCGCCCTGAAGGCGGGCGATGCCCTGCCCTCGGTGCGCCAGATCGCGGCCGAATATCAGTTGAACCCGATCACGGTCTCGCGCGCTTATCAAGAACTCGTCGACGACAACCTGGTGGAAAAAAGAAGGGGAATTGGCATGTATGTCACTGAAGGCGCCAGCGAAAAGCTGCTGGCCAGCGAACGCGATCGCTTCCTGCGCGAAGAATGGCCGGCCATGCTCGAACGTATCCGCCGGCTCGGTCTCGATCTCGACCAGTTGTTGCACCAGGCGCAAGCGGGAGGTGGGGCATGAACGCCGTCATTTCCGCCCGCAATCTGAGCAAACGCTACGGTAAGAAGACGGCTGTGGACAGCGTCAGTTTCGACATCCCGGCCGGCAAGATCGTCGGCTTGATCGGCCCCAACGGATCGGGCAAGACCACCACCCTGAAAGCCGCGCTCGGCCTGATTCCCTTCGATGGCGAACTCAATGTGCTCGGGCTCGACCCGCGCACGCAACGCGACGCGCTGATGCAGGACGTGTGCTTCATCGCCGACGTGGCCATCCTGCCCAAGTGGCTGCGGGTGTGCGACGCCATCGATTTTGTGGCCGGTGTGCATCCACGCTTTAACCGCAGCAAGGCCGAGCGCTATCTGGCCAGCACCAGGCTGGAGCCCGCCATGAAGGTCAAGGCCATGTCCAAAGGCATGGTGGTGCAGCTGCACCTGGCGCTGGTGATGGCCATCGACGCCAAGCTGCTGGTGCTCGACGAACCGACCCTGGGCCTGGACATCATGTACCGCAAGCAGTTCTACCAGAACCTGCTGGAAGACTATTTTGACGAGAACAAGACCATTGTCATCACCACCCACCAGGTCGAGGAAGTCGAGCACATCCTGACCGACCTGATGTTCATCCGCGACGGCAAGATCGTGCTGTCGGCCTCGATGGATGAAGTGGGCGAGCGCTACACCGAAGTGATGGTCGCCAGCGACAAGCTCAACGCGGCCAATGCGCTGCAGCCGATCGACCAGCGCAGCGTGTTCGGCAAGTCGGTGATGCTGTTCGACGGCGTACCGCGCGCGCAACTGGCCGCCCTGGGCGAAACCCGTAACCCCAGCGTCGCCGACCTGTTCGTGGCGACCATGAAAGGAA
>CAMLIL010000172.1 GCA_946480015.1 uncultured Oxalobacteraceae bacterium | reverse complement strand
GCGACAACGACCTGGTCGTCAACCCGATCAAGGGCAAGCAGCTGACCAACGTGCGCTCGTCGGGTACCGACGAAGCCGTACGCCTGGTGCCGCCTATCCAGATGTCGCTCGAGTACGCGGTGGAATTCATCGCCGACGACGAACTGGTGGAAATCACCCCGAAATCGATCCGCCTGCGCAAGCGCTTCCTGAAAGAGCACGAGCGCAAGAAGGCCAGCCGCGAAGCCGCGTAACCGGCTCTGGCGCTGCAAGGCGCCGTGAAAAAAGCCCGCCGCCTCCGACAGGAGCCGGCGGGCTTTTTCGTGTGGCACAACCGCATCAGGGCTGGACGATCGCGGCGTGGTTGTTGTTGCCGACCTGGGCAATGGCCGCCATCATCAGCGAGCCGGTCTGGGTAATCGACGCGGTGTTGGCATTGCCGGTCTGCAGGATGCTGGCCGTATGGCCGTCGCCGGTCTGGCTGAGCGTGGCCACATTGAAGTTGCCGGTCTGGCGCACGGTGCCGCTGAGATCATCGCCGGCCTGGGAGGCCGTCGCCGTGTTGTAGGTCCCGGTCTGCTCGACGGTCAGCGCCATGATGGTGCCGAAACCGGTCTGGCGGGCGCTGGCGTTATTGCCGGTCCCGGTCTGGCGCACGTCGATGCCGGCGAAATCGACGTTCTGCTGGAACGTCGTGGCCACGTTGTAATTGCCGATCTGGTCGATCTGGGCGCCGTCATGGCTGGCCAGGTTCTGATAGGCGTCGATCCGGTTGCCATTGCCGGTCTGGTTGGCGATGATTTCGAAGTCGACCACGATCGGCTGGTTCAGCACGGCGACGTTGTTGCTGCCGGTCTGGGTCAGCAGCGCCCCAACGCCAAACACGACGTTCTGGACGATGCTGCCGACATTGTAGTTGCCGGTCTGGGTGATCCTGGAGATGCTGAGACCGCCTTCGATCTGGTCGATGTTGGCATCGTTGCCGTTGCCGGTCTGGGCGATCGAAGCAATGACGTCGAAATTACTGTTGAGCTGGCGAATGCCCCCGGTGCCGGTGAAGGGATTGCCAGCGCGGTTGTTGTTGCCGACCTGGGTGATGCTGGCATCGATGATCAGGCCGGGCACATCCATCTGCTGGACCCGCAGCTGGTTGCCGCTGCCGACCTGCGAGGTGGTGGCGTTGGTGACGGCCGCGGCCGGACCGGCCAGGGCCAGCAGGGCCAGCGGGGTGAAAAGCAAGCGCTTCATGATTGACTCCTTGGATAGGCAGGGTCGGGCAGGCAAGCCGGTTCAGCGACCCAGGTACTGAACCTGTATGGGGCGGCGCCTCATCGGCCACCCTGCGCCAGCACGGCGGCCTGGTAACGCCGCAGCACCGGGTGGTCGCGGCTGGCCTCATCCTTGAGGGTCCAGCTGTTGTCCGCGATGCCTTGGGCGATCAGGTGAATCACGCCCGCCTCGATCGCTTCGGCAACGCACAGCTGGGCCGGCTCGTTGCGGGTGATGCCGGCCTCGACCTCGAGGAGCTCCTTGACGTTGACGAACTTGAACACGCTCGGATGCAGCTCGTAGGAATAAATGGTCTTGGTGCTCGACACGCTATGCAGGATGCGGCCGCTGCGGATATCGATGGTGCGCAGATTGACCGTGACCTGGTCGAGCCGGTACTGGGTGCTGAGGCCGACGCCGAGAAAGCGCGCCCCGGCGCCACCGGTGCGCACATTGCTTTCGAAGGCGACGATGCCGCCTTCGATCAGCACGGCGGCGGCCAGCAGCGGCGGCAATTGCACGGGCGGGGTGCCCGGCGGAGGCGGCGCTTCCAGGGCGCGCACGATCTTGCGCTCGGTGAGCAGGTTTTGCAGGTTTTCCCGTTCGACCGGAATGAACCAGCCCGACTGCTGCAGCGCCCTGACCAGCAGCGAGGAAGCGCCCTGGGTCACGGCGGTGGAAAATGCGCTGTCCGGCGCGGCCCGGTACTGGCCGGTCTGGTCGCGGATGCCGTACACGGCGACCGGCACTTTGCCTGCCGGTTCTGGCAAGCTCAGCAGCTCACGGGTGACCGGACTGGCCGGAGTCAGCTGGGCATCGGCGCGCGGCTGCGATGGCGGATGGCTGAAGCTGCACCCGGTCAGCAGCAGGGCCGCGGCCCCCAGGCACCAGTGCGGCTTCATTGCGCCACCTCGAAGGTGGTGGAGGTACCCGTGGTCTTGTCGGTGGTGGTGATGCGCAGCGTGCCGTTGCCGAGGTCAAGCACGCTGATGACGAAATTGGCCGTGGTGAAGGTGCCTGGCAGCAGTTTGCCATCGGCGCCGGTCAGCTTGGAGGTGGCGGCCGAGGCAAGTTGTCCGAGCACCATGCGTTCCAGAGTCTGATTGAACTGGGCCAGTGGCGACTGATCGAGCGACGAGCGCCCCAGCGCGCCGTCATGCTTGTTGGTGGCGCTGGCTCCGGCCAGCAAGCCCGGGCCGTTGGCGGGATAACCGCCGAAGTTGGGGTTGACCGGCATATACAGCAGGTCGCCGGCGCAGGCCGGTGCGGCCAGCAGCAATAGCGCGAGGGAAGGGCGGATCAACATGGCGGCTCCTGGTGGGTGGCGAAAAGCTCAGAATTCGTCCGGCGCCAGATCGGCGTCGCGGATCAGCCTGCGCTGGCGGTCGGTGGCCAGCACGGCCTCGTAAGTCACATCCGCAGCCTGTTCGGCGGCGCCGCGCACGGCCGCGCGCGCCACCGGCAGCCGCGCCTGGAATACCTTGCGCTGGGCAAACTCGATGGTGATCTCGCTGCCCCAGCGCGCCGAGGCGCGTTCGCGGATGGCCAGGCTGAACTGGTCGCTGTCGGGCTTGTCGCGCCAGGCGGCGATGAAATACTGGCAAAAATCCTGACCGGCAACGGTCAGCGCCTGGGTGGTGACGACGCCGTCGCCCGGCTCGCCGGCCGCAGCGCAGTGCAGCGCGGCCAGGCAGGCGGCGGCGCCAAGCAGTCGGGAAAGCCGGGACATATATAAGCCTCTTGGAAACAGTCGGCAGGGAGAGGGGTGGTGCGGCCGAAAGTTCAGTGTAAAGAGGCGCTTTTGTGGCCGGTTTGACACCGGCCAAGCAGCGTTATGCGGGCGCGGGCGGAGAAACTCCTGTAAACTCGCTCTTTTGCCGTAAAACTTTCGGTAGAAAAAGCATTCCAACCGGGCCATGCCCGAATCGATCAAAGAAAGCCTGTATGTCTAGCGCCGCTCCCCTTCCGCCGAGAACCGTGTCGGTGGCCCCGATGATGGACTGGACCGACCGCCATTGCCGCGCCTTCCATCGTCACATCACGCGCCATACCTGGCTGTACACCGAAATGGTGACCACCGGGGCGCTGGTGTACGGCGACGTCGAACGCCACCTGCGCTTCAACGAGGAAGAGCATCCGGTGGCGCTGCAGCTGGGCGGGTCCGATCCGGCCGACCTGGCCACCAGCGCCCGGCTGGGCCAGCAATGGGGTTACGACGAAATCAACCTCAATTGCGGTTGCCCGTCCGAACGGGTGCAGAAGGGCGCCTTCGGCGCGTGCCTGATGGCCGAGCCGCAACTGGTGGCCGATTGCGTCAAGGCCATGCGCGACGCCGTCACCATCGACGTGACCGTCAAGCACCGCATCGGTATCGACAAGAACGAGGAGTACAGCTTCGTGCGCGACTTCGTCGGTACCATTGCCGAAGCCGGTTGCCGCACCTTTATAGTGCATGCGCGCAACGCGATTCTGAAAGGCCTGTCGCCCAAAGAAAATCGCGAAATTCCACCGCTCAAGTACGCCACGGCCTACCAGCTCAAGCAGGATTTTCCCGATCTGGAGATCATCATCAACGGCGGCATCAAGACCAGCGACGAGATTGCGCTGCATCTGGACCATGTCGACGGGGTCATGATAGGGCGCGAGGCGTACCACAACCCGTACGCGATGGCGCAGTACGACACGCGCTTCTACCAGGACGATGCCGAGGTCAAGACACGCGAAGAAGTGCTCGCCGCGATGATCCCCTACATCGCCGCGCAACTGGCCGCGCACGGGGCGCGCGGCTTGAAACTGAACAGCATCACCCGCCACATGCTGGGCATCATGGCCGGTTTGCCCGGCGCCCGCAATTTCCGCCAGGTCATGTCCGACCCGCGCAAACTCGCCGCCGGCGACCCTCACCTCCTGCTCGAAGCGGCGGCGCGCATGCGCCAGGCCGCTTGATCATGCACCTTGCATAACAGGCAAGCCTTTGCAGGCGGGCCTGTTGCCATTTTGGCGTCTCCCAAATTCAACGGACGAAACTATTTCATGCCGTACAGCAAATAAAAGCTTGCTGTACGGCAAAACAGCAATCTATAATCGATCCTTATCTTTTGGTTCCCGGTTGTAACAAATAGTGATGTTGTTGTTTGTGGGAAACACTCAATACCAAGATCGAATGTTTTTGCATCCGCAGTCACTAATTGATTTATCCTGTGGGAAACACGCGCATCTTCACGCGCACAGCGATGGCCGTTGCAGCGTCGCACGGCACCAGAGCACCTCCGGGCGAGTCCGATCAATCGACACTTAGACGAAGAAACCATATGAATTTATCCAACATGAAAGTCGGCACCCGCCTTGGACTGGGCTTCACCATGGTGCTGTTTTTCCTGGTCGTGGTGACCTTTCTGGGCATCCTGCGCATGGGACAGATCCAGGATCGCCTCGACCGAGTGGTCGGCATGAACAATGTGGTGACCCGTCTGGTGATCGAAATGCGCACCAACGTGGCCGACCGCGTCAGCTCGCTGCGCATCCTGACCCTGATGAGCGATCCTGCCGACATGGAGCAGGACATGCACAAGATTAAGGATCTGGCGCGCAAGTACGACGCAGCGGAAGAAAAGCTGGCCGCCAAGTTCGCCACCGACGCCTCGGCCGAAGAAAATGGCTTGCTGACCAAGATCAAGGCACATGAAGCGGCGGCGATGCCGGCCATTGCCAAGGCCTCCGATCTGTGGCTGGCCGGCAAGGCTGAGGAAGCCACCCGCGTGATGATCAAGGAAATCCGTCCGGTGCAAAA
>CAMLIL010000171.1 GCA_946480015.1 uncultured Oxalobacteraceae bacterium | reverse complement strand
CACGGCAGCGACGAAATTGCCGACATGATGCGTGCGCTCAAGGAGATGCACGACAATCTGGCCCGCATCGTCGGCAAGGTGCGCAGCGGAACCGAGGCGCTTGCCACCGCTTCGGCCGAAATCGCCGCCGGCAACCAGGACCTGTCCGCGCGCACCGAAAGCCAGGCCAGCTCGATCGAACAGACCGCGGCGGCCATCCAGGAATTGACCGTCACGGTGCGCGGCAACGGCGGCAACGCCGGCCTGGCCAGCGAACTGGCCGGCAGCGCCACCGGCGTGGCCCAGCGCGGTGGCGCTGCCGTAGCCCAGGTGGTGCGCACCATGGATTCGATCAACGAGTCGTCGCGCCGCATCGTCGACATCATCGGCGTCATCGACGGCATCGCCTTTCAAACCAATATCCTGGCCCTGAACGCCGCCGTGGAAGCGGCGCGCGCGGGCGAGCAGGGGCGCGGGTTCGCGGTGGTGGCGTCGGAAGTGCGCAGCCTGGCGCAGCGCTCGGCGGCGGCGGCCAAGGAAATCAAGACCCTGATCGGCGATTCGGTCGACAAGGTCGATGCCGGCACCCGCCTGGTGGCCCAGGCCGGCGGCACCATGGGCGAGCTGGTCGCCAGCGTCGAGAAGGTCAATGCCATCATTGGCGAAATCGCCGCCGCCAGCGGGCAGCAGAGCAGCGGAATCGGCCAGATCAACGACGCCATCGGCCAGATGGACAGCATGACCCAGCGTAACGCCGCGCTGGTCGAGGAAGCGGCCGCCGCCGCCGAAGCGATGCGGGTGCAGACCAGCGAACTGGCCGATGCGGTCGGGATCTTCAAAATCCGCCCGGACCAGCCCCGGGCCGCAAGCGCCGCGCGCGTCCGTTCCGCGCCCCGCCTCACGGCGCCCGCCGTCCCGGACTGGGAATCGATCTGAGCTTTGAGCGGGTGCGCGCCAACAAGTTCGCACAATGCTGGGCACAACAGAGTAAACTGTCGGTTTAGTACCCTTCAGTGAGCCCCTGCATGTCCGTCAATTCCCTTCCGATGTTCTCCGACCTCAATCTCTCCACCGCCGTGTTAAAAGTGATGAAAGAGGTCGGCTACGAGACGCCTTCGCCGATTCAGGCCGCCACCATCCCGCTGCTGCTGGCCAATCGCGACGTGCTGGGCCAGGCCCAGACCGGAACCGGCAAGACGGCCGCTTTTGCGCTGCCGGTGCTGTCGCGCATCGACATCAAGCAGCACGCGCCGCAGGCGCTGGTGCTGGCGCCCACGCGCGAATTGGCCATCCAGGTGGCCGAGGCGTTCCAGAAGTACGCCACCCACATCAAGGATTTCCACGTGCTGCCGATTTACGGCGGCCAGAGCTACGGTCCGCAGCTGTCGGCGCTGCGCCGCGGCGTGCACGTCGTCGTCGGTACGCCCGGCCGCGTCATCGACCACATCGACAAAGGCTCGCTCGACCTTTCCCAGCTCAAGACGCTGGTGCTCGACGAAGCCGATGAAATGCTGCGCATGGGCTTTATCGACGATGTCGAACAAATCCTGCAAAAGACGCCCGAGTCGCGCCAGACCGCGCTGTTCTCGGCCACCATGCCATCGGCGATCAAGCGCATCGCCAAGACCTACCTGCGCGATCCGGCCGAAGTGACCGTGGCCGCCAAGACCGGCACGGCCGAAAACATCCGCCAGCGCTACTGGATGGTGAGCGGCATGCAAAAGCTCGAAGCGCTCACCCGCATTCTCGAAGCCGAGCCGTTCGACGGCATGATCATCTTCGCCCGCACCAAGCTGGGCACCGAGGAGCTGGCCGGCAAACTGCAGGCACGCGGCTTTGCCGCCACCGCCATCAACGGCGACATGCAGCAGACCCAGCGCGAGCGCACCATCGAGCAGCTCAAGAACGGCAAGATCGACATCCTGGTCGCCACCGACGTGGCCGCGCGCGGCCTGGACGTGGAGCGCATCAGCCACGTGATCAACTTCGACGTGCCGTCCGATCCGGAAAGCTACACCCACCGCATCGGCCGCACCGGACGGGCCGGCCGCAGCGGCGAAGCGATCCTGTTCATCACCCCGCGCGAGCAGGGCCTGTTGAAAGCCATCGAACGCGCCACGCGCCAGCCGGTATCGCCGCTGACGCTGCCGACCGTCAAAGCCGTCAACGACGTGCGCATCGCCAAATTCAAGGACCAGATCACCGAGGCGCTGGCCGCCGATGGGCTGGACGTGTTCCGCGCCCTGATCGAGGAATTCGAGCGCGAACAGAACGTACCGGCCATCGAGATCGCCGCCGCGCTGGCACGCATGGCGCGTGGCGACGTGCCGTTCCTGCTCGAAAAGCCCAATCGCGATGCGAAGGCGCTCGCCCCTGCGCCTGCGCGTCCGGCGTTTGAAGAGCGTCCGGCGCGCGCGCCGCGCGAGGCCGCTCCGGTCAAGCGCGAACGCGCGGCCACGCGGGCGCAGGAAGACGGCATGGCCACCTTCCGCATCGAAGTCGGTCACGCGCACGGCGTCAAACCGGGCAATATCGTCGGCGCCATCGCCAACGAGGCGGGCATCGATTCGAAGTACATCGGCCGCATCGAAATCTACGACGACTACAGCATGCTCGACCTGCCGGGCGATATGCCGCCCGACCTGATCGATCACCTGAAAACCGTGTGGGTGGCGGGCCAGCAGCTGAGCATCACGCGCGACGGCGAGCCGCCGGCGCCGAAGAAGGCCGGGTTCGGCAAGAAGCCCGGCGCCGAACGGCGTTTGGCCGACAAGGGCGCGCCGAAGGGCAAGAAGCCGCACCGCAAAGGGTCGTAAGGGGGGGCTGCGCGCTTCCGGCATAAGGTCCTTGGCAGAATCTGCGATAGCGCGCACGAATTTGTATGGGCTATCCCGGGAACATGCGCAGTTCCGACAGCTGCGCCAGCAAGACGAGATGCTCGACAGCCTTCACCTTCTGCAGGTGATCGAGGGTGGCTGGGCCGCCCAAGGCAAGCGCTGGCACGAATCCGTACATCTCGTCGTACTTAAGCCGCCCGAGCTTGCTCAGCGCCGGGGCAAATAAACGCTCTCCATTGACGTCCGAGAGATCGTTCCCCCCGCGATTTTGCGCGCCGAAGAATGATCGAACACTCCTATCCCGATCTGAGGGCGGGGGGGAGGGTTTCATCATGACTGCGTCCACAGCGACGATGCTTAATCTGCTGGCAGAACGCTCACTAAGAAAATAGATTTCGCCGAAAGCACCGCGCGCAATGACGTGATAAACGTCTTCTTCCATGAACCTGGTGTCGCCAATCCACGCGTCAACTACCGGCTCGTACTCTTGCGGATCGACTGTCCAAAACAGGCCGTCCGCATATCCAGTCCAGCCATGCTCCTGCCAATACGCCAGCAACTGGTCGGGCAACTTGCCGCGATAGCGGTCGATGCTTGATTGGGGTACCCAGCGTCGTTCAACTGGCGGGCCAAATTCTTCTAGAAAGTGCTCGAAAAATTCATCCATCTCAACATTCCCATGTGCGCCGGGATAGTTCTGTATTCATCTCAAATATAAGGGCTATCCCGGGAACATGCGCAACTCCGACATCTGAGCCAGCATGACGAGATGCTCGATAGCCTTTACCTTCTGCAGGTGATTGAGGGTGGCCGGACCGCCAAGGGCAAGCGCTGGAACGAATCCGTACATCTCGTCGTACTTTAACGGTCCGAGTTTTTTCAGCGCCCGGGTAAACAGGCGTTTTCCATTGACGTCACAGAGATCATTCGCCCCGCGATTTTGTGCGCTAAAGAATGCTAGGACAGCTCTATCCCGATCCGACGGGGGGGAGAATGGCTTCATCATGACCGCGTCCACGGCGACGATGCTTAATCTACTGGCAGAACGCTCACCAAGAAAATAGATCTCGCCGAAAGCACCGCGCGCAATGACGTGATAAACGTCGTCCTCCATGAAACTTGTATCGCCGAGCCACGCGTCAACTACCGGCTCGTACTCTTGCGGATCGACTGTCCAGAACAGGCCATCCGCATATCCAGTCCAGCCATGCTCCTCCCAGTATGCCAGCAACTGGTCGGGCAACTTGCCGCGATAGCGGTCAATGCTTGATTGAGGAACCCAGCGCCGCTCAACCGGCGGGCCAAACTGTTTTAAAAAATACTCGAAATACTCATCCATTTTCAGCTTCCTCTTCCTATTTGCAGCGTGCCAGTTTTGCATTCATCGTAGCAGTTTTGCGCACACCATCAGGCACATCGTTCGCTGCAGCGTCTAGCTGGGCAATACGGTCCTTCCATTGCCGACCGATCCTGCTGTTGACATTGCGATCGCCGAAACCTGCAATCTCGTCGGCTCCTCCCGCGACCATGTCCGGACTGTGGAGTGCGGCCAGGGCGTCCATCGTCTCTTTCGCTGCTCGTGCTGCTTGCTCATTCGCGCTGGCTGGATCGAGCCCTTGGCCAACCAGTTTCTCAGTTCGCTCACGCACTAGGCTGTCCTGATATTCCTTGCGCGCTTGCCGTGCTACCTTTTGATCGCGCGCCACCGCTCCCTGCTTGAAGGCCGCCCGCGCATCCAGATACTCGCTCACGGTCATGGCGTTGATGCCTCTTTCTTGATCGACAAGTTGCCTGTCGAACTCGGGAATTTTTTGCTGCGGCAGGTTGTGTGGCTCGAAACAACGAACCTTCGCCAGCGGGGTCACGTGCGGTGCCGCTGGCGTCCGCTCAGCCGCGCTTTCCTGCGGCTTGCCGCTGCTGGGCTTTTTAGACGAGGACGGCTGGAGCTGAGCTGCCGATTGCATCGGACGACCCTGCAGCCCGGGATGGCGCTTGAGTTGCGCTTCGTTCTTTTCAAGCCATTCCGCCACCTTTGGACCCAGCCGGCGGCTGCTGCGGATTTCCTGAAGCAGTACCGCCTTGTCACCCCGGCCGCGGGTCCAGTACGTCACCAAGGCCGAAAGAATCGCCATGACAAGGATGACGTGGCCCTCCGCCATGCGGGCCGCACCGAAGAATGCGTTGCCCTGCGTGCTGCCCCATGCGTTCAGCGCACTGTCCGAATCGGACGAACCCCAGGCTTCCTTGAAGCCACTGCGGTAGCACTCCAGCGCATGCGGCAATGCGTCGCCAA
>CAMLIL010000170.1 GCA_946480015.1 uncultured Oxalobacteraceae bacterium | reverse complement strand
CGACGATGTCGGGCAGGTCGGCCAGGTCGGCCTTGTCGACTTCGATCAGGCGCAGACCCTGGCCGGCGAACTGGTTCAGGCAGGCCTTGATCAGCGAGGATTTTCCGGTGCCGCGCGCGCCCGTGAGCAGCACGTTGTTGGCCGGACGGCCCGCCACGAACTGGCGGGTGTTCTGTTCGATCCCGGCTTTTTGCGGGCCGATGTTGTGCAGGTCCGACAGCGCGATGGTGGCCGCGTGCAGCACCGGCTGCAGGAAGCCGGCGCCATTGCTGCGCTTGCGCCAGCGGAAGGCGAAGCTGAGCTTCCAGTCCGGTTCGCGCGGATGCGCGGCCGGCAGCACCGCTTCCACGCGCTGCAGCAGCGCTTCGGCGCGGCTAAGGAATTGGTCGAGTGGGGTCATGGTGATCAGGACCGGTAGTCGGCGTTGATGCTCACGTACTCGTGCGACAGGTCGCAGGTCCAGACGGTGGCGGTGGCGCTGCCGCGCGCGAGTTTCACGCGCACCGTAATCTCGCTCTGCTTCATGACGCGCTGGCCGTCCTCTTCGCGGTAGTCGGGATGGCGCCCGCCGTTTTTGGCCACATGCACGTCGTCCAGGTACAGGTCGATCTTGCTGACGTCGAGGTCGTCGACGCCGGCGTAGCCGACCGCCGCCAGGATCCGGCCCAGGTTCGGGTCGGAGGCGAAGAAGGCGGTCTTGACCAGCGGCGAGTGGGCGATCGAATAGGCGATCTTGCGGCACTCTTCCACATCGCCGCCGTCGTCGACCGAGATGGTGATGAACTTGGTGGCGCCTTCGCCGTCGCGGATGATCTGCTGGGCCAGGTTGCGCGCGATGTCGGTGACGGCGATCTTGAGTTCTTCGTATTCGGTCGAATCGGTATTGGCGATGGCCAGGCTGCCGGTGCCGGTGGCGATCAGGATGAAGGAATCGTTGGTCGAGGTGTCGCCGTCGATGGTGATGCAGTTGAACGAGTGGTCGGCCGCGTGGCGCACCAGTTCGTCGAGCACCGGCTGGGCGACCTTGGCGTCGATGGCCAGGTAACCGAGCATGGTGGCCATGTTCGGCTTGATCATGCCGGCGCCCTTGCTGATGCCGGTCATGGTGACCGCGTGGCCGCGGATGTCGACCGTCTTCGACGCCGCCTTGGGCTGGGTGTCGGTGGTCATGATGGCTTCGGCGGCGTTGAACCAGTTGTCGGCCTGCAGATTGGCCACGGCCGCCGGCAGGCCGGCCACCAGTTTGTCGATCGGCAGCGGTTCGAGAATCACGCCGGTGGAAAACGGCAGCACCTGCTGGGGCGCACAGCCGAGCAGGTCGGCCAGCGCCTTGCAGGTGGCGTTGGCGTGCGCCAGGCCCGGTTCGCCGGTGCCGGCGTTGGCGTTGCCGGTGTTGACCACCAGCGCGCGGATCGGCGCGCCGCCGGCGGCCACGGCGGCCAGATTGGCCTTGCTGACCTGGACCGGCGCGGCGCAGAAACGGTTCTTGGTGAACACGCCGGCCACGGTGGCGCTGTCGGCCAGCTTCATGACCAGCACGTCCTTGCGGTTGGGCTTCTTGATGCCGGCTTGGGCATAGCCGATGTCGATGCCATTGATGGGGGCAAGGTCGGCGGCGAGTGGGAGCGGGGAATTGACGGCCATGGCGGTATCTCTAGCTGGTGAAATTCGGGAGCCGCTATTGTACGACGGACACGCAGACTCGATGGCGCGAGCGCAACAAGCGCCAAAATCAGCATGACTTTTACACTCAACTCTTTCATAATGGAAAAATTGCCTAGACCTCAATAGAAAAGGAAGTCCGTGAAGAACACCGTTCGTATCGCTACCCTGGCCGCCCTGGTAGCCGCCGCTCCCGCATTCGGCGCCACCACGCCGCGCAAGGCGCCCGTCGCGCCGGCCGCGCCTGCTTCAGCCTTGATGCAGGCGTACACTGCGCTCAACACTGAGCTCAAGGACGTTCTCGGTGGCGCCCGTTCGGACATGGTTGTGCGGCTCGACAAACTGCGCGACATCACCTTGACTGCCCCAACCAAGGCCAAGGTGCAGCAAATTCTGGGCGCTTCGATGCCGAGCGGAATTGAGCGTCAGCCCAACAGCGGTGGCGGTTTCGACTACAGCTTTGCCATGACGCCGGGCAGCTACACCGATCCAGAAGGCGGCGGAGCGAGCTGGAGCCAGCTGGCGATCACCGAAAGCATGGACAAGGATGCCCTGAACGCCAGCGGCAACCTGCGCTGGGATCGGCTGGACGTGAATGGCAAGACCCTGCATGTGGCGGTGCGCGACATGCGCATCGACGGCAGGCAGCAACGCACCGCCGCAGGCACCGAACTGTGGACCGGCAACAGCAGCGGCGGCGCGGGCAGCGTGCTGCTCGAAGACAGTTCCATGCCCGGCTTCTCGATGCGCTTCGACGACATCCGCGTGAACGCAACGTCCAGCGCGCGCGGCAAGCTGCTCGATCTTACCTATCAGAGCGGCATCAAGAGCATTTCGCTGCTCGGCGGGCAAGTCGATGACGTGCGCATCAATTTCCGCATGCTGGGCCTGGACATGGCCTTTTTGGGCAAGCTGAATGCAGCCAAGAAAGGCGCTGTAGCCCTGACGCCGCAACAGCAGCTGGAAGCCATGCTGCCCACCCTCAGGGCGTTTGCCCAGTCGGCGCGCAGCAGCGATACCGCCCTCGAGATCGACGATTACAGCATGGCTTACATGGGTAACCGCCTGGCGCTGAACGGCCGCATCACCTTCGCGCCCGGCACCGACAAGGATTTCGCCACCATGGCGTCGCTTGGCAAGAAGATCGATGCCGAACTCACCCTGACGGTACCGACCGCGCTGGTGCTGGACGTGGCCAAGCTGTTTGCCCGCAAGCAGATGAGCGCCAACCCGCAAGCGGTGGTCGACGACGCCGCCGTGACGCAGATGGCCCAAAGCATGCGCGACATGGTGATCGGCAAGGTCATGACCAGCGGCTTTGGCCGGATGGAAAACGACAACGTGATCATCCCCATCGAAGTGCACGAAGGCGTGATCACGCTGAACGGCAAGGTAATCGAGCTGCCCAAGGCGCCGGCGGCGCCCGCCCAGCCGGCAGCCAAGGGCAAGAGCAAGAAGAAATAAACTAGGGCGCGTAATACCCGGCAATATGCAACTGCCGCGCCGCATCGGCCAAGTCTTTGCCGGTGGCGGTGCGGCGGGTTACCGATCCCATCAGGTAATTGCCCTCGATAATGGTCATGGCATTCTGGCTGACCGATTCGACGATGGCCACATGGCCGACCTCCTTGTACTTGCCCGATCCCACCTCAATCATCGCCACGCTGCCCGGACGGGGCGTGGTGCTGTTGACGGCGGCCAGCTTGCCCTTCCAGGTGTTGAGGTTATACGGCAAGGTGGGCACGCGCTTGCGCGCGAAGAACACGCAATTGTCGGCATTCGCTTCGGCCGGCAGGCGCTCCATGACGACGCTGCGCTGGTTGCTCGACCACACTTGCATGCAGGCCGCGCCGCTCCAGCTGGTGCCGGGCGCGCAGGTGCACAGTTTGCCTTCGAGGCGGCTGTTGGCGGGGCATTGTGCTTGCGCGGTCCGCGCCACGGCGGGCGCTTGCGGCGGCATGGGAAACGGTGGCGAGACCGCCCACCACAACGCGATGAGTAGACCGGCCCCAAAGGCGGCGATGGTCGAAACGGATTTCATGATGCGCTCCCATTCAATGGCGATACTCAACCATTGCAGGAAGCGCGCGCCCGGGCGTTGCGGGCGATCAGCGAACGCTGCGGAGCAGCAGCCCTAGGCGAACAGCGACCAGCGCCGGCCGCGCCGCACCATCAGCTGGGTCGAGAGCGCGTGGGAATCGTCGTGCTCATCGTAAAAGGCCAAGGCCTGGGCACGCAGGCGCGCGACCGCGCCGCTGTCGGCGCTGTCGCACACCAGCAGGCGGTCGCGCTGCGGCACGCTTGCAATAATTTCGCCAAGAAAATTATCCTGCATCTCGTCCCAGATCGAATCGACCAGCAGCAGCACCGCTTCCGGAGCGTCGCCGGTATAGGCCATGGCACAGCGGTCCTGGGCGTAAAACTGCGGTTCCGGCAGCGCTTGGCGCAGGTTGGCGCGTGCCAGCGTGGCCAGTTCATCCTCGTCGATACCGGATTGCGCCAGCAGTGCCGGGGTTGCCGAGATGGTGCTGTCGGCCAGCTCGAAAACATAGGTCACCAGCAATTCGCCGCACAGGGGGACGGTCAGGGGAAGCTGGTCGGCGCGCACGCCCGCATGCTGGAGCGCGTGCACGAAGCTGACGTGGCGGATGCGCGCCACCAGTTGTTCGCGGCGATAATGCTGCACAGTGCCAGCCTGTGGCTCGGTTTGCTTGAGTCCGAACATGGTGGGCGTCCTTGTCAGAGGGGTTGAGCGATTTGCAAAAAAAGCAAAACAGCAATATTATCTTTTAGTCAAATAGTGCGGACTAGCATAGTTATTGCCGGCAAACCTGTCAAGAACCGCACGCCACGGCGAAAAAAAAACGGCGGATTCGCATCCGCCGTTGTTTTTTGCTCAGTACCGGCTTAAGCCAGCCTGCCGTGACAGGCCTTGAACTTCTTGCCGCTGCCGCAAGGGCATGGGTCGTTGCGCCCGACTTTCGGCGCGATCGCTTCGTCGCCGAGCAGCGAAGCGACCGACATCGGTGCCAGCAACTCTTCCGGCGCCGCGTCCGGATTGAAAGCGGCATGCTGGAAGTTGACGTTTTCCAGCTGGGCGTGCTGCAAGGCAGCCGCCTCGGCCGCTTCGATTTCCTCGCGCGACTGGATGCGCACATTCATCACCATGCGGATGACGTCGTTCTTGATCTGGTCCAGCATCGAGCCGAACAGTTCGAACGCTTCGCGCTTGTATTCCTGCTTCGGATTCTTTTGCGCGTAGCCGCGCAGATGGATACCCTGGCGCAGGTGGTCCAGCGCGGCCAGGTGCTCGCGCCAGTGGGTGTCCACGCTTTGCAGCATGACGTTGCGCTCGAAGCCGCCGAACGACTCCTTGCCGACGATGCCGACCTTGGCGCCGTAGGAGGCCTCGGCCGCCGCCAGCACGCGTTCGAGGATGTCCTCGTCGCTCAGGTTGGCGTCGTTCTTGAGCATGTCGGCCAGCGGCACGTCCAGCTGCCATTCGGCGGCCAGGCTCGATTGCAGGGCGGCGATGTCCCACTGCTCTTCCACCGACTCTTCCGGCACGAAGGTGCGCACCAGGTCGGTGAACACGCCGGCGCGCAGCGAGGCGATCAGCTCGGAAATATCGCTCGTTTCCAGCAATTCGTTACGCTGGGTGTAGATCACCTTGCGCTGGTCGTTGGCGACGTCGTCGTATTCCAGCAGCTGTTTGCGGATGTCGAAGTTGCGTGCCTCCACCTTGCGCTGCG
>CAMLIL010000169.1 GCA_946480015.1 uncultured Oxalobacteraceae bacterium | reverse complement strand
ACGTTCTGTTCGCGGATGGCGCCGACCACGTCGCCGGCGGTCATGCCGCGCGCGGCCACCTTCTGCGGATCGAGCCAGATGCGCATGGCGTAGTCGCCGGCGCCGAACAGCTGCACCTCGCCCATGCCGGGAATGCGCGCCAGTTCATCCTTGATGTTCAGGACCGCGTAGTTGCGCAGGTAGACGTCGTCGTAGCGGCCGGTGGGACTGACCAGGTGCACCACCATGGTCAGGTTGGGCGAGCTTTTCACGGCCGTGACGCCGATCTGGCGCACTTCCTCGGGCAGGCGCGGCAGCGCGCGCTGGATGCGGTTCTGCACCTGCGACTCGGCCTGGTCGATGTCGGTGCCGACCTTGAACGTCACGGTCAGCGCCATGGCGCCGTCGCTGGTGTTTTGCGAGGACATGTAGAGCATGTTCTCGATGCCGTTGATCTGCTCCTCGATGGGCGCGGCAACGGTTTCAGCGATGACTTTGGGATTGGCGCCCGGGTACATGGCGCGCACCACCACGGACGGCGGCACCACATCCGGGTATTCGGACACCGGCAGCTTGAAGATCGCCAGCAGGCCGGCCACGAACACCAGGATCGACAGCACGGCCGCGAAGATCGGCCGGTCGATAAAGACTTTGGAGATATTCATTTACTTCCCTTTCGTACCCGTACCGGCATCGGCCAGTTTGAGCTCGGTTTTGCCGTCGCCTTGCATCGCCACCAGCTGCGCGCTGATGGGAGCGCCGGGACGCACACGCTGCAGGCCGTTGACCACGATCTTCTCGCCCGGCTTGACGCCGTCGCGCACCACGCGCAGGCCGTCGACCGTGGGGCCGAGCGTCACGGCGCGGTATTCGGCGGTGTTGTCGGGCTTGACCACGTAGACGAATTTGCGGTTCTGGTCGGTGCCGACGGCGCGGTCGCTGATCAGGATCGCCTTGATCTGGTTGGCGCTGGTGCCGCCCAGCTGGACGCGGGCGAACAGGCCGGGGACGAGCGCGTTGTCGGCGTTCTCGAAGGTGGCGCGCATGCGCACGCTGCCGGTGGTGGCGTCGAGCCGGTTGTCGACGAATTCGAGCTTGCCTTCGTGCGGAAAGCCCGCTTCGTTGGCCAGGCCGACCTTGACCGGTACCGCGCCTCCTTTCTGGGCGGTGCGCCCGACCCGCAGGAAGGTGTCTTCGTCACCGTCAAAGCTGGCGTAGATCGGATTGTTCGATACCACCGAGGTCAGGACGGTGCTGCCGTCGATCAGGTTGCCGGTGGTGACTTCGGCCTTCGAGACGCGCCCGCTGATCGGCGCCACCACGCGGGTGTAGTTCAGGTTCAGGCGGGCCGCTTCGAGCGACGCGCGGGCGGCGCCGGCATCGGCGTCGAGCTGCTTGACGCTGGAGGCTTTTTCGTCGAACTCGCGCTGGGCGATGGCTTTGTCGGCCAGCAGGCGTTCGGCGCGCGCCAGTTCCACTTTGGCGAGGTTGGCCTTGGCCTGGGCCGAAACGGCGGCCGCTTCGGCGCGCGCGGCTTCGGCGGTGAACGGGCGGGGGTCGATCACGAACAGCACGTCGCCTTTCTTGACCAGGCTGCCCGGCTTGAAGCGGATATCGGTGATGAAGCCGCCCACGCGCGAGCGGATGTCGACACTTTCGACCGCTTCCAGCCGGCCCGAGAATTCCTGGGTTTCGGTGATCTGGCGCTCGATAACGGTGGCGGCGGTCACCGGCGGGCCGGCCGGCGCGGCTGCGGGGGCGGCGTGGGAATTGGCTTCGGTGCAGCCGGACAGGGAGAAGGCCACCAGGCCGGTGAGCGCTAACACGGCCGCGATTGGCGCGAGTCGTAGTTTATTCGTTTTCATATTATTCCTTTTGTGAATGAAAATGGCGGTGAATCTGGCGGCAAACGGTCCTGCTGCACAGCGAAAAGGCGAAATGGGCCCGCACGCTGCGCGAGGGATACTCGGGCAGCTGCGCGGGGGTAACTTGTGTTTGGCGCTCCCCTGGGGGAAGCGCAGGAGCGCTATGCCTCTACTCGGGCACGCTGCCTGGTGGTGCGTCGGGACAACGCGTCTCGCTCAGGGCCAACATGAAACTGCCGATTTCCTGCAGGGCGACGGCCTTGCAGGCGCATTCGTTGCGCGCGCCCGCGTCTTGCAACTTGACCGGCGCCATCCGCTTGACGGTGGTGGTCACGCCGCAGGTGCTCAGCTTGGCGCCGTATTGTTCAGCCTCATCGCGCAAGGGATCGTCCTCGGCCGACAGAATCAGCGCCGGCGGCAGATTCTTGAGCCGGCTCGATTGCAGCGGCGACGCATACGGATGGGCACGGTCAGCCGCATTGGGCAGATAGCCGCGGTAGCTGGCCGCGCAGGTATCGGCCACGCAGGCCATGCTGGCGTCGCTGGGCACTTCGCGCATCGAGCCGGTCGACAGGCCGGGATCGAGCATCGGCATGATCAGGATCTGCCCGGCCACGGGCGGGCCGCCACGGTCGCGCGCCATCAGGGAGCACACGGCCGCCAGATTGGCGCCCGCCTCGATCCCCGCGACGACCAGCCGCTTGCCGGTCCAGCCCAGCTTGGCTTTGTTCTTCTTGGCCCATACCAGTACCGCATGCGCATCTTCGGCCGCGGCTGGAAACGGCCGCTCGGTGGCCAGCGTGTAGCGCGAGGCCAGCACCAGCTGCTGCGACGAACACGAGGCCAGGTGGCGCAGGAAGATGTCCGCTTCGTCCAGATCGCCACCGACGAAACCGCCGCTGTGGAAGAACACGATCAAGCCATCGCGTTTGCCGCCATCGCCGCCGCTGTACAGGCGCGCGCCCAAGGGCCCCTGGGCGCCGCCCACTTCGAGTTCGCGGATCTTCAGCTGGGGCAGCTCGGCCGGTTTCATTATTTGCCCACCGCGCCGTCGAAAATGCTATGTGCGAGCGCATCAAAACCGACACTGTGCGCCTGTGCTGCCAGGGGAAACTGTTCAGACAGGAAAGTACCGGTCAGCAATACCGTCGCCAGTACAAAGGCGGCCAGCGCAACCAAGCCATGATGAACTTTCATTTTGAACACTCCCTTCTTTCTTTAACAGCAGCATCTTTTTGATGCAGTACGGTCACTTTAAACTTGATCTACAATCTGATAAAGATGCCAAACCCGAATTGATTGTTCAAGAATCAGAACAATAGGCGAGCTCATGAATAAATTACAGGCAATGGAAGTGTTTGTGCAGGTGGTCGACGCGGGCGGCTTTACGCGCGCGTCGGAAGCCATGCAGGTGCCAAAGGCGACCGTGTCCACCCTGGTTCAACAGCTGGAACAATCGCTTCAGGTAAAATTGCTGCACCGCACAACGCGCCAGGTCAGCGTGACCGCCGACGGCGCCGCCTATTACGAGCGTTGCCTGCGCATTTTGTCGGATGTGCGCGAAGCGGAGGAGTCGCTCTCGCGCAGCCGCGCCAGCCCCAGCGGACGGCTGCGGGTGGACAGCATGGCCGGCATGGCGCACGACATCATGGTGCCGGCCCTGCCCGACTTTTTCCATCGCTTTCCAGACATCCGCCTCGACCTGGGCGTGGGCGACCGCCAGGTCGACCTGATCGAAGAAGGCGTCGACTGCGCCATCCGCGGCGGCAAGCTGAACGACTCGCCGCTGATCGCGCGCCGCATCGGCATGATGAATTTCGTCACCTGCGCCACCCCGGCCTACCTGGCCAGGCACGGCCGCCCGCGCCACCCCGGCGAGCTGGCCGGACACCGCGCGATTAATTATTTCGCCTCCAAGACCGGCAAGACCTATGACTGGGAATTCGAACGCGGCGAAGAACGGGTCGACGTTCCCATGCCCAGCTGCCTGGCGGTGAACGATCCCATGCTGTACCTGGGCGCCGGGATGCGCGACCTGGGCATGATGCAGCTGCCCACTTATATGGCCGATCCGCTGCTCGCCACGGGCGAGCTGGAACTGATGCTGCAGGACTGGACCACCCCGCCGCTGCCGATCCACGTGGTCTACCCGCAGAACCGCCACCTGTCGGCCAAGGTGCGCGTGTTTGTCGAATGGGTCGCCGAGCTGTTTGCCGCCGATCCACGTTTGCACCTCAAGAGAACCTGACATGACCGAACAAATTGTTTTCCTCGACCGCGACAGCCTCATCGCCAACGTACGCCGGCCGCGCTTTGCGCACCAGTGGCGCGAGCACGGCGCCACCGCCGCCCAGCAGGTGGTCGAACGCCTGGAGGGCGCCACCATCGCGATTTCCAACAAGGTGCCGATCCGCGCCGCCGACCTGGAGCGGCTGCCGCAGCTGCGCATGATCGCCGTGGCCGCCACCGGCACCGACAATATCGACCTGGCGGCCTGCCGCGCGCGCGGCATCGTGGTGGCCAACATCCGCAACTATTCGCTGGTGTCGGTGCCGGAGCACTGCTTCGCGCTGATCCTGGCGCTGCGGCGCAATCTGCGCGCCTACAGCGCCGATGTCGAGGCCGGGCGCTGGCAGGCGTCGACGCGCTTTTGCCTGCTCGACCATCCGATCGCCGACCTGGCCGGCAGCCGCCTCGGCATCGTCGGCTACGGCGCGCTGGGCCAGCGCGTGGCCGCCATCGGACGCGCCTTCGGCATGCAGGTCAGCGTGGCCTCGCGCCGTCCGGTGCTCGAGCCGGAGGTAAACAATGTCGCGCTGGACGAACTGCTGCGCAGCTGCGACGTGATCAGCCTGCACCTGCCGCTGACCGACAGCACCCGCAACCTGATCGGCGCAGCCGAGCTGGCCAGCATGCGCCCGCACGCGCTGCTGATCAACACGGCGCGCGGCGGCCTGGTCGACGAAGCGGCGCTGGCGCAGGCGCTGCGCGCAGGCAGCATCGGCGGGGCCGCCTTTGATGTGCTCAGCCAGGAGCCGCCTTCACCAGAGAACCCGTTGCTGGCGCTGCACCTGCCCAACTTCATCCTCACCCCGCACGTGGCATGGGCCAGCACGGGGGCGATGCAAACCCTGGCCGATATGCTGATCGATAACATCGAAGCCTTCGTGGACGGCGCGCCGATCAACGTCGTGTAACGCGCACTGGACAAACCACGGCGGTGCCCCTACAATGCTGCTTCTTCGACGGAACTTAGCATCATCGAAGACAGCAAGTGAAACGATGGCACCTTCCGGGGTTTCAGAAATTAAACGAAGCTGATATAATGCTTGCCTTCGCGGCTGTAGCTCAGCTGGATAGAGTACTTGGCTACGAACCAAGGGGTCGTGGGTTCAATTCCTGCCAGCCGCACCAAAATTCGTGACGAAAACGGCCCAGAGCGCAAACTCTGGGCCGTTTTTGTTTGTGCCCTGCCCGGGCAACGATTCGCTGCGATCTTCGCTGCGATCTTATTTGCGAAATTCTAAAGACCTGCTATAATGCTTGCCTTCGCGGCTGTAGCTCAGCTGGATAGAGTACTTGGCTACGAACCAAGGGGTCGT
>CAMLIL010000168.1 GCA_946480015.1 uncultured Oxalobacteraceae bacterium | reverse complement strand
TCAGCTTGATGAGGATCTGCGGCATGGCCGGCAGACGGGCAATCAACAAGCGATTGCGGATATCCTGGTCTGGTTGTTGCATTGTATCAAGCACTGCCGCCAAAATTCGAGGGTTTCGAGGTGGCGCCTTCCCGGCCGGCTACCACATATTGTTTGCTACGCATGCTCCGAACAGTGCGCTTTTTGGGCAGGTATTCGGCATTTTAAACAGTTATATTAGCATATATACACTAAAGTTGACTCAGAGCATATAACTTTCGGAAAAAAAATGGATTCGATACCACAGTGTTGCCGGATTTTTCATCCGGTCGACCGGCGCGACAGCATGCGCCGGTAATTGCGCGCCGTCAACCACAACCCTAGCGCGACCACGGCAAACACGGCCTGCCCGACGGCCAGCAATAACACCGAGTGCGACAGCGCCGGCGCGATCACGCCGGCCACGACGGCGCCCAGCAAGGTCTGGGCGAAGGATTGGCACGACGCCACCGTGCCGCGGATGTGCGGAAACAGGTCGAGCGCCAGCAAGGTGGCGGCCGGGCCGATGAAGGCCATGCCGAAGGTGTAGAAAAACAGCGGCGCCACGGTCCACGGCAAGGCCGGCGGGAACATGGCGGCGTAGCCGACGTTGGCGATCACGGCGGCGAGCATGAAGCAGAACCCGATGGCGACCTGGCGCGCGAATGTCATTCTGCCGGCGATGCGGTTGGCGGCCAGCGCGCCCAGGAAAATGCCGCCGACCGAGGGGATGAACAGCCAGCCGAACTGGTCGGGGCCAAGGTGCAGGTGCTCCGGCAGCAGCACCGGGGCGGCGGTAATGTACAGGAACAGGCCGGCGAAATTACAGGCCGTCACGCCCGCCTTCATATGAAATAGCGGCGAACTGAAAATGGCTCTGTAGCTGTCGAGCAGGAAGCGCGGATTGAAGGCCTGGCGCTTTTCCGGCGGCAGCGTTTCGGGCAGGCGCCGGTAGACCACCACGAACAGCACGATGGTGTAGGCCAGCAGGAACAGGAAAATGGTGCGCCAGTCGGAAAACTTGACGATCCAGCCGCCCAGGATGGGCGCAATGGCCGGCGCGATGGTGAAGATCATCGTCACCAGCGACAGCAGGCGCGCCGCCGCCGCGTCGGCGTACAGGTCGCGGATCAGCGCGCGCCCGACCACCACCCCGGCACCGGCCGACACCCCCTGCAGGATGCGGAACACCCATAAATAGTGCACCGAGTGCGAGGCCGCGCAGCCGAAGGTGCCGATCGCGAACACCACCAGCGACCAGAGAATGACGTTGCGGCGTCCGAACGCATCGGCCAGGGCGCCATGCCACAGCACCATGCCGGCGAAGGCCAGCATGTAGGCCGACAGGGTTTGCTGCACTTCGATCGGGGTCGCGTGCAGGGTCGCCTGGATCTGCGGGAAGGCCGGCAGGTAGGCGTCCACCGAGAACGGCCCCAGCATCGACATGCCGGCCAGCAGCGCGGCCAGCGCCGTCGTGCCCAGCATGGGCCGGTGCGGCACGACCGGCAGCGGGACCGGCGTGACCGGGTCCGGCGGGACGTTTGGCTGGGGCGATTCCGGCAGCATGGCTTATTCCTGCGGCTTCGGCTTGGCTTCCTCGCGGCGGTTGAACCCGGCCACCATATCGAAGCGGAACAGGCGGCATTCGAGCGCACCGTTGAAGAACGGCGTCTTGCGCGCTTCCTTCAGGCGCAGCAGCTTGGGCAGCGACAGGTCGGCGGTAAACAGGAACACGGTCCAGCCGGCGAAGCGCTGCTTGAGCGTGGTGCCCAGCGCCGCATAGAACGACACCGACATTTCGTCGGCCGGCATGGTGGAGTCGCCACGCACGCCGATCCGTTCGCCGTACGGCGGGTTGGTCAGCAGGATGCCCGGCTGCCCGGTCGGCGGTTTGACTTCCTGCGCCTCGATCTGCTTGAGCGGCACCTCGAACATGACGCCGGCCACTTTCAGGTTATGGCGTGTCATGGCCACCATGTCGCCCGAGATGTCGGAACCGAAGATGGTGGGCGAGGCCGGCAGCGGATTGGGCTTGATGGCGGCCTTCATGGCCTGCCACGGCGCCGCGTCGAAGCTGTTGAATTTTTCGAAGGCGAAGCGGCGCCGCGCGCCGGGCGGAATGCCCTGCACCATCTGGGCCGCTTCGATCAGGATCGTGCCGGAACCGCACATCGGGTCGAACAGCGGCGTGCCCGGCTTCCAGCCCGACACGCGCAGCATGCCGGCGGCCAGGTTTTCGCGCAGCGGCGCGTCGCCGGTCTCTTCGCGCCAGCCGCGCTTGAACAGCGCTTCGCCGGAGGTGTCGAGGTAAATCGTGAAATTGCGCGCATCGAGAAAGCCGACGATGCGCATGTCCGGCTCGCGCGTGTTGACCGAGGGGCGCTTGTTGAACTGGTCGCGGAAGCGGTCGCACACCGCGTCCTTGATCTTCAGGGTGGTGAACTCCAGGCTGCGCAGCGGCGACTTGACGGCGGTGACGTCGACGCGGATGGTGTGATCGACGCCGAACCAGTCTTCCCACGGCTGGGCCAGGGCCAGGTCGTAGATGTCGTTCTCGTTGTTATAGCTCTGGTGTGCCATCCGCATCAGCACGCGCGACGCGATGCGCGAGTGCAGGTTGATGCGGTAGGAGTCGGTCAGGTCGCCCGAGCAGTGCACCCCGCCCGGCACCTGGTTATGGACCTTCATGGTCCGGCTTTGCTGGGCGATCTCGCCCAGTTCCTCGGCCAGCGCCGCTTCCATGCCGCGCGGGCATGGGCAAAAAAATGATGACATTCGGTGTACCTTTTGTCCGTTGAATTACAGTTTACGTTGTCGTTCCGCACATTGTGCGAAACGGCTCCCCCGCGTTCGCGAGGACGACCTTAGAGGGCGCGGGCGACGAAATCGAGCCGGTCCTGTCCCCAGAAACTCTCGCCGTCGACGACATACCACGGCACCCCAAACACATTGATGGCCATGGCCTCGTCGGTATTTTTTTGATACTGCTGCTGCACGCCGGCGGTGGCCGCCGACTTGACCAGCATCTTGCCGTCCAGGCCGCACAGATCGGCGATCTGCGCCAGCGTGGCCTCGTCGGCGATATTTTTTTCTTCCGCCCACAGCGCGCTGCCGATGGCACCGGCCAGCCTGAGCGCCGCGTCGGCGCCGAGGGTGGTGCGCGCGGCGATGATCAGGTTGCAGGCATGCTCGGGCTGCACCGGAAAAAACTTCGGCTGCAGGTTGAGCGGCACGTTCAGGTAGGCCGACCAGCGCGCCAGCTCGGTCAGGCGATAGGCCTGGCGTTGCGGCGGACGCTTGGCCAGCGGCAGCCCGCCCGACACGCTGAACACCTTGCCCAGGTCGAAGGGCTTGATGTCCACCAGCGCGCCTTTTTCAGCGGCGATGGCCGTCAGCCGCGCATGGCCGAGATACGACCATGGCGACTGCGGGGACATGAAATAGTCGATCGTCTTGCTCATGCAGCTTCCCTTCAAAAGGGCTTGACCACCACCAGGATCACGATCGCGGTCAGCAGTACCACGGGGACCTCGTTGAACCAGCGGTACCACACGTGCGAGCGCTGATTGACGCCGTTTTCGAACTTCCTGAGCAGCGATCCGCAGGCGTGATGGTAGCCCACGGCCAGGATCACCAGCGCCAGCTTGGCATGCAGCCAGCCGCCCTTGATGCCGAAGCCCAGCCACAGCCACACGCCCAGCAGCAGCGCCGGAAGCGCCAGCAGCGAGGTGAAGCGGTACAGCTTGCGCGCCATCAGCAGCAGGCGGGCGGTCGCGGCCGCCTCCTTCTCCAGCGCCAGATTGACGAAGATGCGCGGCAGGTAGAACAGGCCGGCGAACCAGGACGCCACGAAGACGATATGGAAGGCTTTAATGTAGAGCATAAGCTTACGCGCGCACTTCGCCGTGGCCGAACACCACGTACTTCAGCGAGGTCAGGCCTTCCAGCCCGACCGGGCCGCGCGCATGCAGCTTGTCGTTGGAGATGCCGATCTCCGCGCCCAGGCCGTATTCGAAGCCGTCGGCAAAGCGCGTCGAGGCATTGACCATCACCGAGGCGGAATCGACTTCGCGCAGGAATTTGAGCGCGTCGCTGTAGTCTTCGGTGATGATCGAGTCGGTGTGCTTGGACGAAAAGGTGTTGATATGGTCGATGGCCGCGTCGATGCCGTCGACCACCTTGACGGCCAGGATCGGCGCCAGGTATTCGGTGCGCCAGTCTTCCTCGCTGGCGTGGGCCAGGTGCGGATAGCCGGCCAGGATCGCATAGGCTTCGTCGTCGGCGCGCAGTTCGACCTGCTTCTCCGCGTACAGCCTGGCCAGCTGCGGCAGCACGGCAGGGGCGATGGCGCGCGCGACCAGGAGCGTTTCCATGGTGTTGCAGGTGCCGTAGCGGTGGCACTTGGCGTTGAACGCCACCGGCAGCGCCTTGGCCAGGTCGGCCTTGGCATCGATGTAGACGTGGCAGATGCCGTCCAGGTGCTTGATCATCGGGACGGTGGCTTCTTCCATCAGCCGCGCGATCAGGCCCTTGCCGCCGCGCGGCACGATCACGTCCACGTATTCGGGCATGGTGATCATGGCGCCGACGGCGGCGCGGTCGGTGGTATCGACGATCTGCACGCCGTTGGCCGGCAGGCCGGCGCCGGCCAGGCCCTCGGCGACGATCCTGGCCAGCGCCCGGTTGCAGTTGATCGCTTCCGAGCCGCCGCGCAGGATGGTGGCGTTGCCGCTCTTGATGCACAGGCCGGCCGCGTCGACGGTGACGTTCGGGCGGGCTTCGTAGATGATGCCGATCACGCCCAGCGGCACGCGCATCTGGCCGACCTGGATGCCGGTCGGGCGGTATTTCATGTTCGAGATTTCGCCGATCGGGTCAGGCAGCGCGGCGATCTGGCGCAGGCCTTCGACCATGGTGTCGATGGCTTTGTCGGACAGCGCCAGGCGGTCCAGCATGGCGTCGGCCAGGCCTGCCTTGCGGGCGCTATCGAGGTCGAGCTGGTTGGCTTCGCGCAGCAGGGCGGCGTCGCGGCGCACCGCGTCGGCGATCAGCAGCAGGGCGCGATTGCGGGTGGCGCTGTCGGCGCGGGCCATGCCGCGCGATGCGGCGCGGGCCTGCTGGCCAACCTGGGTCATGTACTCTTTGATATCCATTATCTTCTCTTCAGTGTTTCTAGCCGCGCGCCACTCGCAAACCCAGCTGCAGCATGGCGTCCCACGCGTCCCCGGCGAACGCTTTCGCGCGCAGGCCCTTGACCATCTTGTCGACCTGCGCCGCTTCGCGCATCGCCGCCTCCAGGGTGGCCAGCGAAATGCGCCGCAGCGCCGGGTCCATCAGCCGCTCGCGCGGCCCCCAGATACGGTATTCCTTCAGCAGCGCGGCCAGCGGCCTGCCCTGCGCCATTGCCGATTTCAATTTTAACAGCGTACGGATTTCTTCGGCGACGGCCCATAAAACCAGCGGAAGCGCCTCGCCTTCGCCCTTCAATCCTTCCAGCATGCGCACCAGGCGCGCCGCGTCGCCCGACAGCATGGCTTCGGACAGCTTGAACACGTCGTAGCGCGCCACGTTGAGCACCGCGTCGTGCA
>CAMLIL010000167.1 GCA_946480015.1 uncultured Oxalobacteraceae bacterium | reverse complement strand
TCACCATCCACGCCGGCGTGCTGCTGCGCTACGTGCCGATGACGGCCAAGCGCCTGACCGGCATCGTTTCGCGCGGCGGCTCGATCATGGCCAAGTGGTGCCTGGCGCACCACAAGGAATCGTTCCTGTACACGCATTTCGAGGACATCTGCGCCATCATGAAGGCCTACGATGTCTCGTTCAGCCTGGGCGACGGCCTGCGCCCGGGCTCGATCTACGACGCCAATGACGAAGCGCAATTGTCGGAATTGAAGACCTTGGGCGAACTGACCCAGGTAGCCTGGAAGCACGACGTGCAGGTGATGATCGAAGGCCCCGGCCACGTGCCGATGCAGCTGATCAAGGAAAACATGGACCTGCAGCTGGAACACTGCGCCGAAGCGCCGTTCTATACCCTGGGACCATTGACCACCGATATCGCACCGGGCTACGACCACATCACCTCGGGCATCGGCGCGGCCCAGATCGGCTGGTACGGCACCGCCATGCTGTGCTATGTCACGCCCAAGGAACACCTGGGCCTGCCGAACAAGGACGATGTCAAGGACGGCATCATCACCTACAAAATTGCCGCGCACGCCGCCGATCTGGCCAAGGGCCATCCGGGCGCGCAGATCCGCGACAACGCCCTGTCGAAGGCGCGCTTCGAATTCCGCTGGGAAGACCAGTTCAACCTGGGGCTCGACCCGGACAAGGCGCGCGAATTCCACGACGAAACCTTGCCCAAGGACTCGGCCAAGGTGGCGCACTTCTGCTCCATGTGCGGCCCGCATTTCTGCTCGATGAAGATCACCCAGGAAGTGCGCGACTATGCCGCCACCCAGGGTGTCAGCGAAGCGTCGGCGCTGACCCAGGGCATGGAAGTGAAGGCCATCGAATTCGTCAAGCAGGGCAGCGAACTGTATCGCAAGGTGTAAGCATGATCGATATCGAAATCAACGGCGAAGCGCGCCGGGTGCCGCAGCGCACCACCTTGCGCGAACTGCTGGATGTGCTGGAATTGCCCGACCAGGGCGTGGCGCTGGCGGTCAACCGCAGCGTGGTGCCGCGCCAGCAATGGAGCGCGCGCCAGGTGGCGCCCAGCGACAAGATCGACATCGTACGTGCAATCGGCGGCGGCTGAAGGCCGCGCCCATTTTTTTGGAACTACCATGACAGACCAGACTCAAACGGATGTGCTGACCATTGCGGGCAAGGCGTACAACTCGCGCCTGCTCGTTGGCAGCGGCAAATATCGTGACCTGGCGCAAACCCGCGCCGCAACGGACGCGGCAGGGGCCAACATCATCACCGTGGCCATCCGCCGCGTCAACATCGGGCAAAACAAGGGCGAACCCAGTCTGCTCGACGTGCTGCCGCCGGATCAATTCACCATCCTGCCCAACACGGCAGGGTGTTACAACGCGCAGGACGCGGTCTACACGCTGCAGATGGCGCGCGAGCTGTTAAACGGGCACAAGCTCGTCAAACTGGAGGTGCTGGGCGACGAAAAAACCCTGTTTCCCCATATGCCGGAAACCCTCAAGGCCGCTGAAACACTGGTCAACGACGGCTTCGACGTGATGGTGTATTGCAGCGACGATCCGATCCAGGCGCGGATTCTGGAAGACATCGGCTGCGTCGCGGTCATGCCGCTGGCATCGCTGATCGGCTCGGGCATGGGCATCCTCAATCCCTGGAACCTGCAGCTCATTATCGATCAGGCCAAGGTGCCGGTGCTGGTTGACGCCGGCGTCGGTACGGCGTCGGATGCGGCCATCGCCATGGAGCTGGGCTGCGATGGCGTGCTGATGAACAGCGCCATCGCCGGCGCGCAAGATCCGGTGCGGATGGCGCGTGCCATGAAGCTGGCGGTGCAGGCGGGGCGCGAAGCGTATCTGGCCGGGCGCATTCCCAAGCGGTTTGCGGCGTCGCCATCGTCCCCGATGGCCGGCCGCCTCGCCTGACGCCGCGCATCCATGGACCAGGACACGCCGCGCTTGCCGGACCTTGAGCCGACCCAAGCCGCACAGCCGGCCGGCCGCGCCGACACCGGTGCCGCCACCGTGCTGGTGCTGTCCGGACTCGATCCGTCCGGCGGCGCCGGGATGGCCGCCGATCTGCTGGCCATCGCGGCGCAGGGTGCGCACGCGCTGCCGGTGGTCACTGCATTGACCGTGCAGGACAACAACCGCGTGCACGAGGTGGTGCCGGTCGATGCCGGCCTGCTGGTGCGCCAGGTGCGCCTGCTGGCCCGGACCATCCGCATCGATGCCGTCAAAATCGGTATCCCCGGCAGCCACGCCAATGCGCTGGCCCTGGCCGGCGTGCTGCAAGACCTGCGGGAGTGCAATCCGTCCCTGCCGATCGTGCTCGATCCCGTGCTCGCCAGCGGCCATGGCGATGCGCTCGCGCGCGGCAATGCCCTCGAGGCGCTGGCGCCGTTGCTGGCGCTGGCCAGCGTGCTGGTGCCGAACCTGGGCGAGGCGGCGGCGCTGGGCGCGGTGTCCTGTCCAAACGTGCTCGTCACAGGCGGTCACGGCGACGGGCCGCACGTGGTCAACCGCTGGGGCAGCCAGGCCTGGACCTGGGAACGCCTGCCCGGCGAGTTCCATGGCAGCGGCTGCACCCTGGCAGCGGCCATCGCGGCCCAGCTGGCGTTGGGCCGGACGGTCGCGCAGGCGTTCGCGCTGGCCCAGGCCTACACCCACCAATCGCTGCGTAATGCGTTTGCGATCGCGCCCGGCCAGCGTATTCCGCTGCGCTGACGGCGCGCCCGCACCCGCCTATCCCCAACTTTTTTGAGAGCAAGACAATGCGAGGACTATATCTGGTCACCCCCAACTGGGACGACACCGCGCGGATGGTCGAGGTGACCGCCGCCGCGCTCGAGGCCGGCGCCGCAATGGTGCAATACCGCCACAAGGATGCATCGCCTGAATTGCGCCGCGAACAGGGCGCGGCCTTGCTGGCGCTGTGCCGCCGCTACAGCCGTCCGTTCATCGTCAACGACCACCTGGCCCTGTGCCTGACCCTCGGCGCGGACGGTCTGCACGTGGGCGGGACCGACATGTCGGTGGCCGCCGCGCGCGCCGAACTCGGTCCGGACAAGATTGTCGGCGCCTCCTGCTACGGCGACCTGCGGCTGGCCCATGCCGCCTGGCGCGCGGGCGCGAGCTATGTCGCTTTCGGCGGCTTCTATCCGTCGCCGGTCAAGAAATACAGCTTTACGACGGCGCCGGCCATCGTTGCCGAAGCGCGCGCGCAGATCGATTTGCCGGTCGTGGTGATCGGCGGCATGACGCCCGAGAATGCCGCGCCGCTGGTCGACCTGGGGGCCGACATGGTTGCCGCCATTACCAGTGTTTACGCCGCTGCGGACCCGGCCGCGGCGACGCGCCAATTCGACACACTGTATGCACGAAAGGAAAAAGCCCACACATTTATGTAATGCGGGTCGTATAATCTTTTCACAATGTTCCGCAAAATGGGATTTCCATCACATGAGTTCCGCGCATAACGTGAAACGCCGCATCTTGATCGTTGACGACGATCCCTTACTCCTCCAGTTTCTCACCGAGGTCATCGGGCACGCCGGGTACGAGACCGTGTCCGCCACGTCGGGCGAGCAGGCGCTGCAGCTGATCGCCGAGCGCGAGCCGGACATGGCGCTGCTCGACATCACCATGCCCGGCATGACCGGACTGGAACTGGCGCGCCACCTGAAAAACCACACCACCGTGCCGTTCATGTTCCTGTCGGCCATTGGCGACAGCGAATCGAGCCGCCAGGCGGCCGCCAACGGAGCGGTCGGCTACCTGGTCAAGCCGGTGGACGCCGAGCGCTTGATGCCGGCCTTCGAAGCGGGCCTGGCGCGGGCTGACGATATCCGCCAGCTGCGCCGCACCGAGCACAATCTGAACGCCGCGCTGGCGGCGGGGCGCGAAACCAGCCTGGCGGTGGGCTTGTTGATGTGCAAGTTCCAGACCGACCGCAATACCGCCTTCGAGGTACTGCGCGATCACGCCCGTTCCAGCCGCCGCAAGATCAATGAAGTAGCCGATCAATTGCTGGCCGCTGAAGAAACATTGAATTCCTTGCATGCCGGTTTTGCCAGTCGGTTGAAGGGCCGCTGAGCCGACCTTCTGAGGGTCTCTTCCAATGTTGCCATGTCGCAACAGGCGGCGTCCCTCACGCCTCGTATTTTTTTGCACCCGCGAAAAATATTGCGCTAAATTGCGCTACACTGATCTATATCAAACCAGAAAAAAACGGTTTGTTCCGCAGTTAGCGCCAGCGTGCCTTAACCCGCCGCCGCCGCCTCATTCCAGCGCCGCCTGACCCCGCGGCCGACCGTGTGTTTCGGCCTTAGCTCCGCCGATTGTCCCCTGAATGCGTTGTGCGTTGCGCCATGGCCATTTCCATGCACGCTGCAGCCATCCAGGATTTCGATCGATTCGGTTCCCAAAAAGGAGGTCGCGATGAAAGCGGCCACAAACAACAGATCATGCATACCGGGCCAGCGCGCCCGCGGCGCCAGCGCACCCCGGCGTGCCGCAGTCCATTCCGCCAAACGCCGTCTGGTGCCGGCCGGCGCCCCGGCCGGCGCCGAAGCGCCGCGGCTGACGATCACGATCCTCGACGGCCCATTCGGCACCGACGCCGGGCGCGACGAGGAGCGCACGGCCAGCGTGCCGCGCGTGCTGCTGATCGACTGCGATCCCGATACCGCAACGGCGCTCAGTTCGCTGCTGGTGCCCGAGGCGCGCGTGGTGCACGCCGCCAGCTGCGCCGAGGCGCGCCGGATGCTCGAGAGCGATCTGTTCTCGCTCATCATCGTCGACCCCAGTCTGCCGGACGGCAACGTCAGCCATCTGCTGGCATCGGTTGCCAATACCCCCTTGCTGGTGTACTCGGCCACTGAACCTGTGCGCAACGACAAGCTGGCCTACCTGCCCAAGCCGTTCACCACGCCGCGCCAGTTGTGGAGCACGATTTCCACCATGCTGGGCATCGCCAGCGGCCTGACCGCGGGAGACTGACGATGCAGAACGAGTTGAACAATATCCTGTACGTCGAAGACGATTTGCACGTGCGCACCACCGCCAGGCTGGTGCTGGAAGTGATCGGCCAATACCAGGTGCGCGATTGTGGCAGCGGCCGTGAAGCCTTGCTGGCCGCCACCGATTTTCAGGCGGACCTGATCCTGCTGGACGTGATGATGCCGGAACTGGACGGCTTGGCAACCCTCGCTCTGCTGCGCCGCTTTCCTCACCTGGCCGGCATTCCCGCCCTGTTCATCACCAGCCAGACGGCCGACAAGGATATCGCCCAGTACGTGCAGGCCGGAGCCATTGGTGTGATTCCCAAGCCGCTGATGCCGCTGCGCCTGGTCGGGCAGATCAGGTCGCTGTGGGAGCAGCATTGCGAGGTCGCTGCCTAGGGGCCGCTGCCGACGATCTGCGTTATGATGAACGCGCGCCCGGGGCGCGCGTTTTTCATTCCACATCATCCACAGGACACCATGAAAACCAAGGCAGCAATTGCATGGAAGGCTGGCCAGCCGCTAACGATCGAGGAAGTCGAGCTGCAAGGGCCGAAAGAAGGCGAAGTACTGGTCGAAATCAAGGCCACCGGCATCTGCCATACCGATTACTACACGCTCTCCGGCGCCGATCCTGAAGGCATCTTTCCCGCCATCCTGGGCCATGAAGGCGCCGGCGTGGTGGTCGATGTCGGCCCGGGCGTCAAGAGCATCCGCAAGGACGACCATGTCATTCCGCTGTACACGCCGGAATGCCGCCAGTGCAAGTTCTGCCTGTCGCAGAAAACCAATCTGTGCCAGTCGATCCGCTCGACCCAGGGGCGCGGCCTGATGCCGGACG
>CAMLIL010000166.1 GCA_946480015.1 uncultured Oxalobacteraceae bacterium | reverse complement strand
GCTTCCGCGGCGAGAACGAAACCATCGATCCGGTGGGTGGCCACATCCCGGGCGCAAAGAACCGCTTTTTCAAGGATAACCTGCAGCCGGACGGGCGCTTCAAGGAGGCGCCCCAGCTGCGCGCGGAATTCGGCGCGCTGCTGGCCGATCCGGCCAAGGCGATCATGCAGTGCGGCTCGGGCGTGACGGCCTGCCACAACCTGCTGGCGCTCGACGTGGCCGGCCTGTCCGGCGCGGCGCTCTACCCCGGCTCGTGGAGCGAATGGTGCGCCGATCCGGCGCGCCCGGTGGCCAGCGGACCGGCTTAGCCAGGCGCTTTCAGGGCCAGTCCGTCCATACCGCTTACAATCGCCCGGGGCCGACCGAATCCTTGACGATCTTCGGCACATCGCTTGCCGGATAAGGCGCCGGAACAATGACTGTCGACTTTCCCGTGAACGGCGTTAATGCGCGCGTATCGGCGGGAAAGGTGCCGGCGGTTGGCGTCGGGTCGGCCACATTGGCGACACAGGCCCGCTCCAACACGGACGAACAGGCCGACGACACGGTGCTGCTCATGTCGGCCAGCGGCGCCAGCACGATGCCGGGATCGCTGCCCGACACCACCGGACGCGCGACGTTATCGTAGTAGTTCCCTTCAACCAGCACCGAGGTCGTCTGCGCGGTAGCGTCGAGCCCGTGGCCGTGCGGTGCATACTCGAAGTAATTATTAAATATGTGCATCACCATGGTGCCATCGGCCGTCCCGGTATGGGGGGCGCGCCCGCCGAAATGGTGGAAATGGTTGTTGGCGATCGTAAAGCTGTCGGCCGTGCCATACAGCAGCATCATGTAGTAGTGGGTGCCGTCGCAGGTGGCCGAATACGGCGTACGGCCGTCAAAATCGTTCCACGACACGGTCACGTTGGAGACCGAACCCCAATGTGCTACAAGGATCTGGCGGCCGATCAGCGAGAAGTGGTTGTGATCGATCCAGACGTGATCCACATCGTCGAACGTCATCGCATCGCCGCCCCAGACCAGCTGCGGGTTGATATCGGTGATGTGCAGGTTGCGGATGATGATGTTTTTAACGCTCGTCGCGGTCAGGCCTTTGCCGCGTATGGTCGCGTTGCTGCCGACCCCGATCAGGCTTTTATTGGAGCCCATCAACAAAGGCGTCGGGCCGGCGAGATCCGAGGCCATGAGAACGGTCGGCTTGAGTGTGCAAGCGCCCAGGCTGGCGGCAATGTATTCGCTGGGCGCGGGCGCGCCCAGCGGATTGCTGCACTGATTGACGACGCAGACCTCGCGCACCTCAGTGCCTTCGGTGCCGCGGAAATCGATGGTGCCTTCCACTTCGATAATGCGCGCCACGTGATCGGTACATTTTCCGCCCGACTTCGTGCGGCACAGTTCATACGCCAACTGGGCCGGCGTGGTGACGCGAACTACCTCGCCGCCCTTGCCGCCGGTGGTGCCCGCGCCAAAGCCGACCGGGAGGTCGCCGGCGCCGGGCGTGCCCGCCAGGCCGGCCATGATTGCCGCACTGGCACTGGCGGTCCATTGCTGGCCGGGCGCGCCGGACAGTGCCGCCTGGATCGTGGCCGCGCCGTTGGCGTTGCCGGCCGCGTCCAGCGTCAAGCCGCTCGACCTGGAGGCGATGAAATAGTGCCCGCCGCCGTCCTCGCTAAAGCGCCATTTTTGCCAGGCGCCGCCGCCGCAGTACCATTGCTGCAGCACGGTCCCGGCCGCCGCCGCCGCCCCCGGCAGGTCGATACACTGGCCGCTGCCGACGTTGATCAGGGTGTAGTCGCCGGCGTCGTCCTTGACGGCCTTCCACTGCTGAAATGCGGTGCCGCTGCACGCCTGGCTCTGCAAGGCGGTGCCAGGGTTGGTGCTCGCGTTGACGACGCCGAGGCAATTGCCCGCCTGTGCAGCCTTGAGCGTGAGGATGGCGCCGCTGGCCGGACCTACCGTCGTGGCGCCGCTGTTCGACACCGTGGCCAATGGCAGGGCCCACTTCTGATTGTTCGCGCCGGCCCAGGCCGACTGCACGACGTCCGCGCCGAAGGCGGTGCCCGATTCAGGGCCCGCCAGCGCCAGCCGGCTGTATTTGGAGAGGATGCCGAAGCGGCCATTGCCCTGGTCGCCCACATTCCATTTCTGATAGTCGGCGCCGCTGCACTTCCACTGCTGCAAAGTGGCGCCGTTCGCGGTCGTGGCGTTCGGCACATCGATGCACAGCCCGCTACCGACGTTGACCAGCTCGAAATAGCCGGACGTATCCTTGACCAATTTCCACGACTGGAAATTGCCGCCGTCGCAACTCTGACTCTGCAGCAAGGCCCCGTCGGCCGTGCTGTTGCCTTTGACACCCAGGCACAGCGTGCCGTCGTCGCTGACGATGCTGGACACCGAACCGGTGTTGACGGTTGCCGCGCCCGAATGCGCTGCCGCCGCGATGATGACGATCGATACGGCCACCTGTATCGGCAACTTGGTTGCCGGCGCCTGCCCTTTGGTTTTGTTGACGATCTGCATGAAGCTCCCGTTATGCAAACATTGTGAGGATTAAAACATTGCTCGGCAGGAGATTACACGTTCATATAGTTTTCTCCCAGCAAATTTATTTCTATTTGCGAAACTTTCAACAGCCGGCGCAATGCGTTCGTCACCTGCCAGGCTGGGAACACCAGCTAGCTCGACCGGCGATTGCGATTGCGACGCGCCCGAGCCGAAAGGGAAGATGATCCCGGTAGAATCGCTCCAAACGGCCGGCAAGGTGAGTGAGATCTTGATGTGGCTCTTGGGTCCAAAGGGTGGCAAGGGGGGCATGGGCTCGCCGGCCGGCGGCCGTCAACCAGTGCCCAGTTACTAAGGATAGAAATGGAAAATCAAGACGATAGGGCGGCGCTCCTTCAGGCGCATCCGGAAGCGCAATTCATTCCGGGCGCGCTGCTAATGAAGTATGGCCCCCAGGACTATATCGGCGCAGCACTGGCCGTGCGCGGCTCGCTGTATTTCGACGGTTCCCATACGCCGGAAGTGCGCTCTGCCATGTGCGACTGTTTCGAGGCATACGAGGCGATTGCAAAGGACCATTTGCAGTGGTTATGGCGGGAAGAGCCTCCTACAGGCCCAGATCAATTTGCCTATGCGAAGGCGCCGCCCATGCGCAAGATGATGGAGAAATTGCGACCTGACGATTTGCCCAGCTTTGCCTATACCGGCGGCGCCAAACCGGAGGACGCCAGCCAGTGGCTGTTTCAGGTATCTGGAATACGGGCATGGAAAGCAAAGATGGGAACCTGGGGATTGGCTACGCTGACGTTCTCGTTTCCGCCCCAGTTCGTAGAAGAGCACCCGACGGCCATGCAGAAGCTGTTTGTGGAATTCGCCAGGACGCTCAAGGCAGTGCATGGGTTTGCCGGCTTTGCCTTTAACCTCTCGCTGGTGCGCGATGAGCCGAACGAGCCCACCGAGGCATTCATGGCGGCCAGGATGAGTGGACTGGACGTGGGCGATCCGGTCCTTATGGGTGGCCGGGCAAAGTACGGGATTAAGGACCACATCAAAACGGTCGGATGGCTGACCGCCATCAACCATGCCATGGTCGAAAAGGTTGGCGGGCAATTCACGCTGCGCTCGGAACTGCCGGTGAGCTGGTTTGCCAAGTACGACTATGGCAACGGTATCGTCATCCAGGCCGGGCCGAAGCCGGAAATCGTCCCAATCGAAGTTGATCCACGCCCGGCGATCTACGTGTTGCCGAATATGGCGTTGAAAGACATTCGCATGACCGAGATCGGCGGCTTTCATTACGGATCGAAAGACGGCGAGCCGCGGCTTCGGGGCGTCGCCGCAGATGAATGGCTGCAGCGTTTCGACGTGCCCGAGGACGACCTGATGAAGTACAAGACGAAGCTGTTGGGCGAGCCGAAACTGACGAAGGAAACTACGCTGACTGAACAACTGTAAAAGCAGCTCTACCCGCCATCCAAGACAAGGTACAACCGGTTCCAGGCGGCCGCCGACCTCTACTCATGAAATATCCGGTCTAGCTCGATCCGCAGCCGGAACCGCAGCTGGACCCACAGCTGCTGCCGGAGCAGCTCGAACTGCCGCCGCCGTCGCAGCCGGCATCGCCCGTGCTGCCGCCATCGCTCCAGCTGCTGCCTCCAGTGTCATGCGAGTGCCGGCGCGGCTGGACTTCCCATGAGTGAATCAGCCCGCTCGTGAGCAGGGCGTCCGGGGCGAACGAGGCCGGATAGGCGATCTCCGATAACGGCTTGCCCCCGCTGCTCATGGGCGACAAGCCCACCCTGCCTCGCTGGACCCGGTAAGCATACCCTTGCGGCATGCCCAGTTCGCGGTCCGCCGAAAACAGTCTTGGCAAGCCAGTGCCGCCGCGCTGCAGCCGCTCGCGGGTACGCGCCTTGACCAGGCAGACCGCCAGCGACTGCTCGATCGGCGCGTCCATGGCGTCGCCCTCGACGTGCGGGATCACTGCGCCAAAGTGCTTGATGCAGAACTGTTCCAGTCCGATGGCATTCATGCGCAGCCACGCATGCCAGACCGAATCGGCCGCTTTCGACGGCAACGCACAGGGCTGTTCGCTGCCGGCGGCACAGTCGAAGAACTGCATCAGGGCTTCGGCGGAGCGCGCGAAAAAAAAGGCATCGCGCGGGATGCCTTGGAATTCAGTGGGAGCGCTGTTGGCCCAGTAGGGGAATAGCGTGGGTGGCAAATCGGCCAGCGCCGTCTTGTACGGCGAACGGCGCGTCAGCCGCCTGGCTTTAAAAGCGTGGATGGTACCGAATGTGGCAGTGAACATGCTGGGCTCCTGTCTCGCGGCCGGATCCGGCTCGCGATTTGATTATGCCACGCTTAATGGCCGGCCGTCAGAAACAGCACGATCAGCACGCCGAGCGCGATCAGCATCACCTGCGGGACCGATTCGCGCACGGTGGCGCGGCGTTGCATTTGCGGCATCAGGTCGCTCACGGCAATGTAGATGAAGCCGGACGAGGCGAACACCAGTACATAGGGAATCATGCCGCTGGCCCGGTCCAGGGTGTAGTAGCCGAGCAGGCCGCCGGCCACCGACATCAGGCTGCACAGCAGGTTGAAGACGTAGGCGCGCAGGCGCGAGAAGCCGGCGTTGAGCAGCACGATGAAGTCGCCGATTTCCTGCGGAATTTCGTGGGCGATGATGGCCAGGCCGGTGACGATGCCCAGCTCCGGATTGGCCAGGAAGGCGGCGGCGATGAGGATGCCGTCGGTGAAGTTGTGCATGCCGTCGCCGATCAGGATCATCCAGCCGGCCTTGCCCGCTTCGCGCTTGTCGTGGCCATGCGCGTGGTGATGGCCATCGCCTTCGTGGTGGTGCGAATGGCGCAGCACCGCCAGCTTTTCCAGCATGAAGAAGGCCAGCAGCCCGCCCAGCAGCGTGGCGAACAGGCGGCGCGGATCGGCGTGCGACTCGAACGCTTCCGGCAGCGCGTGCAGCAGCGAGGTGGACAGCATGATGCCGACCGACAGGCTGACCATGCGCTCGACCATCTTCGACAGCAAGGTGAACGAGAACACCGCGGCGGCGGAAATGCTCAGCACGCCCGCGATGGTGGTGGCAAGCAGGATGGAAATGAGAGTCGGATCGATTTGAAAGCCTCGCTGTACAGATCTTGCAAATGGCGCAAGCGGGGCATTGTACCGTTACAGCTGGGCAGTTGCGCGAAAAACACGCGCGACTGCCCGGCAGCCGGGATCGTCAGTGCGCTTCGTCCCAGTTCTTGCCGATGCCCACTTCAGCCAGCAGCGGCACCTTGAGCTCGGCCACACCGGCCATCAGGGCCGGCAATTGCAGCTTGACCAGTTCCAGCTCGCCTTCCGGCACTTCCAGCACCAGTT
>CAMLIL010000165.1 GCA_946480015.1 uncultured Oxalobacteraceae bacterium | reverse complement strand
GCAGCTGGGCGCCGCTCTGGCTGCACTGCCCCATGGCGCCGACCAGGAAGGCGCTCAGGAAGGCCGCGCTGGGGTTGCTGTACAACAGGCCCACGCGCAAGGTGCCCACACGGGCCGCGCGCGCGGCCATATTGACCGAGTAGTTCAGGCGCTCGATCACGCGCATGACCTTGGCGCGGGTCTTGTCGCTCACGTGGGCGCTGTCGTTGATGACGCGCGATACCGTCATGGCCGAGACGCCGGCTTCGCGCGCCACGTCGTACAAGGTGGCGTTGGTGGCGTTGCGGTCGTTTTGCTTAGTATCCATGTGTCCCTGGTTGCCAGACGGCCCGGCGCCCGTTATATGTTATCGATCAAAAAACAGTTAATCCTAACCGATTTGTGCACTGCGGCCAACTATTGGGTTGGAATCGCATCCAGTCCGAGGCTCATGCGCCGCAGAAAGACGTAGATATCACAAGCAAGGGGATGGCGTTGCAGGGAGGAATCATCCAGGCGCCGGGGCGGCCGAGGAAACCGGTGGTCTCGGTGAGCCCGCCGGCATAGGGTCATTCGGGGCTTTCAAAAAACGATCGGCACGGCGCTGCCGTGCCGATCAGGCGGTACTGCAGGATCGCGGCCATGCCAGCCGCGTTCCCCTCACACGCTTACAGGTTGCCGAACTTGTAGCTCAGGCCAATGCTGAAAGTGCGGCCATTGACAAAGTGCTGGAACTCGATCGGAACCTGGGTGGAGCCAGGCTCGCCGACACCGCGATACGCCGCTTTGTTGAGGATGTTCGCCGCATTGACCCGCAGGGTCATGTTTGGAGCGATCTCGTAGCTGACCGAGCCGTCCAGGAGGCCGTAGGATTGGATGTAGCGGGCCCAGATCGGGTATGGGTCCACACCAAACAACACCGATGGCGAACGCCAGGTATAGACCAGGCGGGCCGACAGCTTGTTGTCCTCGTACATGCCCGACACGCTGAAGTTGTTTTTGGACACCATCGGTTGCATCGTCTCGACGATTCTCGGCCGGGCGGCGTCACCGAAATTGACCGGGTTGGAGGTCTTGACGTAGCTATACGAACCGGACACGCCGAAATTGTTCAGGATGCCATAGCTGGAGTCGAAGAACATCTGGCCGGCGATCTCGAAGCCGCGTGCATAGCCCTTTTCGGAATTGACTTTCTTGGTCACCGAATACTGGCCGCCAGTGCAACCATTTTCAAACGCGCCAGCATAAGCAGGCGCGGTGCTGATCGTCTCGCAGGAGATGATCCCGTTCGGGAAGTTCTTGATTTCCTTGTCGAACAAGGCAAGCGACGCGTAGTTCGTTTTGTTGAAGTAACGCTCGAACGAGATGTCGAAGCTGTCCGCCACCAGCGGTTTCAGGGCCGTATTTCCGATACTGCCGGTGCCGTTGGTGGTGTTGACGTTAATCGTAGGGTTGAGGTCGCCAATCCCGGGACGGGTCATTCCGCGGCCATAACCCAAGCGAACCAGCGTATCGGGCGCGGCCTCATAGGTCATGTTAAACGTCGGCAAGACGTTGTTGTACGTGGACGTGCGCGTCACATCCACGAGCTGGCCAGTGCTGACATCGGTGGCGCGGGCCGTCACGGTCGTTGCGGTGTGCACCAGGCGCACACCGACACTACCCTTGATGCGCTCATCCAGCGCGCTGAAGTCGCCGACGAGATAAGCGGCCGAGTCGTGTTCCCCGAAGACGGTGCGCCGCCCCGGGTTTTCGAGGTAGGAATCTTGAGTCAGAATGCCGGCATTCGGGAAAGCCGACCGGACCTGGTCGCCCAGCAAAGCATCCGGGGCATACGCCAGGTAGCCGCCGCTATAGCCCGCGTCGCCGTTCATGAAGTTGGTCGGCGCCGTTTGCAGGTTGCCGGTCAGCGTGGTGGCCGACAGCGCGTTCGAGCGGGCTGCGTTGACATCCTTGGCGTCGGTGGTCAGCCATTTGCTGAAGCCATAGTCGCGATACTCATCGTGCTGGTAGGCGACACGGGTGCCGAAGCGCAGCTTGCTGAACATGCCGTCCAAATCATAGGTGCCGGACAGCGCTGCCGCGTAACCATTATCGGTATTGTGGTAGTTTTGACCATTGCCATAGTCCTTGAACACGAAGTTCTTCGGATCGCTCAGGCTTGGACCGTCGAAGGTCAATGGATGCGGCGCGCCATCGGCCACACGGTTGGTCGACCATTGCAGGCCAGCTGCCGAATCCATCCGGATCGAACGGTTGTCACTCTTCTTGTCCGACTTGATGTAGTTGGCGTCGGCCTTGAGCGAGAGGCCCGGGGTCGGGGTCCACTCGACGCCGACCGCGCCAATCATGGTTTCCCAAGGCGTGTGCTCATCGCCACCGATGCTGGTCATGGTCGAATTGAGGAAGGTGCCGCTCAGCAGGCGCTGGTTGAGGACCTGGTCGTTGGTACCGCCGTTGCTGTTGCGGTTAGCCAGGTTTTCGTCGTAGTTGAACGGCGTCGTCTTCAGGTTCTGCACGTTGGCGCCATCGTTCGAATTGAGGCCGCGGTAGTTCTGATGGTACAGGAACGAGAAGTAGTTCGCTTCGGTGTAGAAACGCAAGGTGTTGCTCACGCGGTAGTCGGCCGCCAGGTTCAAGCCCTTGCGCTCGCGCATGATCGTTTCCTGGAACACGTTGCTGTTCACCCAGGTACCCACCATCACATTTTTTTGCTGGTCGGCAGTCAAGCCAGTCATGTCCGGGGTCTGTGCGCCAGTGGTCGGCACATTGTCCAGGAAGGAGATATCGCTGCGGCCGACATAGGCCGACATCGGCCTGTTCGTCGCATTCGTGGTGTTCGCGGCGGCCAGGGTGGCGTATTCTGCGCTGTCGGCGCGCACCGCGCGCTTCAGGTTGGGGCCGCGATTGGCCGGATTATTGTCGTTGCGGACCGTGCTCTTCTGATATGTGGCAGTTGCCATCACGCCGATACGGCTGCCGCCGCCGAGGTCGAACCTGTTGGCGATCAGGCCGAACAGTTCTGGGTCGGCCTTCTTGGCCAGGTCGTTTTCGCGCATGTTCACGCCAGCCGACACGGTCAGACCCTTGAAGTCGCTCGGGTTGCGGGTGCGGACATTGATCAGGCCGCCAATACCGCCTTCGATGTGTTCCGCCGATGGGTTCTTGTAGACGTCGATGCCGGCGACCATGCCTGGAACTGCCGCCTCGACGTTGAATTCGCGGCCACCGGCGCTGAAATACGAACGCCCGTTGGTCTGAAACGCGGTGTATCCCAGACCGCGGATGGTCACGCCGGAGCCGAAGCCGCCCCACGGCGCGGCGGCCTCGCCGCCGAAGCGGTAGGCCTGCACGCCGGGAATGCGGGTCAGGGTTTCACCCACGTTCGGGTCGGGCAGCTTGCCGATGTCGTCCGCGGTGATGGAATCGACCACTTCCATCGCATCGCGCTTGATCGCCACCGACGAGCGGGCGCTGGCGCGGATACCGGTCACGACCACGACGTTGGAATCGGCTGCCTGGGCGTACGCGCTGGGCGTGTACGCTTGCATGACTGCAATGGCCAGCGCGGACATGCGCAGGCTGTTGGTGAACTGCTTGTTCATTTGTGCTCCTCCTGTTGATCTGATAATAATTGTTTTCTTGGCACGTTCTGTGATATCGATAACATGCTTAGAAGTAATTATACGAATAATTTGACATCCCGCCAGCCTTTTTATTTTTTGTTGTAAAAATGCTGAGTGCCGTTTGCCTTGGCCTTCTTTCCTTCACCGGCCGGGCGCGGTGCCCCGGGCGTCGATCGGTCCCATCCCTGTTGGCATGCTGCTGCCTCCAGAGTCGATCCACCCGCTGCGCCCCGCCCTGCCGGCTGACCTATTGACAGCGTCAATCGGGTCCTGTAAGTTATCGATAACAGATTCATCTGTCAAGCGTTGTGTAAATAAAGCAACAGCGGCGGGTAGGCGCCAGTCAGTTCCGACGTCGTACGGCGCCAACAGTCTTACGCGATGGCACGACCGATTCTCATGCGCACGGGATACAGTGTCAATCAGCCTGGATCCGTGAGGCATATATACAACGCTCAACCAATCGTTTGCGCGCCGCGCGCCAAGGACCAGCATGACCAGCAAGCAAGCCCATTACCGCTTCCTCTCCGCCTTCGTCTACGTGTACTTCTTCGCGCAGGCGATGAGCATGTCCCTGCTCGCGCTGTGGCTGCGCTCCACCCTGCAGTTATCCGGCGTGGAGACTGGCATCGTTTTTTCCGCCAACTTCATCGCCGCCATGTGCTCGCAGCCGATCTACGGTTTCCTGTCGGACAAGGTCGGCATGCGCAAGCACATCCTGTGGACCGTCGCGGCCATGTGCACGGCTTCCGGGCTGTTCCTGGTCTTCGTGTACGGCCCTCTGTTAAAGAGCGATATCCTGCTGGGCGCGATCGCCGGCGGCATCTATCTGGGCATTACCTTCATCGCCGGCAGCTACGCCATCGAATCGTATGTGGACCGCATCGGCCGCGCCTACGGCTTCGAATACAGCCGGGTGCGCATGTTCGGCTCGCTCGGCTTTGCCTCGGCCGCCATGCTGACCGGACGGCTGTATAACGTCGACCCGCAAATCAATTTCTTCCTCGCTTCGGGCGCCGGTCTCGTGCTGATCTGCCTGCTGCTGTTCTGGCGCACGCCCGCCCACCATGTCGAGCACACCCGCACCAGCAGCGTTGGCCTGAGCGACGCCGCGAGCCTGCTGGCGAACTGGGAGTTCTGGCGCTTCATGGTGTTTGTATTGAGCGTGACGAATATCTATCTGGTGTTCGACCAGCAGTTCCCCAATTATTTCGCGTCGATGTTCCCGGACAAGGCCACCGGCACGGCCATGTTCGGCTACCTGAACTCGCTGCAGATTTTCCTGGAAGCGGGCGGGCTGTTCCTCTCGCCCCTGCTGGTCAAGCGCATCGGCGCCAAGCGCGGGCTGCTGCTGGCCGGCTCGATCATGCTGTTCCGCATCGCCGGCTCGGGCCTGGCCGTCGGCCCGCTCAGCATCTCGGCGATGAAGCTGCTGCACTCGGTCGAACTGCCGATCCTGGTGGTGTCGGTGTTCCGCTACATCGCCTGCCACTTCGACAACCGCCTGGCCTCCACCGTCTACATGGTCGGCGTGAGCTTCGGCCATTCGCTCGGCCTGGCCATCCTGTCGCCGCTGGCCGGCAAGGCATACGACGAATTCGGCTTTGCCAATTCTTACCTGATGCTCGCGGCCATCGGCGCCGTATTCCTGCTGCTGTCGGTGTGGGCGCTGTCGCCCACGCCGCCGGAACACCGGCGCAGCGGCGACGACGCGCTCGCGCCGGCCGGCGAAGCTGCCACCATCTGATTGAAAGGACCTATGATGCATCCCCTCCAAGCCCGGGCCGTGCCGGAAGCGCTCGTGCGCGAACGGCTGCCGCTGTCGTGGCAGACCAAGCCCAGCCGCGCTGTGATCGACCGCGCCATCGCCCAGGCGCTCGCTTCGGTCGAGCGCAATCTGCGCCATTTCGGCCAGCAGTTCCCTACCCCGTCGAGCACCAATGGCGTGTACGGGACCATGGACAATACCGAATGGACCAACGGCTTCTGGACCGGCATGCTGTGGCTGGCCTATGAAGTGAGCGGAGAAGCGCGCTACCGCGACGCGGCGCACGCCAACGTGCTCAGCTTCGACAAGCGCCAGCGCGAGCGCATCAACGTCAACCACCACGACCTGGGCTTTCTGTACAGCCTGTCGTGCGTGGCCGGCTACAAGCTCACCGGCGAGCAGGTCGCGGCCGATGCCGCCCTGGCCGCGGCCGACCTGCTGATCCAGCGCTACCTGCCCAACGCCGGCATCATCCAGGCATGGGGCGATCTGAACGACCCGGCCCAGCGCGGGCGCATGATCATCGACTGCAACCTCAACCTGCC
>CAMLIL010000164.1 GCA_946480015.1 uncultured Oxalobacteraceae bacterium | reverse complement strand
ATCGTCGTCAAGAAGGCCATGCACGACATGCTGTTCTGGGTCTACGGCGCGGTGATCCTGCTGTGCTATGCCACCTTCCGCTCATGGCGCGCGGTGCTGGTGGCGGTGCTGCCGCTGGTGCTCACCTCGATCCTGTGCGAAGTGCTGATGGTGGTGCTGGGCATGGGCGTCAAGGTGGCCACCCTGCCGGTGATCGCCCTCGGCGTGGGCATCGGCGTTGACTACGCGCTGTATGTACTGAGCGTGATGCTGACCCGCATGCGCGCCGGCGCCACCCTGTCCGACGCCTACCTGCACGCGCTGCGCTTTACCGGCCGGGTCGTGATCCTGACCGGCGTGACCCTGGCCGTGGCGGTGGCTACCTGGCTGTTCTCGCCGATCAAATTTCAGGCCGATATGGGCATCCTGCTGGCCTTCATGTTCATCTGGAACATGGTCGGCGCGCTGGTGCTGGTGCCGGCGCTGGCGCACTTCCTGATGCCGCACAAGGCGGCGCAGCGGCCCGATCCAGAGGCCCTGCGTTCGACTGCCCTCGGTGATCTGATCGGCCGCGCCGAGACCAACGGCACCCACGCCTGGCTGGGCATTCCCTACGCCCAGCCGCCGGTCGGCGCCCTGCGCTGGAAGGCGCCGCGCGCGCCGCTGGCCTGGAGCGGCGTGCGCGAGGCGGTCGCCAGCGGCGCGCCGGCGCTGCAGCTGGGCGGCATTACGCTGGAACTGCCGCCCGCCCGATGGGGCAAGCCGGCCGGATCGGAAGACTGCCTGAGCCTGAATATTTATGCACCCTGCATGACGCCGGACGCGGCATCGGCCAGCCGGCGCCCGGTGATGTTCTGGATTCACGGCGGCGCCAACACCGCCGGCACCGCGTCCACCTACACCACCTTGCGCAACCTGGCCGGCCAGGACGACGTGATCGTGGTGTCGGCCAATTACCGTCTCGGCATCCTGGGCTGGTTCAGCCTCGCCGAACTGGCGCAGGACGGCGACAGCGCGGCCGACCGCTCCGGTAACTTTGGCACGCTCGACCTGATCGCCGCGCTCGAATGGGTGCAGCAGCATATCGGCGCCTTCGGCGGCGATCCGGACAACGTGACGATCTTCGGTGAATCGGCCGGCGCCCTGAACGTGTACACCCTGCTGGCCAGTCCCTTGGCCAAAGGGCTGTTCCACAAAGCCATCCTGCAGTCGCCCTTCACGCTCAGCGCCAGCATGGCGCAGGCGCGCAACTACACCGATGACGCCCGGCCGGGGCATGCGCTCAGCTCGCGCGAGCTGCTGTGCCAATGGCTGCAGCGCGCCGGCCGCGCCGCCGACCGCGAAGCTGCCAAGGCCATCATCGCATCCATGCCGCCAGCGGAAATCGCCGCCTTCGTGCGCGGCCTGGCGCCGGAAGCGCTGCTGGCGCCCATCACGCCGGGCGCGCTCAGTTTCTACGACGCGCCGTACGTGTTCCAGGACGGCCACGTGCTGCCCGCCATGCCGCTGGCCGACGTGTTCCTGGAGCGCGGCCGCTACCACGCGGTGCCGACCATCATCGGCACCAACCGCGACGAGTACAAGATCTTCATGTCCAACAACCCGGCCTACGTGCGCATGCTGTTCGGCAGTATCCCGGTGATGCGCAACCGCGCGCGCTACCAGCGCCACGCCGAGTACATGTCGGCGCTGTGGCAAACCTCGGGCGCACTGGAGCCGGCTTCCGCCATGGCCGCGTCGGGCCATGCCGATGTGTGGGTCTACCGCTTCGACTGGGACGAGCAGCCTTCCGTGCCGCTGATCCAGCCTGCGCTGCTGCTGGGCGCGGCCCATGTGCTGGAGATGGCGTTCGTGTTCCGCGACCTGGACGGCGAATTCGATCCGTTCCGCTCCTTCACTGCCGCCAACCGCCCTGGCCGCAAGGAAGTCTCGGACGCCATGGCCGGCTACTGGACCGCCCTCGCGCGCCACGGTGCGCCTGGCCCCGAGTGGCAGCGCTGGGACGCGCAGCGGCGCCTGATGGTGTTCGATACCAGCGCCGGCGGCGGCGTGCGCATGGAGGTCCAGCACAACAGCCTGGCCGCACTCAAGGCCCGGCTGGCGGCCGACCCGGCGTTGTCGGGACAGGAACGCTGCGAGCTGTATGCCCGCATGTTTGTGTGGTCGCTGTTCGGCGTGGGCGAGTCGCCGCGCGAACTGGCCGCTTTCGCCGTGACGCACGGTTACGCCGGTACGCCGGACCAGTTGCGCCCGGCGTACTGGCCATGAGGGAGTTAGAGAACGATGGCGCTCAGCGAACGCAGCAGCGCACGCAGCTGGGCGTGCAGGTCGCCGCGGGCGGCGTCGTCAAACCCGGCCAGCATGGTGCGTTCGAGCACCGCCACGGCGGCGTCGCCCTCGCGCAACAGGGCCACGCCCTGCTCGGTCAGGCGCAAATGAATGATGCGGCCGTGATTGGCGTCCGGCTGGCGCGCGATCCAGCCTTTCGCTTCCATCGCCTTGACCATTTCGTTGGCGGCCTGGGGCGAAATCATCGAACGCTCGGCCAGCTGGGCATTGGACAGCTGCTGCTGGGTGTGCAGGACCGACAGCGCGGTGTACTGGGCAGCCGTCAAGCCCAGGCCGCCGAGGCTGTCGCGCAGCCGCCGGCTGAGCACGTGGTCGAGCCGGCCGATCAGATAGGCAATGCCGCTGGGTTTGTTGGCTTCGGCGGTGCTCGGATGATGTTTCATAACGTAAAGGAATGTATGTAAAAAGCCCTTGCCTGGCGGGCAACGCAGAATATAATATAAAGCACATATCAAGCAACCTGAGATTAATTTACTATAAAGAGAAATCAAAATGAGCAGCTACGAAAGTCGTTGGAGTACTGTTAAAGTGGACGTTGCCGACGGCATCGCCTGGGTCACGCTGAACCGCCCTGAGAAGCGCAACGCCATGAGCCCGACCCTGAACCGCGAAATGATCGACGTCCTGGAAACCATCGAGCTCGACAACGACGCCCACGTGCTGGTCCTGACCGGCGCGGGCGACGCCTGGACGGCCGGCATGGACTTGAAGGAATACTTCCGTGAAACCGACGGCCAGCCCGAAATCTACCAGGAAAGAATGCGGCGCGACTGCTCGCAGTGGCAATGGAAGCTGCTGCGCATGTACAGCAAGCCGACCATCGCCATGGTCAACGGCTGGTGCTTCGGCGGCGCGTTCTCGCCCCTGGTGGCCTGCGACCTGGCCATCGCCGCCGACGAAGCGGTGTTCGGCCTGTCGGAAATCAATTGGGGTATTCCACCGGGTAACCTGGTCAGCAAGGCCGTGGCCGACACCATGGGCCATCGCGCCGCGCTGCATTACATCATGACCGGCGACACCTTTACCGGCCAGCAAGCTGCCGAGATGGGGCTGGTCAACAAGAGCGTGCCGCGCGCCGAGCTGCGCGCCGCCGTGGTCGAACTGGCCGGCAAGCTGCTGGAAAAGGCGCCGGTGGTGCTGCGCATCGCCAAGAACGGTTTCAAGCGCTGCCGCGAATTCAGCTGGGAACAGAACGAGGACTACCTGTACGCCAAGGTCGACCAGTCCAATTACCGCGATCCGGAAAAAGGACGCGCCCAGGGCCTGAAGCAATTCCTGGACGATAAGACCATCAAGCCCGGTCTGCAGACCTACAAACGCGCCTGAGACGCGTCAACCAGCCACCACCATCACCACCAGGAGATACGCCATGCTTGAAGCCCGTTTGCTGATCGGCGGCCAGGACCGCCCCGCCTCCACCGGCGCCACCTACCAGCGCATCGACCCCGCCACCGGCGACACCGCCTCGGTGGCGGCGGCCGCCAGCCTGGACGATGCCGACGCGGCCGTCGCCGCCGCCCAGGCGGCCTTCCCGGCCTGGTCCGCCAAGGGACCGGGCGAACGGCGCAAGCTCTTGCTCAAGGCTGCCGACGCGCTCGAAGCGCGCGCGCCCGAATTCATCGCCGCGGGCGTGGCCGAGGCGGGCGGCGTGCCCGGCTGGTACGGTTTCAACGTCATGCTGGCCGCCGGCATGCTGCGCGAAGCCGCCGCCATGACCACCCAGACCGGCGGCGAAGTGATCCCGTCGGACGTCCCGGGCCTGATGGCCATGGGCATGCGCCAGGCCTGCGGCGTGGTGCTCGGCATCGCGCCCTGGAATGCGCCGGTCATCCTGGGGACCCGCGCCGTCGCCCTGCCGCTTGCCTGCGGCAATACCGTGGTGCTCAAGTCCTCGGAAGTGTGCCCGGCCCTGCACCGCCTGATCGGCAAGGTGTTCGAAGATGCCGGATTCCCGGCCGGCGTGGTCAATGTGGTGAGCAATGCGCCGCAGGACGCCGCCGCCGTGGTGGCGCGCCTGATCGCCCACCCTGCCGTGAAACGCGTCAACTTCACCGGCTCGACCAAGGTGGGCCGCATCATCGCCCTGCAAGCCGCGCAACACCTGAAACCGGTGGTGCTGGAACTGGGCGGCAAGAATCCGCTGCTGATTCTCGACGACGCCGACCTCGACGAAGCCGTGCAGGCGGCCGCCTTCGGCGCCTTCTTCAACCAGGGCCAGATCTGCATGTCCACCGACCGCATCATCGTCGATCACAAGGTGGCCGATGCGTTCGTCGAAAAACTGCGCGTCAAGACGGCGACCCTGCGCGCCGGCAAACCGGGTACCGAAGGCGCGGTATTGGGCGGCATGGTCGACGCCTCGGCCGCCCAGCGCGTGGCCGCCATGGTCGGCGACGCCGTCGCCAAGGGCGCCACCCTGGTCTGCGGCCTGGCCGAAAACGACGGCAACGTGCTGCAACCGGCCATCCTCGACCATGTCACGCCCGCCATGGCGGTGGTGCAGGAAGAATCGTTCGGCCCCGTCGTCACGATTGTCCGGGTCGACGGCGACGAAGCCGCGCTGGCCGAAGCCAATGCCGGCGAATACGGGCTGTCGGCGGCGATTTTCAGCCGCGATGTCGCGCGCGCGATGGCACTGGCGCGCCGGGTCGAATCGGGCATCTGCCACATCAACAGCTCCACGGTGGCGGACGAAGCGCAAATGCCGTTCGGGGGCGTGAAGGCAAGCGGCTACGGCCGCTTCGGCGGCAAGGCCGGCATTGCCGAATTTACCGAACTGCGCTGGATCACCATCCAGAGCGGCCATCGCCACTATCCAGTCTGAAGGAGCGTTGCGCAATGACCCAGCTCCCCCTTACGGCCGGCGCGCTCAACCTGTCGCGCTACCGCCCGGTCCGGGTCGGCGGCGCGCCGGTGACGGTGGCCGCCGATGGCCACGGCAACTGGCGCCTGGTATCGACCGAAGCGCTGGGCGCCTATCCGGAGCGCCTGACCGACTGCCTGGTGCGCGGCGCCGAGCAGTATCCGGAGCGCACCATGGCGGCGCGGCGCGGTCCCGACGGCCAGTGGCAGAGCATCAGTTACCGCCAGATGCTGGCCGATGCGCGCGCCATCGGCCAGGCCCTGCTGGACCGCGGCCTGTCGGCCGAGCGCCCGCTGATGATCTTGTCCGGCAACGACTTGCAGCACCTGCAACTGGCGCTGGGCGCCATGTATGCGGGCATTGCGTATTGCCCGGTGTCGCCGGCCGCTTCCACCCAGGCTGGCGATTTCAGCAAGCTGGCCCATTTCGTGAAACACCTCACGCCCGGCATGGTCTACGCCAGCGACGGCAGCGCCTGCGCCAAGGCGCTGGCGGCCACCGTGGCCGACGACGTGCAGATCGTCATCGATCATGGCGACGCCGGGCGCGCCAGCATGCCGCTGGCCGCGCTGCTGGCCACCACCCCGCGTACGGCCGTGGATGCGGCCAACCGCGCCAGCGGCCCGGACACCATCGCCAAGTTCCTGTTCACGTCCGGGTCGACCAAGCTGCCCAAGGCCGTCATCACCACCCAGCGTATGCTGTGCAGCAACCAGCAAATGCTGCTGCAAACCTTTCCCTGCCTGGGCGACAAGCCGCCCGTGCTGCTCGACTGGCTGCCCTGGAGCCACACCTTCGGCGGCAGCCACAAC
>CAMLIL010000163.1 GCA_946480015.1 uncultured Oxalobacteraceae bacterium | reverse complement strand
GCTTCGAGCACCAGCATCGAGGCGCCGGCCGCCTGCAGCAGCTGGGCGTCGTGCTTGAGCAGGTCGGCGCTCTGCGCGCTCTTGCCCTGCACCTTGTAGCCGCCCAGCTGGTGCACCGATTGCGGCGTCAGGCCGAGGTGGGCGCACACCGGTACGGCGCGTTCGGTCAGGAAGCGGACGGTGTCGGCCAGCCATGCGCCGCCTTCGAGCTTGACCATGTGCGCGCCCGCCTGCATCAGCTGGACCGCGTGGTTGAAGGCGCTCTCCGGCGTGGCGTAGCTGCCGAAGGGCATATCGGCCAGCACCATGGCGTTCTTGTTCCCGCGCGCGACGGCGGCGGTGTGGTAAGCCACTTCGGCCACCGTCACCGGCAGGGTCGACTGGTGGCCGTTGCAGACCATGCCGAGCGAGTCGCCGATCAGCAGCACTTCCACGCCGCAGCGGTCCATCAGGCTGGCGAAGCTGGCGTCATAGCAGGTCATCATCGCGATCTTGGCCCCGGCGGCGCGCATGGCGTTCAGCGACGGGATCGTCACCGCCTTGGTCGGCACCGCTTTTGCCGGTGCGGGCGCGTCGGCGCCCAGGTAGCTGCTCATCATTGTTCCTTTGGTTCGAGAGATCTCGGAGGCGTTAGTGTAATGCTAACGGCGCGCGCTTGCCGAATCAGCCGCGGAAGATGAAGTAGACGGCGCCCACCAGGCACAGACCGGCCCAGATGTAGTCGAGCTTGAACGGCTGGTTCATGTAGAGCATTGCGAACGGCACGAATACCGTCAGGGTGATGGCTTCCTGCAGGATCTTCAGCTGCGCCAGGCTGTACTGCGTGTTGCCGATCCGGTTGGCTGGCACCTGCAGCAGGTATTCGAACAGGGCGATGCCCCAGCTGATGATGGCCGCCACGTACCAGGCTTTGTTCGACAGGTTCTTCAGGTGGCCGTACCAGGCGATCGTCATGAAGACGTTCGAGGCGATCAGCAGGCCGGTGGTCTGGACGATGATGGGAATCTGCATGCTCAGGCTTTCACGATGGATTGGCCGGCCACGCCGTCGAGCCAGTCGCACGCGCGGCCCTTGCCGGGCACATCGATATTGGGCGCCACTTCCAGCAGCGGCACCAGCACGAAGGCGCGCTCCAGCATGCGCGGATGCGGCACCTGCAATTGGGGAGAATCGATCTGGCGGCCGTCGTAGAGCAGCAGGTCGAGGTCGAGCGTGCGCGGGGCGTTGCGGTAGGGCCGCTCGCGTCCGCGCGCCAGTTCGATCGCTTGCAGGGCGGCCAGCAGGTCGGGCGCGGCCAGCGGCGTGACGATGCAGGCGACCGCGTTGATGTAGTCGTCGCCGGACGAATCGATGGGCGCCGTGCGGTACAGGGACGAGCGCGCCATCAGGCGCGAATCGGGCAGGGCGTCGAGCCGCGCCAGCGCGTCGAGCACGTTGGCGCGCGCATCGCCCAGGTTGGCGCCGATGCCGATGTAGGCGATCATTCCTCGCCCGGGCTGTCGGTGGCGGCGGCGCCGCCGCGGTTGCGCGGCGCGCGGCGCGGCGGACGCTTGCGCTTGGCGCCCTGCGGGGCGGCGCTGGCGGTCACGAGCAGCTGTTCGCGCTGGGTCGGGTCGCCTTCGTAGAATGCGGTCCACCAGTCGCCCAGTTCCATTTCCAGTTCGCCGGACTGGCAGCGCAGCAGCAGGAAGTCGTAGCCTGCGCGGAAGCGCGGGTGTTCCAGCAGCTTGTAGGGCGCCTTGCCGACGCGCCGCTCGAAGCGCGGCTGCATCGACCAGATGTCGCGCATGTCCGAGCCGATCTTGCGCTGCAGGGCCAGCTTTTCGGTTTGCGAGTCGAGCACGTCGTCGGCGGCCAGGTGCAGCGCCGGGATCGGCGATTCGCCGGCGGCTTTGTAGGCGTTCCACTTTTCCAGCGCCTGATGCCACAGCAGGGAGGCGAACAGGAAGCCGGGCGAGACGCCCTTGCCTGCCTTGACGCGGTTGTCGGTCGACTCCAGCGCCAGGGTGACGAATTTCATGCCGATCGGCTGCTCCAGCACCACGTCCAGCAGCGGCAGCAGGCCGTGGTGCAGGCCTTCGCTGCGCAGCTGCTGCAGGCAGGCCAGCGCGTGGCCGCTCATGAGCAGCTTGAGCATTTCGTCGAACACGCGCGCGGCCGGCACGTTGTTGATCAGCGGCGCCATCACCGGAATCGGTTCGCGCGTGTGCGGCTCGATCGTGAACTGCAGCTTGGCGGCGAAGCGCACCACGCGCAGCATGCGCACCGGGTCTTCGCGGTAGCGCGCTTCCGGCTGGCCGATGATGCGCAGGACCTTGGCGCGGATGTCCTCGATGCCGCCGTGGTAGTCGAGCACCGACTGCGTGGCCGGGTCGTAGTACATGGCGTTGATGGTGAAGTCGCGCCGCTCGGCGTCTTCGTGCTGCGGACCGAAGTGATTGTCGCGCAGGACCCGCCCGTGTTCGTCCTTGGGGGCGTTGTCGGAGCCCGCGCCGCGGAAGGTGGTCACTTCCAGCAGGTCCTGGCCGAACATCACGTGCACGATCTGGAAGCGCCGCCCGATGATGAAGGCGCGCCGGAACAGGCGCTTGACTTCTTCCGGGGTGGCGTTGGTGGCGATGTCGAAGTCCTTCGGTTTCACCCCCAGCAGCAGGTCGCGCACGGCGCCGCCGACGACGAAGGCCTTGAAGCCGTTCTCCTGCAGGGTCGAGGTCACGCGGATGGCGTTGGCCGACACCAGTTTGGGGTCGATGCCGTGCTGTTCCGGTCCCAGCACCACCGGTTCGGTGCTGTCGCGCTGCCCCTGTTTGTCTTTCACGCCGAGGATTTTACGAATGAGTTTTTTAATCATTGAATAAGTGGAGTAAAGGCCAGCCAAGGCTTGTTGCGTGTTGCGTGAGCGCGGCGTTCGGGTTGGTGGCCACCGGATGGGTCACGACCGACATCAGCGGGATGTCGTTGTGCGAGTCGCTGTAGAAGTGGCTGCTCTCGAAGGCGTGCAGCGCCGTGCCGATTTTTTCCAGCCAGGCGTGGGTGTGGACCACCTTGCCGGCGCCGGAGGTGGGCAGGCCCAGCAGCTTGCCGGTGATGTTGCCGTGCTGGTCTTCCTCGGGCACGGCGGCGATCAGGTGCTCCACGCCCAGCGCGGCGGCAATCGGCGCCGTGACGAAGCGGTTGGTGGCGGTGATGATGGCCACCAGGTCGCCGGCGTCCTGGTGGCGCTTGAGCAGGGCCAGCGCTTGCGGCCGGATGCTTGGGGCGATCACCGCGTCCATGTATTCGGCGTGCATGGCGTCCAGTTCGCGGCGCGGCCAGCGCGCCAGGGTGCCGAGGGCGAATTCGAGATATTCGACCGGGTCGAGCGTGCCGGCCTTGTACTGCTCGAAAAATGCGTCGTTGCGGCGTTTGTGCTCGAGCGGGTCGACGCGGCCGGTACGCACTAAAAATTCGCCCCATTCGTGGTCCGAGTCGATCGGCAGCAGGGTGTGGTCGAGGTCAAACAGGGCCAGTTTCTTCATTCTTTGTTTTCCGCCTGCGGTGATGCCGGGTCGTTCGTCTCGTTTGCCTGTAACAGCAGATCGCGCAGCAGTGGCAGGGTCACCGGGCGCTGGGTTTCGAGGGAGTACTGGTCGAGCGCGTCGAGCATGGTCGACAGCGAGCGCATGTCGCGCTTGAAGTGCGACAGCAGATAGGGTAACACGCTGGCCGAGAGCGTCAGCCCGCGCGCTTCGGCGGCGTGGGTCAGGGCGGCGATCTTCTGGTCGTCGGACAGGCCGTGGATCTGGTAGATCAGGCCCCAGCCCATGCGCGTGCGCAGGTCTTCGCGCACCGGCAGCACGGCCGGCGGCACCGGGCCGGTCGAGACCATGTAGGCGCCGTGTTCGCGGATCTGGTTGAACAGGGCGAAGGCGTCGATCTGGGCCTCGGCGCCGAGCTGGTGGCAATCGTCGAGCAGGTACAGCGATACGCCGGGGGCGTAGGTGAAGGCCGCCGCCGGGCTGCCGGCGGCGATGTAGCGCGAGGCCGGGGTGGCGGCCAGCGCGTGCAGCAGGTGGGTCTTGCCGGCCGCGCTTTCGCCCCACAGATAGGCGAAATGTTCGCGCGAAGTGCGTTCCGCGAACTGGTGCATCAGGTGCGCCAGTTCGGCATTCTGTCCCACTTCGAAGGTATCCAGGCTTTGCGCCTGCTCCGCGCCCAGGTCGAGCACCAGCTGTTTCATTGCGATCTTCTCATCATCGGGATTTTACCCTACAGCCTCTTAGAGACCCACTTACTGCCCTGCAATCAAGCATTATAGAAGCTACTGCGCAGATAGTGGTGGCGCAGGTGCCGGAACGCGACCATCAGGACGGCCGAGGCGGGCAGCGCCAGCAGCACGCCGACGAAGCCGAACAGCTGGCCGAAGGCGAGCAGGGCGAAGATGACGGCCAGCGGGTTCAGGCCGATGCGCTCGCCGACCAGGCGCGGGGTCAGGAAAAACCCTTCGATGACCTGGCCGAAACCGTAGATCACGGCCACGGAGATCAGGCCGGTCCAGTCGGAGAACTGCAAGATGGCGGCGATCAGCGCCAGCACCAGGCCCAGGCCGAAGCCGATGTAGGGGATGAAGACCAGCAGCCCGGTCAGGATGCCGACCGGCAGCGCCACGTCGAAGCCGGCAATCCCCAGCGCCAGCGAGTAGTACGCCGCCAGCACCAGCATCACCAGCAGCTGGCCGCGCAGGTACTGGGCCAGCAGGACGTTGACTTCCTGCGCCATGGCGACCGTTTGCCCGACCCAGCGGCGCGGCACCGCGCCGGCCACCCGGTCCAGCAGCACATGCCAGTCGAGCAGCATATAGAACAGCACCACGGGGATCAGGATCAGGGTGACGATCCAGCCCAGCACCGCCACGCCGCCGACCCGCGCCGAGGCCAGGATCGTGCTCCAGATTTCCTCGCCGCTGGTGGCGAACTGCTCGGACAGGATCTGGCGCAGGCCGGTGCCGTCGAGTTTGACCTTGATGCCCATGTCGTGCAGGCGCGGGGCGATGAATTCGTCGATGCGCACCAGGATCATCGGCAGCTGGGCCTTGAGCAGCGGGATTTCGGTCTGCAGCACCGGGATGACGATCAGCACCAGGGCGGTGAGGGCGGACAGGAACAGGATCATCACCACCACCACCGCCAGCGGGCGCGGCATGCGGCCGCGCGGATTGCGCGCGCGGTCGAGATAGTCGACCCCGCCGTTGAGCGCGTAAGCCAGGATGGCGGCGGCGATGAAGGGCGTCAGCACCGGTCCGAGGGCATACAGCAGCACGATGAACGCTACCCAGATGCACAGCCAGAAGGCAGTTTGCTTTTGCTCCGGCGTCAAGGGAAATGGCATGTAGGCTGTTGTAATGTCGGTTAAATGGGAGGGAGGCGGGCTGTTTTGATAAAATAGCGGATTACCCGGCTCGAACGCCGCCATCGGCGCCGCGCCGCACGCTGTCCCCATTTTACCGCCTTCGCTGACAATTACACCATGAGCCAACCTTCAAATGTTTCCCTCTCCTACCGCGATGCCGGTGTCGATATCGATGCCGGCGACGCCCTGGTCGAAGCGATCAAACCGTTTGCCAAGCGCACCCTGCGCGAAGGCGTGATGGGGGGCATTGGCGGTTTCGGCGCGCTGTTTGAGATCAGCAAGAAGTACCAGGAACCCGTGCTGGTGTCGGGCACCGACGGCGTGGGCACCAAGCTCAAGCTGGCCTTTGAACTGAACCGCCACGACACGGTCGGCATCGACCTGGTCGCCATGAGCGTCAACGACATCCTGGTGCAGGGCGCCGAGCCGCTGTTCTTCCTCGACTATTTCGCCTGCGGCAAGCTGGACGTGCCGACCGCGACCGACGTCATCAAGGGCATCGCCGCCGGCTGCGAACAGGCCGGCTGCGCCCTGATCGGCGGCGAAACGGCGGAAATGCCGAGCATGTACCCGGCCGGTGAATACGATCTGGCCGGTTTCGCGGTCGGCGCGGTGGAAAAATCCAAGCTGATCGACGGCACCAAGATCGCCCCGGGCGACGTGGTGCTGGGCCTGGCCTCGTCGGGCGCGCATTCGAACGGTTACTCGCTGGTGCGCAAGATTATTGACGTGGCCAAGCCGGATTTGAACGCCGACTTCCACGGCCGCAAGCTGGCCGACGTGCTGATGGCGCCGACCCG
>CAMLIL010000162.1 GCA_946480015.1 uncultured Oxalobacteraceae bacterium | reverse complement strand
TGTTCGTCCACGCCCAGTTCGCGCGCCGACACTGCGGTGCCGCCGTGTTCTTCGTAGGTGTAAGGGTGCTCGGTGAAGGCGACGCCCTGCTTGCGCAGCATGTGGGTCGCCGGAGTTTCGGAGATGTGCTCTTTCTTGGCCATGCGCGATACGCCGAGTGCTCGGAGGGTTGCTGAGAGGCGCTTATTATGCAGCAAGCGCCCCGCTTTGCCACATCAATGTGCCCGGCACCAGCGCTCGAACTGTTCCGCCGGCAGCGGCGAACTGAGGTAATAGCCCTGCATCTCGGGGCAGTGCCGTTCGCATAAGATCGATTGCACCTCGGCCGATTCCACCCCCTGGGCCACCACGTCCAGCCCCAGCGACCGGCCGATGGCGATGATCGATTCGGTGATGGTGCGGTTGCCGCGGCCGCCCGAGGCGAGATTGATGACGAAGTCGTGATCGACCTTGATGGCGTCGAGCGGCAGCCGCCCCAGCCGGCTCAGGCACGAATAACCCTGGCCGAAATCATCGAGCGCGGTTTTCACGCCCCGTTGCCGCAGGCGTTGCATGGTGGCCACCGCCGCCTCGGCATTGCTCTGCAAGGCCGCTTCCGTGAACTCCAGTTGCAGGCTGGACGGCGCCAGGCCGTAGCGCTGCAAGGCCGCGTCGACCCGGTCGCACAGCGTGTGGTGGCGGAACTCCAATGGCGAGATATTCACCGACAGCCGCAGGGGCGGCAGGCCATGGTCGCGCCATTGGCGCGCCTGGCGGCAAGCCTCGCCGATGCCCCACTCGCCGATCGCGCCGATCATGCCATTGCTTTCGGCTGCCGCGATGAAGTCGCTGGCGCAGATGCCGGTCGCCGGCCAGCGCATGAGCGCTTCGGCGCCAGTGACGCGGCCCCCCGCCACATCGACGATGGGCTGGTAGTGCAGCAAAAATTCGCCGTTTTCCAGGCCGCTGCGCATGCGCTTCTCGACCCGCAAGACCAGCGCGACACTGTCGTTCAAGGCGGGCTTGTAGAGCTGGAACGTGGCCCTGCCCGCCTCCTTGGCGTGGTACATCGCCACGTCGGCATGCTGCAGCAAGGTGTCGAATTGGCTGCCGTCGTCGGGGAACAGGCTGATGCCGATGCTGGGCGAACTGTCCAGATTGAGCGCGCCGACCCGGTAGGGCTGGCTGAGGCAGTCCACCAGATGCTGGGCCGCGTGGGCCACGTCGGCGTCGCCGCCGATATGCGGCAGGACCGCGAGGAATTCGTCGCCGCCCAGCCGCCCTGCCATGTCTTCGCCACGCAGGCAGGTTTTCAGGCGGCGCGCCACTTCCTTCAGGACGGCGTCGCCGGCCTGGTGGCCGTAGGTGTCGTTGATGGGCTTGAAATGGTCCATGTCGATGAACAGGATCGCCACCCGCGCATGGCGGCGCCGCGCGCTGTTGAGCATGCGTTCGGCGAATTCATAGCTCAACTTCCGGTTCGGCAATTCCGTCAGCGCGTCGTGCTGGGCCGCCTCCACCGCTTCGGTGCGCAGGCGGGCAATGCCCAGATGGGTGCCCACGCGCGCCAGCAGTTCGCGCGCGCCGAAGGGTTTGACCAGGTAATCGTCGGCGCCGGCATGCAGGCCTTCCACGCGCGCATCCTCGCCGGCCCGGGCCGACAGCATGATGATCGGCGTGGCGCTGGTGCGCGGGTCGGCGCGCAGGGCCTGCACCAGGCTGAAGCCGTCCAGTTCGGGCATCATCACGTCGCACAGCACCAGATCGGGCGGATGGCGCAAGGCCGATTCCAGCGCCTGCTTGCCGTTGCTGACCGTCTCCACATCCCAGAACGGCAGGAGCAGGCCGCGCACATAGGTGCGCATGTCCTCGCTGTCGTCGGCCCACAGGATGCGCGGGCGCCCCGGGTTCTCGCCGGGGGCCGGATCGGGCGGCGCGCCGAGCGCGGGCTTGGGCAGCCAGTGCAGGGCCTCGTCGACATAGGCGCGCGCCTCCACGCCGCTGGCCGGTGCCAGGCGCGGTGCGCCGATCCGCTCGGGCGCGAGGTGGGCCGTGCCGCCGGGCAGGCTGACGCTGAAAGTGGTGCCGACGTCGGGCGTGCTGTCGACGCTGATGGTGCCGCCGTGCAGCTTGACCAGTTCGTACACCAGCGCCAGCCCGATGCCGCTGCCTTCGAAGGTGCGGCCACGGGTGTTCGGCACCCGGTAAAAGCGCTCGAACAGGCGCGGCAGATGTTCCGGCGGCACCCCGGTGCCGGTGTCGCTCACGCTCAGTACCGCCTTGCCGCCATCGTCCCCCTGCTCCCAGCGCAGGCGGACCGTCACGCTGCCCTCGAAGGTGAACTTGAAGGCGTTCGACAGCAGGTTCAGCACAATCTTTTCCCACAGGTCGGTGTCCACGTACACCGGTTGCGGCAGGGGCGGACAGTCGACGATGTAGGACAGGCCGGCCGTTTTCATGGCCGAATCGAACATGCTGGTCATCCTGGTGGTGGCCGAGGCCAGGTCGGTGGGGGTGTAGCTGACCTGCATGCGGCCGGCCTCGATGCGGGAAAAATCGAGCAGGGAGTTGACCAGCTTGAGCAGGCGCAGGGAGTTGCGGTAGGCAAGGTCGAGCAGTTGCTGGCCGTGCGCGTCGAACTTGGTCGCGGCGAGCGATTCCAGCGGGCCCAGCATGAGCGTGAGGGGCGTGCGGAATTCATGGCTCACGTTGCTGAAAAAGACCGTCTTGGCGCGGTCGATCTCGACCAGGGCGTCGGCCCGGTTGCGCTCGAGCTCGTAGCCGCGCGCGATGGCGAAGGCGTCCGTGACGGCATCGCACAGCATGTCGTAAAAGGTCCGGTAGGCCGGGTCCAGCGCGCGCCGCGGGCTGACCCCGGCGATCAACAGGCCGACCACCTGGTTCTGGCCGGACGGGATGACTGGCATCACCAGCGCGCTGTGCACCGGCTCCGGATAGGGCGCGCACACCAGCGGGCCGAAGCGCCGTTCGAGGTCGTCCACCAGCTCGGGGCGGCGCTGGCGCAGCACCGCCGCCACCGGCCAGCCATCGCCGCACGGGCCATCGAGCGCGAAGTCGAGCGGGCTGGCCCGGGTGCCGGGGGGCAGCCCGCACTGCCCCACCAGGCGCGCCCGCCGCATGCCGGCGTCCAGCAGATACAGCAGGGCGAACGGCACATCCGGCGCGAAGCCCGACAGCGCCTGCATCGCCAGCGTCACGGCCTGGTGCACCGAGCGCGCCGGCGCGGTGCCGTCGGCCAGGGCGCGCAGCACCTTCAGGCGCCGCTCGCCCAGGCTCTGCTGCGTCAGTTCGGTGACCGGGTGAAACAGGCCGGCGACCCGGCCCGCGTCGTCCCGGATCGGGCTGAAGGAAGAGGTGAAGAAGGTCTCCTCCAGATAGCCTGAACGGTCGAGGAACATGCGGACATTGCCCAGGAAGGCCGAGCTGCCTGCGCTGGCTTGCTCGAAGGCCTCGCCGATGATGGGCCACGCCGTGCGCCAGCATTCCTTGAAATCCTGGCCCATCGACTGCGGATGCTTGTCGCCGCAAATCGGCCAGTAGCCGTCGTTGTAGATCTGGACGCGCTGCGGCCCCCAGGCCAGCGCAATGGGGAAATTGGACGCCAGGCACAGGCTCACCGTCGTGCGCAGGCTTTGCGGCCAGCCAGCCAGCGCGCCCAGCGGCGTTCTGGACCAGTCCATCGAGCGGATGACCTTGCCCATCTCGCTGGCGCTGAGCCAATCCATGGCACTGGATGCGGCCGGTAACGCGGCGTGACTGGTGGTGTTCATCGTGCCCCCCGACATCGTCGACTGGAGAACCGGCCTGCGCCGGGCCGTCGCCTTTTCTTAACACCGTTGGACTCGCATGCGCGTTGAAAGTTCGCATGCCGGCCGATACGCAAGTGGCGACAGACGTGCGCAATCCCGGCCGCGCGTGATACGCTAAGTGTTCAGGAGGGTTTCTTAATATGCAGCAAGAGATTCGCTTTGCCAGCTTCAATGTGTGCAACCTGGCCCCTGCCGGCGCCAGGCTGTACGACAACCTCTTGCCATCGACCGTGGCCGAGTACGAAGCCAAGCTCGACTGGACTGCGCAGCAGATCGACCGCCTGGGCGCCGACGTGATCGGTTTCCAGGAGATTTTCTCGCAAGCGAGCTTGCGCGAGGTGCTGGCGCGCACCCGCCATTACCGCGACGCCGTCCATGTCGGCTTCGACCCCGACCCGGGCGCCGACAAGTACACGCCCAGCGTGGCGCTGGTGTCGCGCCTGCCGCTGGCCGGGCCGGGCAGCGCCTTCACGCATTTCCCGGACGGCGTGGAAATGCCGCCCGGCAGCCGCGACCCGAAGCGCTTCTCGCGTCCGGTGGTGCATGCGGCCATCGCGGTGTCGCCCGACGTCACCGTCGACGTGCTGGTGGTGCACCTGAAATCCAAGCGGCCCGACTACCGCAACGGCGACAGCAGCGACGATCCGCTGCTGTACGCCCAGGCCAGCCTGCGTTCGCTGATCCGTCGCGGCACCGAGGCGGTGGCCCTGCGCGTGCTGCTCAGTAACCTGGCGCGCGCCAACAAGCGTGCCCGCGTGGTGCTGGGAGACTTCAACGACGTGGCCGATGCCGTCACCACCAATATCGTGCTGGGCACCGGCACCCCGCTGGCCGAACGCCTGTTCGACGCCTATCAATTGCAGCGGCGCCAGGATCATTTGCGTCATGTGGGCTTCAGCCAATTGCACGAAGGCCAGTATTCGACCATCGACCACATTCTGGTGTCGGAGCAGTTCAACGCGGCCCTGCCGAACGCCATCGGCGAGGTGGTCGACGTGGTGTACCTGAACGACCATCTGGTGCTGGAATTGCCCGAGGCGTCGGACCATGGGCAGGTGCTGGCACGCATCCGCCTGTTCGACGAAATGCATGGGCTTAGCGATGCTGGAGTGTGAGATCCGGTTCGGCCGAGGCCATGCCGGCCAGATGGCCCTGGTATTCATCGCAGCCCAGGCGCTTGAGAAACAGTAGCTGGCCGGCCGTTTCCACGCCTTCCGCGATCACGCGCAGGCGCAGGCTGCGCGCCAGCGCGATGATGGCCGGAATGATGCCGATCTCTGAAGACTGGCTGCCGATCTCGTCGACGAAGGAGCGGTCGATTTTCAGCTTGGACAGGCCCATGCGCCGCAATTCGCCCAGGCTGGACACGCCGGTGCCGAAATCGTCCACGGTCAGGCGCACGCCGCGCTCGCGCAGCTGGCCGAGGATGGCGGCGGTGCGCTCGTCCCCGCCGGTGATGATGGCCTCGGTGATTTCCAGGTCGAGGCAGGCCGGCGCCAGGCTGGACGCGGCCAGCGCCGCATCCACGCTGGCCACCAGGTCGTGGTGCACGAACTGCAGGGCCGACACATTGACCGACACGACCACGCTCACGCCCATGTCCTGCCAGGCGCGCGCGCGGGCGCAGGCGGTGCGCAGCACCCAGTCGCCGATCTGCACCATCAGTCCGCACTCCTCGGCCACGCCGATGAATTGTTCCGGCAACAGCATGCCGCGCTGCGGGTGGCGCCAGCGAATCAGCGCTTCGACGCCGATGATGGTGCCGCTGGCGATGTCGATCTCGGGCAGATAAGCCAGTTCGAATTCCTGCCTGTCCAGGGCCTGGCGCAAGTGCTTTTCCAGCTGCGCGCGCTCGACGACGTGGGCGTTCATGTCGGAGCTGAAGAAATGCATGGCGTTGCGGCCGTTTTCCTTGGCGTGGTACATGGCCACGTCGGCGTGCTTGAGCAGGGTCTCGACGTCGTCGCCGTCGGCCGGCGACATGGCCACGCCGATCGACACCGACAGGCTGATGGTGCGCCCGTCCGCCACGAAGGGCTGGGCGACGGACTGCATGACGCTGTTGGCCACATGGGCGGCCTGGTCGACCCCGCCGATGTCGGCCAGGATCACCACGAACTCGTCGCCGCCCAGGCGCGTGACCGTATCGGCGCTGCGCACGCAGCGCACCAGCCGCACCGCCACTTCCTTGAGCACCGCGTCGCCCACGTGGTGGCCGAAGCTGTCGTTGATGCCCTTGAATCGGTCCAGGTCGACGAACATGACCGCCACCCTGCCGTGCTTCTTGCGGCGCGCGGCCACCAGGGCCTGGCGCAGACGGTCGAGAAACAGCACGCGGTTGGGCAGGTCGGTCAGGTAATCGTGCTCGGCCAGGTGGCGGGTCTGCTCGTCGGCCCGCTTGCGCTCGGTGAT
>CAMLIL010000161.1 GCA_946480015.1 uncultured Oxalobacteraceae bacterium | reverse complement strand
TTCCGCGTGATCGTCGACGACGACAAGACCTGCTACACCGTGCTGGGCGTGGTGCACAACATCTGGACCCCGATCCCGAAGGAGTTCGACGACTACATCTCGCGGCCCAAGTCGAACGGCTACCAGTCGCTGCACACGGTCGTCATGGCCGAGGACAAGCGGCCGCTGGAAGTGCAGATCCGCACCCAGGCGATGCACCAGTTCGCCGAATACGGGATCGCCGCGCACTGGCGCTACAAGGAGGAAGGCGGCTCGAACTTCAAGAGCCAGGCTTACGACGAAAAGATCGCCTGGCTGCGCCAACTGCTGGCCTGGAAGACCGAGGTGGCCGACGCCGTCGTCGAGCAGGAGGAAAGCAAGCGCGAATGGGTGGAAAAGCTCAAGTCGACCACGCTGGACGACCGCATCTACGTGCTGACCCCGCAGGCGCGGGTGCTGGAGCTGCCGGTGGGCGCCACGCCGATCGACTTCGCCTACCATCTGCACAGCGAGGTGGGACACCGCTGCCGCGGCGCGCGCGTGGACGGCGTCATGGTGCCGCTCAATACGCCGCTGAAAAACGGCCAGACCTGCGAGATCATCACCGCCAAGGGCGCGCCCGGCACGGCCGGTCCCTCGCGCGACTGGCTCAGCCCGGGGTACACGGTCAGTTCGCGCACCCGCACCAAGGTGCGCGCGTGGTTTAACGCCATCGATTTGCAGGAGACGCTGGCGCATGGCCGCGCGCTGGTGGAAAAGACCCTGCAGCGCGAAGGCAAGACCGCCGTCAACCTGGAATCGCTGGCGCACAAGCTGGGCTTTGCCAAGGTGGACGACATGTTCATCTCGATCGGCAAGGAGGAATTCAGCCTGCGCCAGGTCGAGCAGGCCGTGCACGATACCGGCGAAGCGCCGGTGCAGGAAGACGCGGTGGTGCTCAACAAGAGCCGCGCGTCGAGCGTGGAGCAGGGTGCCAAGTCGGGCGTGCTGGTGGTCGGCACCGAGGGGCTGATGACGCAGCTGGCCAAGTGCTGCCGGCCGGCGCCGCCGGACGGCATCGTCGGCTTCGTCACACGCGGCAAGGGCGTGTCGATTCACCGCGCCACCTGCAAGAACTTCGCCGAGATGCGCTCCAAGGCGCCCGAGCGGGTGATTCATACGGACTGGGGCAGCGCCGGACTCGATACGGTGTATCCGGTCGACCTGTTCATCCTCGCCGGCGACCGCCAGGGCCTGCTGCGCGATATCTCCGAGGTGTTCTCGCGCGAGAAGATCAACGTGATCGGCGTGAACACCCAGAGTTCGAAAGGCCAGGCGCGCATGACGTTTACGGCGGAAATCGGTTCGACCTCGCAGTTGCAGAAAGCGCTCAATGCCATCATGGAGGTGGCGGGCGTGCAGGAAGCGCGGCGCCAGTAGCGATCATGCGCCGCCTGCCCACCGCCTTCCTGTATTCGACGCCACGGCAGTGGGGGCCGCTGCTGTGGCGCCATGTATCGAGCTGGTGGTACATCGTTCATCTGGGGGCGATGGCGCTGGTCATGGCGTTCTCGCCGTCGACCTATAACCGCAGCAACCGCATCATCACGTCGCGCTTCATCTACAGCAGCACGTGGGAAGTGCTGCCGTGGTTCACCCTGCTGTCGGCGCTGGTGAGCACGGTCATCATCCGCATCGTGGTGGTGACGGCGCAGAGCTACGGGCTGTCGAACTATGCGCTGGAAATGGTGGTGCGGGTGCTGGTGCTCGAACTGATTCCGCTGACCGGTGCGATGTTCGTGGCCATCCGCGCCGGGCTGGCCTTCAACGCCGGCGACGCGCTGGCCGTGGCCGCCGCGGCCGAGCCGGACCGCTCGCGCCAGGCCCAGAACCGCCTGCGCCGCGAACTGGTGCCGCAGGTGATCGCCAATGCCTTCGCCGTCCTCAGCCTGGCCATGGTCAGCAGCGTGATCGTGCTGCTGCTGGCGTACATCAGCGTGTACGGTTTTCTGCCGTGGGGCGTGGTCGACTACACGCGCACGGTTGGGCGTATATTCGATCCGGCGGTGACGATCGGCTTCGTGTTCAAAACCGTGTTCTTCGGACTGGCGGTGGCGGTGATTCCCTCCGCTGCCATCCTGGATATTCAACGGCACGGGCGGCGGCCGGTGTCGAATGTGCAGCCGGGCGCGGTGCGCCTGCTGTTTGTCCTTTTGCTTATCGAGGCCGCTTCGCTGGCCATCAAATACATTTAACGGGAGCGTCGATGGCAGAACCCCAGACGGAAGCGCCGGCCAGGGAGGTCGAGCACGTAGAAGTGAAGGCGGTCATCCTGCTGGTCGTGATGGCGGCGCTGGTGATCAGCTTTCTGCTGTACGTGATGTACGCGCGCGGCGTGTTCGAAGCGACCCAGCGGCTGGTGCTGATCGCCGAGGATTCCGAAGGCGTCATTCCCGGCATGGACATGACGTTTTCCGGCTTTCCCATCGGGCGTGTGCAGAAGGTCGAGCTGGCGCCGGACGGCAAGGTGCGCATCCTGCTGGACGTGCCGCGCAAGGACGCCAGGTGGCTCAAGACCTCCAGCGTGTTTACGGTCGAGCGCAGCCTGGTGGGCGAGACACGCATTCGCGCCTACACCGGCATCCTGACCGATCCGCCGCTGGAACCTGGTGCGGTGCGCAATGTGCTGCGCGGCGACACGACCGCCGAGATCCCGCGGCTGGTGGCCAGCGCCCGCGCGCTGCTGGAAAATCTCGATGCGATGACGCGCAGCGATTCGGCCATCAACACCAGTCTGGCCAACCTGCAGACGGCGACCGGGCGCATGACCGGCAAGTACGGGCTGCTCGGCTCGGCCCTGGGCAGTGACGAGGAGGCGCGCAAGCTGATGCGGACGCTCGACCGGGTCAACAGCCTGCTGGCCAAGGCGGACCAGCGGGTGTTTGCCAAAAACGGTTTGATGGACGAGACGCAGGGGGCGGTAGTGCAACTGCAAGTGATGCTCAAGGATGCCAGCGCCAGTTTGAAGAAGGTCGACGCGGTATTGATCGAGGCGCAGGCGGTGGGCAAGAACGCGCGCGTGGCCACCCAGGACCTGGGCGCGCTGCGCGGCGAAGTCGACGCCAGCCTGCGCAAGGTGACGCGCCTGATCGACGAGATCAACCGCAAGTGGCCGTTCGCCAAAGATACCGAATTGAGGCTCCCATGAGACTGGCGCTTGTCGTTCCCTTGTGTTTGCTGGCTGCGTGCGCGTCGAAGGTAGCCGAGCCAAGCTGGAAGGCCAACGCCAGCGGCGCTTTGAGCGCCTTCAGCGACGCCTATCTGAAAGGCGATACCGGTGCCGCGAATGCCGAATTCGCGCGCGCGCGGCTGGAAATGACCAGCACCGGCCGCGCCAGTCTGGTCGCGCATGCGGAGCTGTACCGCTGTGCCACTCAGGTTGCCACGCTTGAATTCGACGGCTGTCCCGGGTTTGCGTCACTGGCGCAGGATGCCACGCCGGCCGAACAGGCTTATGCGGCCTATCTGGCCGGGAAGTGGCAGGGGCTGAATGCGGCGCTGCTGCCGGAGCAGCACCGCGCGGTGGTCGGAGGGACGGCCAAACTGGAGACGATTGCCGATCCGCTTGCGCGGCTGGTGGCTGCGGGAGCGCTCTTGCAAACGGCGCGCATTGGGCCGGCCGATATCGGCGTGGCCACCGAAACGGCTGCCGATCAGGGCTGGCGCCGGCCGCTGCTGATGTGGCTCGGGGTGTCGCTCAAGCGTGCGCAGGCGGCGGGCGATGCGGCTGCAGCGGCGCGGATCCAGCGGCGCATCGATTTGGCGTCGAACTGATTGGGGCGATTGATCGCCCGGCGAAGGCGCACAAGTCGATTTTCCTCGATGGAAGCATTGAACTTGACGTGCTTTTGTTTGTTATGGGCCTGTCGCCTGGTTCATGCAAACGGCAGCGGCGGTCGGCGCGACTATTCCTGTGTGGCCGCGCGCGTCGACGCCGTCGGAGGGGCGGGCGGGCTTGCCGGGGACTGCGGCTCGGTGGCAAGGGGAACCCGGCGCCCGGCGAACGCCATCAGCGCCTCGCCCATGCTGGTGAACGCCTGCTTGAAACGGGCATCGAGCTGCGCCAGGCCGAATGCGAGCGCGACCGCGCATAGCATCCAGACGGGCAGCAGTTGCACCGCAAGGTGTTCCGGAATGCGGCGTACGGTCTGGATGAGGGCCAGAATGAAGTAACCGTGAAGGAGGTACACGGCCAGCGTGTGCTGGCCGAGCCATGCCAGCAACGGCATGCGCGCCGGCACCCATGCGACGAAGCCGAGCGCGCCGAAGGCGGCCAGCTGGAGGGCGAGCGCGCGCCCGATGGCCGGCGCGACCGCGATCACCGGCCGCTCCGCGTAGCCCACCGCGCCGATGAGCGCGTTCGGCTCCAGGCCGTGCAAGGACCAGCGAATGACCACAGCCATCACGCAGACGAAGAGGCCGCCCGCGAGGTAGCGATGTTTCATTGCGAGCGTGAGGAGCGGGCGCCCATGGCGGTGGCCGAGCAGGAAGAACGGGAAACAATAGATGGTGCGCGACAGCGCAAAGCTGAAGCCGATGCCGGGATCGTAGCCGGCCAGCAGCGCGACGCAGACCGAGACCGGCAGAACGTATGGAATGCGCACGGCCACCGGCAGGCTTAACTTCATCATGATGACGGCAAGCAGGAACCAGAGATGGAAATAGGGTTCCGTCGTGGGCGCGAGCCATTTTCCCGTGACCAGCCGCAGCGGCAGCAGGTAGGCTGCCTGGAACACGACCAACGGCAGCACGAACTGGCTGAAGATCGTGCGGTAGTCCTTGTCGCCCAGAGTCGAGCGTGAAAACATGCCGACTATAAACACGAACAGCGGCATGTGGAAGCTTGTGATTGCCCCGTCGAGGGCGCGGTACAGGTTGTACCGGGCGGAAAAGATGTCGACGATGTGCCCGAACACCACGAGGATGATCAGGGCGCCCTTGAGGGCGTCGGCTTCCAGATAGCGGGGCTGCGGGATCATGAATGACCTCCATAAAACATGCTGTGACAGCGGGTGGCGCTCGGCACAAACCCGTTCAGGCCATTTTAATGTCGGCACCTCAGCATTGGTACGAATTGCGCAAGACGAGGTGTCGCGCGGCTGAGTGGGCCGCTTTGGTCGTGACGTAGCCGGGCGGCTGTTGTGCATGCCGATTGCGGCCACCGCCGCCACGCTGATCCCGCCCTGGCCTCAGTGGCGGGCTTCAGGCTGCAAGGTGACGTGGTCGATGCCATGCTTTTCGAGCAGCATGTCGCGCACCAGCTCAAGCACGGCAGGCCATTCCTGCAGGCTGTTGATGCTCAGATGGCCGATCAGCGCGGGCTGGCCCGGCGACATGTCCCACACGTGCAAATCGTGCACGGACAGCACGCCGGGCACGCGCGCAAGGTCGGCCCCGACCTGCACGTAGTCGATGTGAGGCGGTACGCCTTCCATCAGCGAGTGATAGGACTCGCGCAGCACGGACACGGTGGATTTAAAAATCAGCAGGGACACCAGCACCGACAGGATGGGGTCGATGCGCATCCAGCCGGTGTAATAGATGACGATGCCGGCGGTCAACGCGGCCACCGAGCCGAGCAGGTCGCCCAACACATTGACCAGGGCGGCGCGGGTGTTTAGATTGGCTTCGCCGCGCGAGAGCAGCCAGGCCATGGCGAGATTGAGCAGCAGGCCGAGCGCGGCGACGATCGAGACGGTGGCGCCTTCGACCGCATGCGGGGCGATGAAGCGGTGCGCGGCTTCGACAGTAATCCATGCGACCAGGGCCAGCATGGCAAGCCCATTGACGAAGGCGGCCAGCGCTTCGGCGCGGCCGAAACCGAACGAGTGGCGCGCCGAGGGCGGGCGCTTGGCGATCAGTTGCGCCAGCAGGGCCAGGCCGAGCGCGGCGGCGTCGGTGACCATGTGGCCGGCGTCGGAGATCAGCGCGAGCGAACTGGACATGAAGCCGGTGACGGCTTCGACCACGGCAAACAGCAAGGTGAGCGTGAGCGCGACAGCCAGCGCGGTCTGGTCGCGGCCCTCGGCGACGTGGGTGTGGATGGCGTCGCCTTCGTGGTGGGCGTGCAGGTGGGCGGTGTCGAGGGAAGGGGGTGTGTTCATGGCAGAAGTGTAAATGAACGGCGATGGTTTTTTCGTTTGAAAAAAAGCCCTTGTCTTTCCAGAAGCCGGTCTCTATAATGCTGGGCATCGGGCGGTTAGTTCAGCTGGTTAGAATACTTGGTCG
>CAMLIL010000160.1 GCA_946480015.1 uncultured Oxalobacteraceae bacterium | reverse complement strand
CTTACCGCATCAAGGTGCGCGACCGCATCGTGCTGTCGGAAAACCTGACCCAGGACGACGTGCGCGCCTTCCTGGCCAGCCAGGGCTTCATCGGCGTGGGCGGCGGGCGCTTCTTCATCAATGGCGTCGATACCACCACCGACGGCGTGGATGTGGTGCTGAGCTGGCCATGGAATGCCGGGACGGCCGGCAAGTTCGACTTCACCCTGGCGGCCAACGTCAACAAGACCGACGTCACCAAGGTGCCGGAAACGGCGCAGCTGGCGGCGCTCGCCTCGGCGCCGCCGCTGTTCGACCGCCTGAACGTGCTGTCGCTGGAGGAAGGCCAGCCGAAGAACAAGCTCAATGCGAGCGTGAACTGGAAGCTGGGCGCGCTGGGCGCTACCCTGCGCGCCACCCGCTACGGCAAGGTGCTGTCGCCGAACGCCAGCCCGGCCCTTGACGTGGTGCTCAGCGCCAAGACCGTGGTCGACCTGGAAGGCCGCTACGCGCTCACCTCCAAGCTGAACCTGGCGCTGGGTGCCGAAAACCTGTTCGACCAATATCCGGAATCGGTCGGCGCGGCGCTCAACCCGAGCGGCAACGCGCCGTTCCCGAACTATGCCCCGTTCGGGCGTAGCGGACGCTACGTGTACGCGCGCGCCAGCTACGCGTTTTAAGCGACGGCGAGCTGGCGCTGGCTGAAGGCATCGCGGATGCTCCAGCCCAGCGCCAGCGTGGCCTGGCCGCTCAGTACCCAGCTGAGCGCGCCGTAACTGACCGGCACGATGGCGCTGGGCTGGGCAATCCAGCCCGCCACTGCCAGACCCAGCAGCGCCAGCACAATCCCCAGATTGATGAACAGGAACACGTGCAGGATGCGCTCGGTGACGGGCAGGGTGCGCGTGCCCAGCTCCAGCACCGTGTCGACCAGATCGATCACGACTTCGGCCACGAACAGGGCGATGATGGCCGCCGCCCACGCGCCATGCCATTCGTACCAGGCCAGCATGAAAAAGATGGCGGCGAACAGCAGTTCGCGCAGGCTGTGCAGGCGCACTTCGCGCCGCGCCCCCCGCTGCGCGGGCAGACGCGCGATCCACTCGTGATTGAGCACGATGTCCAGGCCGCCGATCAGCCCGTGCGAGATCAGCGCGGCGATCCAGGGCGCCATGCGCTAGGCGGCACGCCGGCTCAGCAGGGCACCCGCCGCCAGGCCCAGCCCGAACGTCGCGTAGACCAGCGCCAGCGCCGGTTTGGACAAGCGCTTTTCGTAGCCGGGCTGCAAGCGCTCGGGCGTGAGCTGGTAATCGGCGAAGCAGGCCACGGCGGCCGCCGCGCTCGCCACTTCCAGCGTGGTCAGCGGTTCCTTGCGGTCCAGCACCTTGCCCAGCAGGCGTTCGACCAGCACCGCCCAAAAGGTGGCGGTGGCATGGTGGATCAGATAGCCGGTCAGCGTGTAGCGCAGGCTGGGGCGGTTTTTCATGGCGGCTTCGTCGCCATATAGCCAGTGGCTGATGGCGTTGGTCGGCGCATACGGGCTGCCGGTCTGGCGCCTGCCGAGCGCGGCCAGGGCGACGGTCGACAGCACGCTGGCGGCGCTGCCGCCGACCAGGCCGCGCCGGAGCGGGGTATTCCAGTTGCCCATGGGAATCTCCATGCAATCTTGCTGATATACTCATTTGACTGTGAACTCATCGCGATGGTTTGGTCTCTATGAAAATATGACGGAGCCGTGCGGAATTTCTGTCTTGACAGAAATTACTGAAATGGCGGAATATGGTGACATTGAGTCGCATTGAATTGAGAACCCCATGCGCATTTTATTGTCCGGCGCCACAGGATTTATCGGAAGCCATTTGCTCGACGCATTGCTTGCCGAAGGCCATGAGGTCACGGCGGTGGCGCGTCACGCCGGCATGGCGCGCACGGGGGTGAGCTGGCTGCAAGCCGACTTCGCCAGCGATACCGCGCAAAGCGTGTGGGAACCGCGCCTGGAAGGCATCGACGCGGTCATCAACACCGTCGGGATTTTCCGGGAAAGCGGGCGCCAGCGCTTCGACACCCTGCACACCGCCACCCCCATTGCCCTGTTCGGCGCCTGCGCCGCCGCCGGGGTGGGCACGGTGATCCAGCTGTCGGCGCTGGGCGCCGACAGCCATGCCAGCACGGCCTATCACCTGAGCAAGAAGCGCGCGGACGACGCCCTGGCCAAGTTGCCACTGCATGCCGCCATCGTCCAGCCCTCGCTGGTGTACGGCAAGGATGGCGCCAGCGCGCGCGCCTTCCGCACCCTGGCCAGCATGCCGCTGGCGCTGCGGTTCGGCAGCGCGCCGCAACTGGTGCAGCCGATCCATATCGACGATCTGTGCGAAGCCCTCGTCAAGCTGCTGCGCGAACCGGCGCCCTGGCACGGCGCCGCGCGCCTGGCGCTGGTCGGCCCGCGCGCGCTGCCCTTCACCGATTACCTGGCCGCCTTGCGCGCCGCCATGGGCATGGGCCGCCTGCGCGTGCTGCAACTGCCCGGCTGGCTGGCGCGCGGCCTGGCCCGCGTGGCCGGCAAGCTGCCCGGCGCCCTGCTCGATGCGGATGCGCTCAGCATGCTTAACCGCGGCAACAGTGCCGACGTGGCCGATACGGCGCGCCTGCTGGGCCGCTGGCCGCGTCCGCCGGAAGCGTTTATCGAAGATGCCCGGGCCGAACGCATGCAGGCCAAGCTTGGCTGGCTGCTGCCCATGCTGCGCGCCGCCATTGCCGCAGTGTGGATCGCCACGGCCATCGTCTCGGCCGGGCTGTATCCGGTCGGCCAAAGCTATGTGCTGCTCGAACGCAGCGGCATTCCTGCCGCGCTCGCGCCGCTGATGCTGTACGGCGCCTGCCTGCTCGACCTGTTGTTTGGCCTCGGCACCCTGTTTCTGCCGCGCCGGCGCTGGCTATGGCGCGCGCAGCTGGCGCTGATCGGCTTTTACACGGTCGTGATCGCCGTGCGCCTGCCGGAATTTTTGCTGCATCCCTACGGTCCCCTGACCAAGAACCTGCCGATGCTGGCCGCCATCTGGCTGCTGGCCGAACTTGAGGATAACTAACGTGGAATACCTGATCGTCAAATGGCTGCACATCCTCTCCTCGACATTTCTGTTCGGCACCGGAATCGGCTCGGCCTTCTACATGCTGTTCACCAGCCTGAGCCGCGACGTGCGCGCCATCGCCGTGGTCAGCCGCTACGTGGTGCTGGCCGACTGGATATTTACCTCCACCACCGTGGTGCTGCAGCCGCTGACGGGCTTTTACCTGATCCACCTGGCCGGCTATCCCTGGACCAGCGCATGGATCGTCTGGTCAATCGGCCTGTATTTCCTGGCCGGGGCGTGCTGGCTGCCGGTGGTGTGGATCCAGCTGCGCATGCGCGACCTGGCCCAGGTGGCCGCGCGCGACGGCACCGCGCTGCCGCAGCAATACTGGGCCTACCTGCGCCGCTGGACCCTGCTCGGCATTCCGGCCTTCCTTGCGCTGGTGATCGTGTTCTATCTGATGGTGGCAAAACCGCTCTGAGGCTGGGGCAGGGTGACGCGGAAACAGCAGCCGCCGCCCGGATTGTCCAGGCACACCACCGCGCCGCCATGATGGCGCGCGATCTGGCGCACCAGCGACAGGCCCAGGCCGACGCCGCCGGCCGCTTCGCTGGCGCCGGGCAGGCGGTAGAAGGGCGCGAAGATGGCTTCGCGCTGTTCCGGCGGCACGCCGGGGCCGCGGTCGCACACCTCGATGCGCACGCCGTCCGCCCCCTGCGTCAGGCGCAGGCGCACGGGGGTGCCGGCGCCGTAGCGCTGGGCATTTTCCAGCAGGTTGCGCAGCAGGCGCCGCAGCAGCTTGGCGTCGCCCACCATCTCGCCGGCGGCGCCGTCGAGCTCGGCACCGACGCGCGCGCATTCCTCGGCGGCCAGGCCGGTCAGGTCGAGCTGGCCGTAACTGGGCGCCGCGGTGGTGGCGTCGAGCCGGCTGGCCAGCAGCAGCTCGTCGATGATCTGGTCGAGCTCGCCGATATTGCGGTTGAGCTCATCGCGGATGCCCGGACTGGCGGCGCCTTCCATCAGCTCGGAGGCCATGCGGATGCGCGCCAGCGGCGAGCGCAATTCGTGCGAGGCGTTGGCCAGCAGGGTTTTCTGGGCGCTCACCATGGCTTCGATTTTCTCGGCGGCGCGGTTGAAACTTTCCGCCACCCGCGCCACCTCGTCGCGGCCTTCCACCGCCACCCGCGTGCCCAGCTTGCCTTCGCCCCAGCGCTCCACGCTGTCCTGCAAGCGCTCGAGGCGGCGCGTCAGGCGCCGGATCACCGGGTAGGCGGCAATCCCCAGCACCAGCGCAATGATCAGGGACATGAAATACAGATTGACGGGCGGGCGCCGGCCGCGCAGGCGCTGGCTGACCAGCCAGCGTCCATCGGCGAGCTTGAGCGCATAGGCGTTCGAGGCGGGCAAGCGGCCGCTGTCCGCCTGGCCGGGCGGCACCGGCGGCAGCGGCGCACCGGCGTTGGCGATCAGGCTCCCGTCCGGCCCGTACAGCGCCAGGTCCATGTGCAGCGCGCGGCGCCAGCGGCGCAATGCCTGGCGCTGCTCGGGCAGGGCCGACATGGCCGGCGGCAAATCCTTGGCCACCACTTCGGCGAAGCTGTCGATGCTGGCGCGTTCCTGCTCGTCGAAACGCCAGTGGGCCACGCCGAACAGCGCGGCCGCCACCAGCAACGTGCCCAGCAGCGCCAGATAGATGCGCAGATACAGGCGGCCGCCGAAGGACAGCTCGCGCCTAGGCATCCTGCACCTTGGCGAACACATAACCGGCGCCGCGCACGGTGATGATGCGCTTGGGCTGCTTCGGATCGTCCTCGATGGCCGCGCGCAGGCGCGCGATGTGCACGTCGATCGAGCGGTCGAAGGGATCGATGGCTGCGCCCTTGACGGCGTCGATCAATTGCTCACGCGACAGAACGCGTCCAGCCCGTTCGGCCAGCGCCAGCAGCAGGTCGAACTGGTGCGCCGTGAGCGCCCGCTCGGCGCCGTCGATCTGTACCGTGCGCGCCTCCGGGTCGATGCACAGGCGCCCGAAGGTGAGCGCGCTGGCCGCGGCGCGCGCGCCATCGGCCGCCAGCGGCGGGCGGCGCAGCACGGCGCGCACGCGCGCCAGCAGTTCGCGCGGCTCGAACGGCTTGGGCACGTAATCGTCGGCGCCCAGTTCCAGCCCGATGACACGGTCGAGCGGGTCGCCCTTGGCGGTCAGCATCACGATCGGCGTGGCCGCAAGCGGACCCGGCAGCGCGCGGATGCGCCGGCACACTTCCAGGCCGTCGGCGTCGGGCAGCATCAAGTCCAGCAGCACCAGCGCAAACCCGCCGGCCTGCAAACGCTCGATGCCGGCGCGCGCGCTGGCTGCGTGCACCGCTTCCAGGCCGTTCTGCTCCAGATAGGCCGCCACCATCGCCGCCAGGCGCTGGTCGTCCTCGATCATCAGTACGCGCGGGGTCATGGATTTCCCACCTTGGTGTTTGTCAATGTGCTGAGAATAAAGGTCCAGTCTTTCGCTTATATGTGTCGCTTGTAAATATTTGTAACGATTCTCGCGTAAAAAAACGTCGGTAACGTTCGCTAACTAACCGTGCGGCCGCTCAGCTTGGGTTAGGGTGCGTTTAACCGACTGTATCAGGCATTCCATGAAATACCGATCCAAAGACGCGCGCAGGGCCTACAGCAGGGAACGCATGATCGCCGCGATCGAGCGTGCCATCGCGGCCAGCACCGATGCGCAGAAAGAAAAAGCGGCGCGCTGGGCTGCGGCCTGGGGCGCGCTCAGCGGCATTCGCACGCCCGGCATCCGCCTGCGCCGCTCGGTACTGGCCGACGGTTCGCGCCCGGAACGGCGCGCCGTGCCGCGCTAGCCACTTCCCAGAAGCAACATTGCAAAATGGCTACGGTGCGCTGCCCGACAGCGCGGATGGTTAGACTGTGACCGGACTCAATACTATGTGATTGATAATGTTGAGTTTTATGCGCAGCCGTTACGACCGTGCGCTTGAAACACATCCCACCCTTTAATCAGGAGAACGTAATGATGTCGAGTAAATTGTTAAAAAGTTTGTTGAGCCTGTCGATTGCCGCCGCCCTGTGCGGTGCCGGCACCGCCCAGGCCCAGAGCCAGACCAGCAGCGATCCGCAGGCCACTGCCGACAGCATGGCCAAGAAATCGCCCACCAAGGCCAAGAGCAAGAAAAAACACAAGAAATCGCACACCGCCAAGTCCAGCAGCGGCACCAGCGGCACCGCGGGCGCGACCTCCAGCAGCACCGACACCAGCACCGGCGCCATGACTTCCGGTAGCTCGGGCACCTCGGGTAGCTCCGGCACCTCGGGCAC
>CAMLIL010000159.1 GCA_946480015.1 uncultured Oxalobacteraceae bacterium | reverse complement strand
TTGTCCAGGATATACGCCGCCTGGTGGTAGCTGTCGTGCGTCGGATCGGACGCCGTATACGACGAGCTCCACTCGGTATAGTGCAGTTCCAGTCCGGGCATGGCCGAGGCCTCGATCTCCTTGCGGTTCCTGAGCACGTCGCCGACGACCGCAGTGTCGTCGGCGCTGAGCACGGTACCCTTGGTGCCGAACTCGTCGAGGTAGCCCTCGCCCACGCCATAGGTATGGGTGCTGACGAAATCGAGCGGCACCTTGTTCTGTACGCAGTAGGCGATCATCTCCGGAATCCAGGCGGCACCGGCGGTGGCCGGGCCACCGACCTTGTAGCTCGGGTTGACGCTCTTGATCCCGCGCGCGGCGTGGGCGTACAGCTTGAAGTAGTCCGCCTGCGTTCCCATCCAGAAGCCGTCATTCAGATTCGGTTCGTTCCACACCTCGAAGTACCAGCTGGCCACTTCCTTGCTGCCATAGCGCTCGGTCCAGTGCTGGGTCAGGGCGCCTATCAGCTTTTCCCACTTTTCGTAGCTGCGCGGCGGAGTCACGTTGCCGCGCCACCAGAAGATGGTCTGGCTGCCGCTGGCCATTGCCTGCGGCATGAAGCCAAGTTCGACGAAGGGCTTGACGCCGATGCTGAGCAGGTAGTCGAACAGGGAGTCGATGTACTGGAAGCTGTATCGCTCATTGCCCTGCGCGTCCGTCCCCCCATAGACGCCCATGTCGTCGTTGAGCAGGCCGTGCATGCGAATGTACTTGAAGCCGGCGTCGCGTTTGATCTCGGCTAGCTGCTGCTGCCAGTCGGCGCGCAAGCCTTCGTTCGCGCGGCCGGCACCGATCGTCAGATTGAACGTCCGATTCAACTTGCCCTTGACGGCTTTGACGTCAACGTCGATGACGCGATCCTGTGCCCAGCTCAGTGGCGCGCAGGCCAATAAGGCGCCCAGCAGCATCGCCGCGATTTTCTTGTTACTCATTTGTTTCTCCATTGGTGTTGGACTTTGTAATTCCTGGCGCTTGCCAGCGCCCTTCCAGATCGCGGTCAGATCCCCAGTGCAAGGACATAGGCGCCACGGCGGACGCGGCGTTCCCGCCCGGGGCAAGGCCCTAACGCGGCGCCGGAACGCTGACGCCGAGTTCAGTCTGCACGACCGGCTTCATCGTGCCGTCCGGGTTGTACTGCAGGTGCTCGACGGTCACAGCACGCCGGCCCGCCGCGCCTTTCATGTCGCCGATGTCCAGTGCGGCGTTATGGAGGAACAGGTACCAGTTTTCCTTGAACTGGACGATGCCCGGGTGGATCGTGAAACTGTTCTTGGCCGGTCCCGTCAACAGGCCGCGGTAGGTCCAGGGCCCGGTGATGCTTGGCGCGGTCGAGTACGACACGTGTTCGGCGCCCTGCGTGGCTTTGTCCATCGACGCATAGCTTAAGTAATACAGCTTGCCACGCTTGTGCAGCCACGGGCCTTCCACGAAATGCGGCGGTGTGATTTCGCGGATCGGTCCGTCGATGTCGATCATGTTGGACTTGAGTTTCGCGATGTAGCAATTGCCATTGCCCCAGGCCAGCCAGCTGGTGCCGTCGTCATCGGTGAACACGGTGGGATCGATGTCTTCCCAGTTGTGCGGTCCCTTCGGCGTCATCTCGTCGGTGACAAGGGCCGAACCGCGCGCATCGACGAATGGGCCGGTCGGCTTGTCCGAGACCGCCACAGCGATGGCCATGCCGGGGTGCGTGTCATTGTGTGCGACGGCGGCGTAGAAGTAGAACTTGCCGTTCTTTTCGATCGCCTGGGACGCCCACGCATCCCCTTTGGCCCATTTGAAATCCTTCGCCTTCATGATCGGCGCATGTTCGGTCCATGTCTTCATGTCCCTGGTCGAATAGACCAGCCAGTCACGCATGGTGAACATTTCGTTGCCTTGCGCTTCGTCGTGGCCCACATACAAATAGAGCGTGTCGCCGACGACCAGCGGGGCGGGATCGGCGGTGAACTTGTCGCGGATGATCGGGTTCGCGCCGGCGGAATTGCCGGGCTTGAGCTGTGCGCATGCTGGAAGGGTAAGCGCGACCACGCATAACGATATCAAAGCCAGCCACTTTGGGCCGGTACTGGTTTTCAAGAAACTTATCATGCAGGTATCCATATTGGCCATGTGTCAAATATTCAAAAGCTAAATTGTTCGAGATCGCGGGGCTATCTTGCGCTCCACCATAAGTTACTGAATCTAAAGAACCGCGAACGGCGCCAGCTTGACCGCATCCTTTTGCGTGAAGGTACTATGCGCGTCCGCCGCTGTCAGCCATAGCGCGCTTCCTGTCGGGCGGGGTGGTCGATTGCATCCAGCCCGGTCGTGGTTTACAAAGGACCGCCGCGGCATCCTTGCGGCGCCGCGGCGGTCACTGACTTACCTTGATGCGTGTTGCTGATCAGTTGGAATACAGCATGCCGCGCCCCGCGCCGTCTGCAAATGCGCGATTTCGGACACGCCGGCGCCGCTTTGTTCAGTCAGCAGCCCAGCCACCCAGGACAAGGGTCGCCAGCGCTGGGGCCAAACATGACAAAAAAATACCGCCAGCAGCATGTCCGCAAGGAGCAGGACAATCAGCGCCAGCAGCGCTTTTGCCAGCCCATGCTCGGAGGTCGACTACCGCGACTGCCCAGGCCGCAGATGCGCAAGCGCGTCGAGGCGGCGCAGAAGTCCCAACGCGACCGCATCGCGCCAGCTGGCGGCCTATTTTGTCGACAGCACCAGCACGGTCACCGAATACGGCTCGAAGCGGTAGCTGAACTGCTTGCCGAGCCCGCTCGCCTTGCTAGTTACCGGCACCACCTTGCTCGGCTCGGCGATGGTGTTGGTGTCTTCCTTCTTCGCCGAGCTCAGTATGATCGCCTTGCCTTCGGCGGCCACCTTGCCGGCGCCGGCCAGGTCGACCTGCACCGTCTGCGCACTGCCGATCGCGTTGACGACCTTCAGGTAGATCTCGCCGCGCCGGTCCGATTTGGTCGCCGAGAAGAACATGGTCGGCACTTGCCAGGTCGGCGGCAGTACCTGCGGTGTATCCTTGTTGGCCGGCTGCTGCCAGGTCTGCGTACTGACCTTCTCCGCCTTCACCGGCAGCGACACGTTGCCCAGATAATTGCTGAACATCTTCTGCACGTGGTAGGACGGCGAGCCGTAGCTCGCTTGCACGTCGTAGCCGATCAGGTTCGATTTCCACTGCATGCCGCCCGGGTTCACGTTCACCAGCAGCGGCGCGTAGCAGGACATGTCGACGACGTCGGCATTGCGCTCCATGCCGGCCATGAAGGCGGCGTCGGCCAGCGCGGCGTGCAGGTTGGTGGTCGGCTCGCCCTCGCGCGCGGCCCACTCGCCGATGAACACTTTCGGTCCCTTGCGCTCGTAGCCGTCGTAGCGCGCCGCGTCGTTCATCATCTCCATCGGGCTGTAGTAGTAGTGCTCGTCGACCAGGTCGGGCACCCGGCTAGTCAGCTTCTGTTGCGAGCTAACCCAGTCCTTGCCGTTCACGGTGGAAATCAGCTTGAGCTGCGGGTACTTCGCCTTGATGGCGTCGTGGAACTGGGTGTAGCGGGCGTCGTAGGTCTTCTGCTTGTCGAAGCCGTCCTCATTGCCGATCTCGACGTAGCGCAGCCTGAACGGGGCCGGATGGCCATCCTTGGCGCGCTGCGCGCCCCACTTCGTGCTCACGTCCCCGGTGACGTATTCGATCTCGTCGAGCGCTTCCTGGACGAAGGTCTGCAGTTCCGGGCCGGCCGGAATGGTTTCGCCGTGCAGCGCGTAGCCGGCGAACACCGCCAGCACCGGCTCGGCATGCATGTCCTCGCACCACTCGAGAAACTCGAGCAGGCCCATGCCGTCGGACGAGCGGTAGCCCCAGGTGCCGCGATGGCCGGGACGCTGCTCGATCGGGCCGAGCGTTTCCTTCCACTTGAAGCGGGTCGCCACGGTCTCGCCTTCGAGGTAATTTCCGCCCGGGAAACGCAGGAAGGCCGGCTTCATGTCGACCATCTTTTGCATCAGGTCGGCGCGGTTGCCGTTCGGCCGGTCCTTGTAGGTCGGCGGGAACAGCGAGACCTGGTTGAACCACACGGTGCCCGGGTTTTCGGTGGCGATCACCAGGCGCGCGTCGGCGGTCGGCTTGACGTTGGCGGCGGTCGTCAGGGTGACGCTGTAGCGTTTCCATTCGCCGTTGATGCGGACGCCCTCGGCCTGCGCGTACACGGTCTTGCCGTCGGTGCCTTCGATGCTGACGGTCAGCGGCACGCCGCCGGCGCCGGCGGTCTTGGCGTAGAAGCTGGCGCGGTAGCGGGTGTTCGGCTTGACCGGAATGCCCCAGTAGCCGGCGTTGGCGATGCCGACCCGGCGGCCCTGCGCGGCGCGGGTGGCGTCGAGCCGCAGGCTGGTGGTCAGGGCGGTGGCGGCTACGGGAAAGCGCTGGTCGAGCGCGATCTCGGCGCTGCCGCCGGCGTCCTGCACCACCGACCAGTGCACGGGCTTCGTGCTGTCGTCCTTGAAGACGCGGTTGCGCACCAGCTCGGCGTACACGCCGCCATCGTAGGAAAAGTTGATTTCCTCAGTCATCAGGCCGTACAAGGTCGGGCTGACGGGAACGCCGGGCTTGGAGAGGTCGATCCTGACGGCGGTTTGCGCCATCGCCAGGGGCGCGATCAGGGCAGCCAGCGACAGCAGGCGGGGGGTGCGGAAGCGGCGTTGCGCGGCCGGCGTGGCGGCGCTGCGAGATGGGATGTTCGAGTTCATGGGGTGAGCGTGTAGTGGGGCTGCGCCTGCGGGGCGCTTTGGTTGTGATGTTCGCGCCATTTACGTCGCGAACGCGGTGACAAGAACGACAAGGCGAGGCGCTCGACAACATGGCGCCTGGCCCTGCCGCTCATGTCGATCAGTTACTGTAGAGCATACCCCGGCCGGTACCGGAGACGTAGATCCGTCCGTAGGTGTTCCAGTCGCCCGCCATCACGCCGCGAACGATGTAGCCGGGTCTTGATCGCCGGGGATGGTGTGATGTCGCATGAATGGTCTCCAACGGATTGCTCGCCATTCTGCGCACTCCTCGTGTGCGTCGCAATTGCCCAAATCGCCAATGCGCGGAGTCATTTTTCGACAGGCGAGGCCACCAATTTTTTTCAGGCGCCAGTCCGAGAGGCACCGGCAGCCGGCGATGATGCGGGACCTGGCGCCGCTTCAACGAGCCGTCGAGTTCGCAATTGTATTCAGGTTGTCGGGGATTTTGGCAATATCGCCGCCGCCGTGCATCGGGCACCATATTCATCTGCTGGTAAGACTTCGATAGATTTGAAGCCAGCCGATATCGTCAGCAAAGGAGACATCGCGATGGTCAGCAGTCAAGGGGGCGCCAAAGCGCCTATTCTTCCTGCGCGACGCGCAGCCGGCCGGCTTCCCGATGCCGCTGTTTGATTTTTTGATCGTATTCTCTTTTGCCTTTGTTTTTTGGAAACGAATGAGCCCTACACCGCCGGAACCCAGTTCCCCCTTGCCCGACGCGGCACCAGAGCCACAATGGGGGCGCAGCAACAAGCACGTTGCGCTGCTCATTGTGTTGCTCATCCATATAGCCTTGCTGATGGCCGTGATGCTGTCGCGCTCGCGCCAACCCCCGCCGCCCAAAGCCACCAGTGTCGAAATGATCATGGTCCAGGAGACAGTGCCGGAAAAGATACCCGAACCGAAGCCGGCCGACATCAAGCCCCTTGATCTGCCGCCTCCTCCGCAGACCACCTTGCCCCCGCCGCCGGTGATCGATGTCGTGCAGGACGCGATTCGGGTGCCGGTCAGCGCGCCGGCACCGGTCAGCGCTCCCGGGCCGGTCAGCGCGCCGGCCGCACCCACGCCCGCGCCACCGGCGCAGGCCGTGGCCAGTGCCGCCGTCAAGGCAGTTCCCGCCGCGCCCAAGCTGTTCGAAGAATGCGCGGAAGCGTCGGATCGGCATATGATTGCCGACGTCTATCGCCTGCCCAGGGACACCCGCTCGGTCAGCGAGATGCGGTACCGCAAGCCGATCAAGCGCGTTTGCCTGGCCCAGCTCGATATTGCGCCGCGCAGCTTTCTGGAAGGCTTTCCCGGCATGGGATCGACGGTCGAATGGTTCGGGCTGGATATCCGCTTCACCGTCAACATTCCCGACACCGCCACCTGGGAATTCATGCTGCTGGCCGACGACGGCGCCGTGCTGAGCATCGATGACGAGAACGTCATCGACAACGATGGCATTCACGCGCCGACGCCGGTGGCGACCAGGATCAAGCTGGAGAAGGGACCGCATCATTTCCGCGTGCGCTACTTCCAAGGTCCAGGCCCCGATCTCGCATTGATGCTCGCATGGAAAAAGCCCGGCGCGGCCGATTACGGCTATTTGCCGCGCAGCATAATCGTGCGGCCACCGGCCGGCACGCTGACGGCGCTCCAGGCGAAAGACTGATCCTGTCCTGAGCAAGCACGAAAACATAGCCCACGCGCGAGGCGGTGAAGCCTCGCCTGCCGAAAAATGGTTCCCCGCATTGGTGATTTTGGGATTTGCGACGCACACGAGGAGTGAGCAGAATGGAGAGCAAACCTTTGGAGGCCATTCAATCTGCTACCCAGGCAGATTTGGGCAGCTGCGGCCTGCCTTTTTTCAGAACCATGGCGCGGCCGGCTCGGGCCGGTCGCGCTTCGATCATCACATAGCGAGATGTAAATGCGTACACTGACACAAGCTCCGGCGATCAAGACCCGGGTACTTCGTTCGGCCAGACTTCTGGCCATGGTCCTGCTGGCCGGTTGCGGTGGAGGCGGAGCCAGCGGCGGCTCGTCTGGCAATTCAGGCGGGGCGGTTCCGGTTGTGCCGACGCCCACGCCCACCCCCACCCCTACTCCCACGCCCCCCCCTACCCCAACGCCCACCCCTACGCCCACGCCCGAGTCCACGACGGCCGGCACCTGGAGCAGTGTGAAGTTCGGCGGCGGCGGCTACGTCAGTGGCCTCATCTTCCATCCGACTTCCACGAACGTCCTGTACGCCAGAACCGACGTCGGCGGCGCCTATCGCTGGAACCAGGCCACGTCGTCGTGGACGCCCCTCACCGACGGTGCGGGTTTCGGCGCGGCCGAAAGCAAGTATCACGGCGTGGAGAGCATCGCCCTCGATCCGAACAACGACCAGCTCGTCTACATGGCCGCCGGCATGTACACGTCCGA
>CAMLIL010000158.1 GCA_946480015.1 uncultured Oxalobacteraceae bacterium | reverse complement strand
GCATGAGCGGCGCCGAACTCGCGCGCCGCCCACAGGCGCAGGTAATCGGGCAGACGCTCCGCCGGCCAGGCGGCCGGATTCCACGCATAGGTGAGGAAAAATTCGATCGGCACTTCCATCGGCTTGAGATCGCCGACATTGACGATCCACAGGCGCGTGGCTTCGTGCTGCCACGCCAGGTGCAGCTGCTCCCACACCTTGGGCAGCGGCGTCACATTGAGCCATTTGTACGAGCGCGGCCCACCCACATAATCGAAGTGGTAATACACTCCCGCGCCGCCGGCGCGCTTGCGCTCCTGCGCGGTCGGCAGACGGCGGATATTGCCCCAGTTGTCGTCGCACCAGAGCAAGGTGACGTCGTCCGGCACGCGCATGCCTTTTTCGTAGTAGTCCTGCACTTCCTTGTACAACGCCCATACCTGCGGGACTTTGGTCACGTCGGCATTGATTTCCCTGGCGATGATGGCGCGCTGGTCGCGCACGATCCTTTCAAGCAGCGCGACATTCGATTCTTCCGACATCGGCTCGTCGCCGTCGCCGCGCATGCCGATGGTGATCAGCTTTTCATAGTCGCGGGTATGCTGCAGTCCGCCAGTCCAGAAGCTGGCGAGCGTGCCGGCATTGCGGCTGTAGTCCCACGGTCCTTTGCCGTAACGCCCCCACTCCTGCTGGGCGCGCATCATCGGCTCGTGGTGCGAGGTTCCCATGACGATGCCCATCTCGTCGGCCAGCCGGCCGTTTTCGCTGTCGTCGTCGAAGAAGGCGTTGCCCCACATGGCCGGCCACAGGTAATTGCCGCGCAGGCGCAAGATCAGCTCGAATACTTTTTCGTAGAACGTGTGGTTGTAGTTTCCGTAGCGTTCCTTGACCCAGTTGGTCAGGGCCGGCGCTTCATCGTTGAGGAAGATGCCGCGGTACTTGACCACCGGTGCGTCGTCAATGCGCGTGGGCGCGGCGATGCTGACGCGAGCGTGGCGCGCAGCCGGCACGTCGGCCCACCAGTGCCAGGGCGAGACGCCGATCTGCTCGGAGATTTCATAGATGCCGTAGATGGTGCCGCGCTTGTCGCTGCCGGCGACCACCAGCGCGCGTTCGACGCCGGGCATCGGGCGCTCCACCGTCTGCACCAGATAGCCTTCCCACCTGTCTTTGATGCCGGAGACGTCCAGCTTGCTTGACGCGACCAGACGGTCGATCAGCGCGCTCTTGCCGACAGTGCCGATCAGGACCACGTCGCTGCCGCTGGCGGCGCTCGATTTGTTCAGCACCGGTTTGACCGCGCCCACCTTTTCGATGTCGCCTTGCAGATTGACGGCGGCCCGCAGCACGCCGCCGTGATCCTGCGGGTCGACGAATATGGCGGCGGCGCGGCCGTCGGCCACCAGCGCCACGCCGTTCGCAGCGCCGTCGAAGCTGACGATGGCGACGTGGCCGAGCGCGTGCGCGTTCTGCGCCAGCGCCAGCGAGAAGATAATGGCAGCGCAGGCGCTGCGGACGAGAGAACGCATGCTCATCGGCGGTAGGCGCAGCTGCGCAGTGCCGCGAGCGGAACCGCGGCGGCGATCTGGCGGTAGCCTTCCATGTTCGGATGCAGGTGGTCGCCCGAATCGAAGACGGCCTGGAGCCGCTCAGGCTGCGCGGGATCGCGCAGGGCCGCGTCGACATCGGCCACGGCGTCGAACACCTTGCCGCTGCGGATCCAGTCATTTAATACCTGGCGGTCGGCGTCGTTCAGCGGCCCCGGGTTGTAATAGTCGCTGCCGGTGTAGGGCGCGACGGTGGCGCCGATCACGCAGATGCCGCGTGCGTGCGCGCGCTCGACGAGCTGGCGGTGCGCGTCCATCAGCTCGTCCACCAGTGCCTTGCGCGCTTCCGGCGTGTCCTCCTTGTTGCGGTGCTGGACGCCGAGATCGTTCACGCCGATCAGCACCAGTGCATGCGTCACACCGCTGCGGCCCAGCACTTCGCGCCCGAAACGCGCCATCAGGTTCGGTCCCAGCCCGTCCTTGAGCATGCGCCCGCCGCCGATGCCGCCGTTGATCACCGCCAGCGGCGGCGCCTTGGCCTCGGCCATGCGCCGCACCAGTGCGTCGGTCCAGCGCTGGTTGCTATCCGGCGGCACGCCGTAGCCATCGGTGATCGAGTCGCCCAGCGCCACCAGCGCGCCCACGGTGCGCGGCGCCTCCACCTCCACGTCGGCCAGCTGGTACCAGCGCGTCACCTTGCCGGCCTCGCTCCAGGCGGCGTCCATGACCTTGTCGCCCTTGACGAAAAAGCTGTGGGTGCGCGCGCCCGGATGGCTGCTCTGGCGTGCCGGCCCATTGAGCGCGTGCAGGGTCACCGCCAGATTGGCGCTGGCCCTGGTCGCCAGCGCGACCGGGTCGCTGAAGTATTCGGCCCCGGCCGGAATGGTGACGGCGCGCCGACCGGCGAAGGACAGCTCACGCACCGAAGCGGGATCCAGATCCGGGTTTCCAGCCGCCAGAGCGAGCGCCACGCTGGCCCGTTCGATGCGCATGGGAGCGGTACCAAAGATGTTGCTGATACGTACCCGCAAGCGCTGTCCGCCGACCGATAAGGGCACGATCTGGCGCAGCGAGGCGTCGCGCCAGCTGTCGGCCGCCAATTCGTTCGCGGCGTCGGGTACCATCAGCGATGCTCCCCAAGAAGACAGCCAATGCAGAGGTGGCTGCGCGGCCTCGCGCGCCTGGGCTGACGGCAGGCTGGCGAGCAGAATGGCGCTCAGGACGGTGGCTGGCAAAGGTTGACTCATGGGCATAAATCCTTCACACTTCGTTTAATGGTAGCGGTATTAATTATAGGGATAAAGAATGGCAACAGCAACACAAGGATCGGCCAGCCCGGTCGTGACCAGCATGCGGGTGATCCCGGTGGCCGGGCGCGACAGCATGCTGCTCAATCTGTGCGGCGCGCACGCGCCCTACTTCACCCGCAATCTGGTCCTGCTTGAGGACAGTGCCGGCCATACCGGCATCGGCGAAGTGCCGGGTGGCGCGGGCATTTTGCGGGCGCTGGAGAATGCCGTTCCGCTGGTGCTCGGCTCCGAGCTGGGGCGCTTCAACCGTACGCTGAACCGCGTGCGCGAAGGGATCGCTGGCACAGGAGCGGCCGGCATGCGCCATCAGGTGTCGGATGCGGCCGAAGCGGCCGTGCTGCTGCAGCCGCACGAAATCAATCTGCGCCTCGATAACGTGGTCACGGCGGTGGAAGCGGCCCTGCTCGACCTGCTCGGCCAGCACCTCGGCGTGCCGGTGTGCGAACTGCTGGGCGCCGGCCAGCAGCGCGACAGCGTGCCCATGCTCGCTTACCTGTTTTATATTGGCGAGCGCGCCAGGACCGATCTGGATTATCTGTCCGGCAGCGGCCCGAAGGACGGCTGGTATCACCTGCGCCACGAGCAGGCCATGAGCGCCGCTTCCATCGTGACGCTGGCCGAAGCGGCGGTCGCCAGGTACGGTTTCCGCGACTTCAAGCTCAAGGGCGGCGTGATGGATGGCGCCGATGAAATGGAGGCGGTGGCCGGCATCAAGCGCCGGTTTCCGGATTCGCGCGTGACGCTCGACCCGAACGGCGCCTGGGGCCTGGACGAAGCGATCGCGCTCTGCCGTGGCCAGGGCCACGTGCTGGCCTACGCGGAAGACCCGTGCGGACCGGAGAACGGTTACTCGGGCCGCGAGACCATGGCCGAATTCCGCCGCGCCACCGGGATTCCAACCGCGACCAATATGATTGCCACCGACTGGCGCCAGATGGCCCATTCGCACCTGCTCGGCGCGGTCGACATTCCGCTGGCCGATCCGCATTTCTGGACCATGCAGGGCTCGGTGCGCCTGGCGCAGCTGTGCCACGAATGGGGCATGACCTGGGGTTCGCATTCGAACAACCACTTCGACGTCTCGCTTGCCATGTTCACCCATGCCGCCGCTGCCGCGCCGGGGCGCATCACGGCCATCGATACGCACTGGATCTGGCAGGAAGGCCAGGAGCGCCTGACCAGGGAACCGCTGCAAATCGTCGGCGGCGAAGTCAAAGTGCCGCAGGCGCCCGGCCTGGGCATCGAGCCGGACATGGACCGCATCATGCAGGCTAATGCGCTGTACCGGAAGGTCGCCACCACCGCACGCGACGACGCCATGGCGATGCGCTATCTGGTGCCCGGCTGGACCTATTCGCCCAAACGTCCGAGTTTCGGACGCCGCTGATATTCTGTCGCCCCCCGCGTTCGCGAGGACGACGGAAAAAAAGCAGTGCCCCGCTCTTCGCGGGTGCACTGCCAGGAACGGCTCCGGACCTTGCGTTAAGGCTTGCCGACCACGATGCCGCGGCCTGCGGTGCTCATATACACCACGCCGAAGGTGTTCATGTCGCCGACCACGAAGTTGCCGTTGCCCGGGCCGCCGTATTCGTGCGTGTCGTCGTTCACGCGCACCCAGCTTGCGCCGGTATTGGTGGAACGGAACAGGCCGCGCACGCCGCCCACGGTACCCCAGATGTACACCGTCGGATAGGTGGCGTTGACGTCGGCCTTGCCGAAGCCGACCGCGGCGCAGTTGGTCACGCCGGCAATGGTGGCGAACGAGGTGCCCGAGTTGGTCGAGCGCGCCAGACCGCCGCCGTTGAGCGGCACCCAGATGTCGCCTTCCTTGCCCGGCGCCACGCGGATCAGGTTCGAGCCGCCCGACGCCATCGTGCCGCCCGCCTGGAACGACACGCCGCCGTCGGTGCTGACCCTCATCGTGCCGTTGTCATAGGCGTAGAACTTGTTCGAGTTGACGGTATCGCCGACGATGCGCAGGTCGGCGGTCGTCAGGCCGCTGATGGGGCTCCAGCTGCCGCCCATATTCCACGAGCGGTAGCTGGTGGTCGAACCCTGCGGGCTGTGCAGCAAGGTGCCGCCATTGGGCGACAGGGCCACCTGGCCGAAGGCGCCGTTCATGGTGGTGCTCTTGGTCCAGCTGTTGCCGCCGTCCCAGGTGTAGTACATCGACCCGTTACCCACGCGCACCATCGCGCCGTTGTTGCCCACCGCATGCGCCAGGCCGGTGGTGGTGCCCATGCGCGGCGTATGGATCGGTGCGTAGGACGCCACGTTCGAATGGCGGAAGCCGTCGTAGTCGCCGATCACCGAGACCACGGGACCGCCCGGCACGCTCACGAAATTGAGCGGCACCGTCTCTTCCAGCCCCTTGACGTCGAAGCGCCAGGTGGTGGTGGTGGCGTCGATGTTGGACGTCTTGAAGATGCCGTTACCGGAGGTGACCCATACCGACTTGCTGTCGAAGGGATCGAACTCCACCGATCCGGCCCAGTGGATGCTCTCGGTCGAGATCCACGACACCCCGCCCGTATCCATGGCATAGCCGCGCGAGATCACGTCGGTCCAGCTGGCCCCGCCGTTGGTCGAGATGAAAATGTGGTCGCCCCATGCGGTGCCCTGCTGCATATAGGTGTTGATGGTCGAGGCGACCAGGCGCTGCGAATTGCCGTTCGCCACGCTGATGCCGCTGAAGGCGCGGTTGATGCCGGCCGGCGTGACGTTGGCCATGGCGCCGCTGCCCACGCTGTACTTCCAGATCTGGCCCTGGTCCATCGGCTCCGGCTGGGTCGAGCTGCCGTGCGGTCCGGCGCCGTTCCCGTAGGTGATGAACATGTTGCCGGCACCGTCGTAGACGGCACGTTGCGGCATCAGGCCCGATGGCGAACCGCTCACCGCGGTGAAGCTGGCGCCGGCATTGTTGGTCACGTACAGATTGGTGCCGACCGTGCCGTAACGCGACACGCCCACCAGGATGCGCTGGGCCACGCCGTTCCACAGGCTGTGCGGATCGGGCAGCACGAAACTGATGCCCGCTTCGTTCGGCGTGGTGGTCACGTTGAGGGAATTCATGCGGTTCCAGGTGGCGCCCGAATCGGTACTCTTGAACAGACCGTTGTAGCGGGTGCCGACGTACAGGGTGCTCGAGGTGCCGGGATCGACGACCAGCCGTTCGCCGTTCTGGCGTCCCATGCCGTTGCCGTGGGTTTTGAACTGGGCGGTGACGTCGGTGATGGCGTAGGTCTGGCCGTAGTCGCTGGAGCGCAGGATCACGGTCTTGCCGCCGTTGAAGTAGGAGATCCCGGCCAGCATGTAGACCTTGGCCGCGTTCTTGGGATCGACGGCGAGCGAGTCGACGCCGAGGTAGCCGGTTTCATTTTCCGATACCCAGTCCAGCATGGGCTTCCACTTGAGGGCCGTTTTGTCCCAGCGGTAGGCGCCGCCCACGTCGGTACGGGCGTACACCATGCCCTGCTCCGTCTTGCTCGGGATGATGCCCGATACGAAGCCGCCACCGCCGATGGCCACGTTGTCCCACGTGTACGCGCCTGCACTGCTGGCGGCAAAGGCCAGCACCGCGGCCAGCACCGGCATTGATTTGAATATTTTCATTTTTTTGTCTCCAGATGGTTTTCTTTTTGAGGCTGTTAAACAGGTACTGCCGGGCGGTGCGTGCCTCCTTTCAAGCGAATGGGTGTGCGAATTCCGCCACCTGCGGGGGCGCGCGAGTCAATCCGGATTGTGGTGAAGTCGTGAGGCGGGACGCTTAGCGCGGCGGGAAATGGCGAGGAGTGGCGCTGCGGCGACGGGACGATGCAATGCTTGCGAATCTGATCACCATGTCTTGCCTCCCACCGATAGTCGTCCTTATGATCGGTCCTGTTTGTTTGGACTCTGTATTTATTCTGCGAGTGTCTGGCGGGCGGGACAATTGCGAAAATCACCGAACGTCACAACGAAATCGTCCAAATGCCCAGCGCGAGGACGAAAAAAAGCAGTGCCCCGCCTGCGCGGGTGCACTGCCTGGGACTGGCGCAATACAGTTAAGGCTTGCCGACCACGATGCCGCGGCCTGCGGTGCTCATATACACCACGCCGAAGGTGTTCATGTCGCCGACCACGAAGTTGCCGTTGCCCGGGCCGCCGTATGCATGCATGTCGTCATTCACGCGCACCCAGCTCGCGCCGGTATTGGTCGAGCGGAACAGGCCGCGCACGCCGTTCACCGTCCCCCAGATGAACACGGTCGGGTAGGTGGCGTTGACGTCGGCCTTGCCGAAACCGACCGCGGCGCAGTCGGTCACGCCGGCAATGGTGGCGAACGAGGTGCCCGAGTTGGTCGAGCGCGCCAGACCGCCGCCGTTGAGCGGCACCCAGATGTCGCCTTCCTTGCCCGGCGCCACGCGGATCAGGTTCGAGCCGCCCG
>CAMLIL010000157.1 GCA_946480015.1 uncultured Oxalobacteraceae bacterium | reverse complement strand
TCGGCCAGACCGACGTGGTGCTGGTGCTGGGCGCCAACGACGTGGTCAACCCGGCCGCCAAGGACCCCAAGTCGCCGATTGCCGGCATGCCGATCCTGGAAGCCTACAAAGCCAAGAGCATCATCGTCAACAAGCGTTCGATGGCGTCCGGCTATGCCGGTCTCGATAACGACCTGTTTTACCAGCCCAATACGATGATGGTCTTCGGCGACGCCAAGAAGGTCATTGAGGACATGGTGAAGGCGGTCGACTGACACGCAATTGCTGATCATCGAAAGCGCGCCGCTCTTCGGACCGGCGCGCTTTTTTTTACTTTTTTGAATCACTGTCTCGTCGCGCGTGCACGGCTTGCTTGCGGCAGCTCTTTGGCATATTCTTGCGGCGTTAAACAGGATTATCGATTGAAACAAATGCGCTAGATTGCTAGCCATGCTCAACTCTCTCTCCGGAACGGGCCTGATGTCAGCCGAGCTCGCTTCCCTCTCAAGGCGTACCCGCGGCCAGGTGGTGAAATCCTGGCCGATTCGGCCGTAGCGCCAGAACCTGCCTGCCGCGGCGACAAACGACGCCGCTTTACTGGACGAATAAGGTTGCCGCCACCGGCAACCAGCTTGCGTATCCGATTGAATATGATCGTCAACCAGAAGGGGGAAATTTGAAGCGTGATACCGATATCACGGCTGGTGTCCGGCCAGCCTGGCCTGGAGCACCCAACCCGCCCGCCGCCCGGGACACCGCCAAACCTGCTTCGCATGCAGAGATCCTGCGGGCATTGGCCCCTTTCGCCAAGCCGGAAAATGCCAAGGGCCTGACGCTTTACCTTGTCGAGTTCGTCTTGTACTGGGGGGCGATCGCGCTGGTCTTGTTCGCCCCATCAATGGCCTGGAAACTTGTCGGCAGCCTTGTCGCCGGACTCAAACTGACGGCATTTGTGACGCTAGGACACGACGCGGCGCATCGCACACTCGTCAGGAGCAAGACCCTGAACAGGTGCCTGGCCTACGCCTGTTTTGTGCCTTGCATGCACAACTACCGCTTATGGATCTGGGACCACCACGAAGTTCACCATCCAGCGACCAATGCCGAGCATTTCGACTCCTACACGCCCTATTCGAAAGACGCGTTTGACCGGCTGCCCTGGCGCAAGCAGATGTTCGAGCGAATCATCCGCGCGCCAAATGGGATTGGATTTGGCCTTCATTACTTGTTTCAGCGGATGCCGCGCGTGCGCATCTATCCGTCGAAAGCTGTGCCGGCCCGACATCGCAAGGCGGCCTGGACTGATTTTTCGGTGCTCCTTGTGTACCACGCTGCATTTCTCGCGCTGCTATGGGCTGCGCCGCGCTTTGCCCCCATCTCGGCCGCAGCGGCAATCGTGCTCGGCTTTGTCCTGCCCATGTTTGTGTTTGCCAGCGTCACCGGCGCGGCACTCTACCTGATGCACACCCACCCCGATATCCCGTGGTTCAAGGGAGAGCTCGACCGCAAAGGCGACGCCGCGGCGCATTACTGCTCGACCCACCTGTCCTTGCCGGCACCGGTGTCGAAGCTGGTGCATCATGTGTTCTCTCATTCCGTGCACCATGCCCACCCGGGTGTGCCGTGTTATCTCGTGCCGCAAGCGCAGCAGCGACTGAACGAACTGCTCGGCGAGCGCGCAGTGTCGGAACCGATGTCCTTTGGCCGCGCCCTTGAAACACTGAAAACCTGCAAGCTGTACGACTTTGAAAAGCACCAGTGGCTCGACTTCAACGGCAGGCCGACGACGGCGCCGCTTAAACTCGGGCGAGCGGATGCGAAGCGGGGCGCATGACGTGCCTCTACGGCCTTTGAATGCACGCCAGTATCGTTCCGCTCTTCATTAAGGACTTGTGTATATTGGGCATTCGCTTCGACGAAATAGCTTGGTACTGGTTCCCACGCCGTCGGCATTCACTAGTGTCCAGCACCTCTGAGCTTTGGATTGAGAGAGTACTGATATGCTGAACGAGGACATCGATCACCCCAAATTGTTTACCCATCTCGGCACGCCCAGCCCATTCTGGCGCCTGAGTGCCGACAGCAACTCCCTGCAATTATCTGGTGAGAAAGACGACACGCCCAGCGTCAGCGTGGAGCTGAGCGCTTGCCAGGCCGACGCGATCCGGGCCATGACAGGCGTTACCACCAGCCTGGCGCTAGACGTTGTAGTGCTCGGCACGCACATGAAGATTCACCTGGTCGGCCACAGGATCGACGCGTGGGAATGGGGCGGTACCGCGGCACACTATGGCGACACGGAAACCGTCGCCAGGGACCTGGGTAACGGCCTGACGTTCGCGGAACAAATTGTTTCCGAAGTTAATTCCCTGGTCGTCATTCTTGACAGCAGCGGGAAAATCAGGCGGTTCAATCGGCTCTGCGAGGAAGTCACCGGCCTGACCGAAGCGCAACTGGTGGGCAGGAACGCCCACGAATTGTTCATTCCCAAAGACGTTCGGGCTGAGTCGTGGGAAGCGATCACCGGCTTCTTCCGGAATGAACAGGCCTACGAAGTCATGCGTCCCATTCTCACCAAAAATGGCATGCGCATGATTCACTGGCGGAACAACATCGTACGCTCGGGCTGCGGCGTGGACGAAGCCTACCTGGTCTGTTCGGGGACCGACGTCACCGAAGAGCAGCAGGCCAAGGCGCGCCTGTTCGAGCTTGCCAATACAGATTTATTGACCGGCCTGCCAAATCGTCACGCCATCGAGGAGCAGATTACGCATCGCCTTGCCATCGAGAACGCGGCCCCTTTCGGCCTTATTTTCCTCGACCTCGACAACTTCAAGAAGGTCAACGACCATTACGGCCACATGACCGGTGATGCGCTTCTTAAACTGGTGGCCGCGGCGATCGGCGAGGTACTGACGCCTGGCGATACGGTGGCCCGCCTGGGTGGCGACGAGTTCCTGATGATGGTGGCGCGGTCCGCGCCGATGGCGGTCGAAGCGACGGCGCAACGCATTCTCGAGCGCATGAAGGCACCGTTCAAATTGACCCGCGCGGAAGTGTATTCCGGCTGCTCGATGGGCGTCGCGATGTTCCCCGAACACGGCGATTCGCTGGAAGAGCTGGTGCGCAGCGCCGATACGGCCATGTACGTTGCCAAGGAAGATGGCCGCTGCATGTTCCGCGTATTCGCTCCTGAAATGGACGACAAGGCGAGCGAGTACATGTGGCTCGATGCGAACATGCGGCGGGCGCTGGAAGAAGAACAGTTCGAGCTGTACTACCAGCCAAAAGTGTCCCTGGCCACGGGCCGGACCGACAGCGTGGAGGCGCTGGTGCGCTGGAACCACCCGCAGCGGGGACTGGTGCTGCCGACCGATTTCATTTCGTACGCAGAAGAATCCGGCCTGATTGTCCAGCTCGGGAAATGGGTCCTGGGAGCCGCCGCCAGGCAGGCGGGCGCCTGGACACAACAAGGGCTCAACATTCGGATTGCGGTCAATATGTCCGCGCGCCAGCTGCGCGTACCCACCATTGTCCAGGACTTCGCCGCTGCGATTTCGAGCATTGGCGTACTGCCTTCCATGCTGGACCTGGAGCTCACGGAGAGCTGCCTCATCGAGGACGAGAAGCAGGCCCACCGCTTGATTCACCTGTTCCGGGAACGCGGCGCGCAAGTGCACATGGACGATTTCGGCACGGGATATTCATCCCTGTCTCAGCTGTCGAGGCTGCCACTCGATGTGCTGAAGCTCGATGGCAGTTTCATCCACTCCATCCATACCGACGCGAAGGCGCGGGCCCTGGTGCGTTCGATGGTCGCTGTTGGTCACGAACTGAACCTGAAGGTCGTCGCTGAGTGCATCGAAACGGAAGCTCAGGCTGATTTCTTGCGACAGATCGGGGTGGACTACGCCCAGGGCAATTTGTTTGGGAAACCAATGCGGCTTGCCGACTTCCAGGCGTGGATGCTGACCTCGAAAAACGACGTGCCGCGCCTGGTAGCGTAGCGGCATCACGACTGGCGATTCGATTTCCTCACACCGCGGCCAGCGACATACGAAATCCTTGAACGTCCCCTGTGTTGCTGCGAGATAAAGCAGCTGCAGGCTTGGCGGCGGGCCAGGCGGTGGCGATCTTTGGCGCGGTTCCGGTTCGTGCTGGCGGTTCGCCGACGGCTGTTGCAGGACTGGCGACCGCAGCGTCGGCCTTCATACCGCGTTTGTCCTGCAGCATCACCAGGCGCTCCATGTAAGCAAGGTCCTTCTCTTCCAATTGGAAGGCCGAGTCGGCCCAGTCCTCGGTAATATCGAGCAGCTCGGATTTGGTAATCGGCAGTACCCGGCGTCGTGCGCGCAGCATGGCGTGGATGCCATTGAGCTTATGACGTATGCCGTCGATGAAAGTGCGCGTGGCAATATACGCCTCTCCCGGCTCGAACACGAGGTCGACCAGCCCCTTCTCGTGATGCCACTCCGCGCTGAAGGACTCGCCTGTGCTGATCAGTTGTTCAGCAAGGCGCATGTGCGCCTTGCGCGCGACCAGCGAATAGGCGCCCATGCCCGGATACATGTTGAATGCGATCTCCGGGAAGCCCAGCTTGACACCTTTTTGGGCCAGTACATATTCATGGGCAAGCGCTGCCTCGAAGCCGCCGCCTAGCGCAGTGCCTTCGACCAGGGCGATTGAAATGGCGTCCACGCCGAATCCCGTCATCGCCTGGTACACCGCGTCGATACAGCTGCGCGCATAAGCCATCAGTGCGCTGCGGTCGCCTGCCCGGATATGCCGGGCGAAAAAGGACAGGTCGCCGCCAACGTTATACAGTCCTGGGACGGTGGACCCGGTCACCCAGAAGTCGATCGGCAAGCCCGATTTTTTCGCCGCACGGACGAGGTTTGAAATGTCTTCTAACAGTTCCGGATTAAAACAGGGGCGTGGGTGTGCGTGCAACATCATCCACATCACATTGCGTTCTGCCTCGTACCAGGCAGACATCTGGGAGAGCGGGCCCGCTTCGATGAAGCGCCGCGTTTTAGGGTGGTTTTGTAGTGGCATGGGAACAACCTATGATCGATGGTGCCGTACCCGACAGGCCGGCCTGAGAAACGAGATTCGTATGGGAGCGAAAAAGCTGGGACAGGATTGGCTGGGCTCAATCACGCTTCAGGTAGCGTGGCCCTTTCATTCAGCAAGGACATTAACGGCAGTCAGTATATCCAGATGGAATCGGACGTGCCGCACGGCACGCACATGCGCAGTGAGGAGGCGTAACTGCTGTCCCAATAGCATTTTTCGTGATTACGATTGGACATCATCGATCACATATTGGCTCAACTAGATGTCAGCTCACCTGACTCAGCGAGCTCTGGCTAGACTCGATAAACGGCCTCGACCGCAGCTCAAAGTCGTGACGTTCCGATTGGCGCTGTCCCTGTTAGCTGTGGATGCGCCCGACGCTGACAGCGCTGCACAGGAACGCCTCCGGGGTGGCCGCAGTAATTGTCCAGGTAGCGGGTAGCACGCCGCGGAAGTGATGCAGCCACCCGCGCAGGCGGCTGTGGTAGGCATTCACGTTCTGCACGTGCATGGCGCCGCGCACCCGTTCGCTGGCACTGAGATTGACGAACTCATGCCGGATGCCGCTGGCGCTGGTGAAAGCCCGGTAGCTCGGGTGCTTTAGGGCCCGCCATGGCAAGCGTGTGCCGGGCGGCTGTAAACAGTCGCTTATCGAATCTGCCACTGTGTATGGTTACCGTTGCCGGTCGTGACCCCGACATTCTTGATGGCCACGCCGCCACATTTCTGACCCTTGAACACGGATGCCATGTACCACTTGTTCGTTTTGGCCTGGACGAGGTTGGCAGTTGGGTTGGCCGCGTTCAGGTTGTATTGCCGACCCTCGACGTAGGCACGTGCGCAGGTCGTGGAAGCGTTCTTGTTGGTCATAGACAGGGCGGCGCCGCGCAGGCGGTGCCGAGCGCAGGCTGGAAAGCCGCACTACATGCTCGCCGGCGGGATGGATGGCCATCAGAGGCGGGGCGAGTCGGGGGGAACGTGCCGGAGCGAACGGCATTGCTGGCCGACCCAGCGAACACCGGCCTGGCGCTGTCCTCGGCGATGCTCAGCGGGAGGCGGTGCACGCGAATATCAAGGGGAAAGGGGCGGCTGCCGCGTCATGCACTGGCGGACTGCGCAGGTAGAAATAGCTGCCGGGGCGCTGGCTGGCCCCGGCACGGCTGCCCGGTGCCAGGTGCGCTGGAAGACTGCGGGCGCACCTGGCAGGCGTGGCTTATTGCACCGTCCAGGCCTTTGCATCGCGGGCGGCGGTGTGCCAGACGTTCTTGATGGCCGCGCCACCGCAGGTATTTCCTTTGAAAATGGAAGCCATGATCGATTTATTGAGCGGGACCTGGCGCAGCACTGCGGACGGGTGGTGCTTGTTGAGGTCGTACTGCTTGCCGTTGAAGTAGACACGCGCGCAGGTGTTGGCGTTGTTTGGGTTGTAGGCGGTAAAGGTCGTGGAAGTTGCGAGTTGCCTAGCGGCGACGTCGGCGACGCCGCCGGCGCTGGCTGAGCCAGCTACCAGGGCGCTGGCGGCCGCGATGGCGAGGACGACGGTATGCTTGCCAAAGAATTTGTTGCGGATCACTTGGATGTTCCTTTTAAATGACATCGATCAAAAAATGAAGTTCTACCCGTCGCTGCTCACCTGCCGCTGTGCCGAACACCGCGCTGTGAACTGCGACACGTGAATCGTAGGATGGCCAGGAAGGCATTGAACTTGCCGGTGCGAACTACATTGTTTGCCAACGAAGCGAACACCGATGACCGCCATTGCACGGCAAGCTGCGCGCTGTGTGGACTGATTCAGACCGCGCGCAGGAACGGGCGGGACGGCCAAGATGGGCGATGGCGGAGGCAGAGGCATCGGCAGCGCAAGCGTGGCCACGCCGCCGCGCCCGGTGCGGGTCGGCGCAAGGCGCGCGCGTCGACGATGGAATAATCCAGCCATGCGGCGCAAGGAGCTGTCTGCATGAATGGAGCGAGCCTGGCTGATACGCCGCACCGCGCTTGACCATGGTCTGCAAGACGCGCTGACCGGCCCCTTGCCGGTGACGGCGTCATGGGTGCGGCCGGTGCGGTCGCGCGCCACCAGCGGAAACTGGTGTTGCGGTGTACGCCGGTCCGCTCGGCCGCTTTGCGCACGGTGGCGCCGGGGTCGAGCATGGTGTCGCAAAAATCCAGCCATTTGGCCTTGTGCCGCAGCCGGGCAAGCGGCGTGCCGGTCAGCGAATTGAACGTGCGCCCGCACGCTGTGCAGCGAAAGCGCTGCAAATCGTTGGCGTGGCCATGGCGGTGCAGGGCCGTGCCGGCGCAACGCGGGCAAGCCAGCCGTGGCGCGCGTGCCGACTCGATGGTGAGCACCACTTGCCCACGGCGCACGATGTCCTGGGCAGCGCGCAGCACGGTAGCGATCTGCTGGCGCGACAGGGTGCCCAGCTGCTCGAGATATTTCGCAAATGAACGCCGTTGCATGGCCGGATCCCGTGGG
>CAMLIL010000156.1 GCA_946480015.1 uncultured Oxalobacteraceae bacterium | reverse complement strand
CGCGGCCAGCTGGCCGGCACCATGAGCGGCGGCGAACAGCAGATGCTGGCCATCGGCCGCGGCCTGATGGCCAAGCCGACCATGCTGCTGCTCGACGAGCCTTCCTGGGGCATCGCGCCGCGCTTTGTCACCAAGGTGCTCGACACGATCCAGCTGATCAACGAGGAAGGCATGTCGGTGCTGCTGGTCGAACAGAACCTGCACAAGGCGCTGGCGATCGCCCACCACGGCTATGTGATCCAGACCGGCCGCATCGTGCTCGAAGGCGCCGGCCGCGACCTGCTCGACAACGACGATGTCAAGAAGGCGTACCTGGGCGTATGACGAGCCCAGCCATGCTGCCCACCCTCGCGCCGGCGCAGGTGCGCGCCCTGTGCCGCAGCGGGGCCCTGCGCAGCTCCACCGCCGGGCTGGCGCACGGCCACGTGCAGGCCAACCTGATGATCGTGCCGCGCCAGTTCGCCTACGATTTCCTGCTGTTCTGCCAGCGCAATCCCAAGCCCTGCCCGCTGGTCGAGGTGCTCGACGCCGGCAGCGTGGAACCGCGCTGCGCGAGCGGCGCCGACCTGCGCACCGACTTGCCCGGCTACTGCGTGTACGAGCATGGCCAGCTGGTGGCGCAGCCGGACCAGATCGGCGCGCTGTGGCGCGAGGACCTGGTCAGCTTCCTGCTCGGCTGCAGCTTTTCCTTCGAGCAGGCCCTGCTCGACGCCGGCATCGCGCTGCGCCATGTCGAGCAGCGCCGCAATGTGGCGATGTACAAAACCAACATCGCCTGCGCCGACGCCGGGGTTTTCCGCAGCAATATGGTGGTGAGCATGCGCCCGATCCGCGCCGCCGACATCGCCGCCGCCGTCACCATTTCGGCGCGCTTCCCGCATGTGCATGGCGCGCCGGTGCACATCGGCCATCCGGAAGCGATCGGCATCGCCGACCTCGGCCGGCCCGATTTCGGCGATCCCATCGCGCTGGCCGACGACGAACTGCCGGTGTTCTGGGCCTGCGGCGTGACGCCGCAATATGCCGCACAGCTGAGCCAAATTCCATTCTGCATTACCCATTCTCCGGGTAAGATGCTGGTGACCGATTTCACCGTCGGATGAATGCCATGACCAGTTCCCATTCCGGAGTTTTGCAATGCCAACACAAAAGAACAACAGCGCTGTGCCCCCTGCCCCGGCCGCGCCGGCGAAGACCCCGATCGTCTCGTCTTCCCACCTGGCCTCTGGCCGCAGCGCCGAATTGAGCGAATTCGAATTCGGCCTGATCATCGCCAGCAACGCCTTCAACCGCTGGGCCGTGCGCTGCATGGCCGCGTCCGGCATGAAGGACATGGCGATCATCGATGTGCTGGTGCTGCATCACATCAATCACCGGGCGCGTGAGAAGAAATTGTCGGACATTGCCTTCATTCTCAACATTGAAGACACCCACATCGTCAATTACTCGCTCAAGAAGTTGCAATCGCTGGGTCTGGTGCAGACCGAAAAGCGCGGCAAGGAAGTGCTGTACGCCACCAACGAGGCGGGACAGGAAGTATGCAAGAAGTATTTCGAAATCAGGGAGCAGGTCCTGGTTTCGGGCTTGAGCGGGGATGGCACCGAGAGCTTCGAACTGAGCGAACTGGCGCGGTTCCTGCGTGTGCTGTCCGGGCTCTACGACCAGGCGGCTCGCTCGGCGGCGTCGATGTGACCTGAACACCGGGTCGCAGGTGGCACGGGCGGGCTGTCGACCAGGGCAGTTAGTCTTCACCCACTGAAAGTGACCCATGACACTGAACCACCTCAGAATCAGCCAGCGCCTGGCGCTCGGCTTCGGCCTCGTCATTCTGCTCATCCTGCTGGTCGCCGCGGCCGGCGCCAGCTGCATCGGCCAGCTGCGCGGCCAGATCGCCAGCATGACGCGCGACGCCTACCCCAAGACCGTCCTGGCCCACACCATCAGCGCGCAGCTCGAGCACACCGCGCGCAGCATGCGCAACCTGATCTTCATGACCACGCTCGACGAGATCGGCGCCGAACAGGCCCAGATCGAAGCGGCCGACCGCGTCACCGGCGCCAGCCTGGCCGCGTTCGGCCGAAGCGCCGACAGTGCCGAAGGCCGGCGCCTGGTGGCCGCGGTCGCGCAGGCGCGCGCCGCCTACCAGCCGCTGCTGGCCAAGTTTCTCAAGCTCATAACCGACGGCCAGGTCGAACAGGCGCGCGACCTGGCACTGCCCGAGATCGCCCCCGTCCAGCAGCGCTACTTCGACGCACTCGAGCGCCTGCTCGCCTTCCATGGCGCGCGCATGGACAGCGCCGCGCGCGAGGCCGAAACCCTGTCGGCCCACACCCTGCAGATCATGGGCGCACTGGCGCTGGCGGCGGCCGTGCTGGCGGTGCTGATCGGCCTGAGCACCACGCGCCGCATCAGCGCGCCCCTGCGCGCGGCGGTCGATCTGGCGCGCCGCGTCGCCGACGGCGACCTCACCGGGCGCATTGCGGTGGTGTCGGCCGACGAAACCGGGCAGCTGCTGCAGGCCTTGCGGGATATGAATGCCAGCCTGGCCAGCACAGTGGGCAAGGTGCGCGCCGGCACCGTCACGATCGAGCACGCCGCGCACGATATCGCCAGCGGCAATGCCGACCTGGCCGCGCGCACCGACGCCCAGGCCGGCGCACTGGCGCAGGTCACGCACACCATGGCGCGGCTGATCGGCCAGGTGCGCCTGAACGCCGACAACGCCCGCGTGGCCGAGCAGATGGCCGGCTCGGCCAGCGCGGTCGCCACCAGCGGCGGCGCGGCGGTGCGCCAGGTGGTCGCGACCATGGGCGCGATCAAGGACAGCTCGCAGAAGATCGCCGACATCACCGGCGTCATCGACGGTATCGCGTTCCAGACCAATCTGCTGGCCTTGAACGCGGCGGTCGAGGCCGCCCGCGCCGGCGCGCACGGGCGCGGCTTCGCCGTGGTCGCCAGCGAAGTGCGCAGCCTGGCCCAGCGCGCCGGCGATGCGGCCGGCCAGATCAAGCTGCTGATCGGCGACTCGGTCGCCCGGGTCGAGGCCGGCGCCCTGCTGGTGGACGCGGCCGGCGCCACCATGGCCGAGATCGTCGCGGCGGTGCAACAGGTGTGCGGCGTCGTCGCCCAGATCACCGCCGCCAGCGCGCAGCAGCGCAGCGGCATCGAGGAACTCGACACGTTCATCGGCCAGATCGGCCAGATGACGCAAAGTAACGCCGCCCTGGTCGATCAGGCCGCCGCAGCAGCCGCCAGCCTGCGCCTGCAGGCGCACCAGCTGGACCAGGCAGTGGCCCAGTTCAAGCTGGGCCGGAAGGAAAGCGATTTACTTACAACACAATCAAAAAACATCGGCAATTTATCAACGATATGTGCTTAAACTGTATGCGTGGTGATAGAATAGTTTTGCCATATGAAAATGCATCTTTGGCAAACGGCGGGCCCAATCCGGACAAGCGGCGCCCGCGTTCCACACCTTTCCATACACTTAGGGCAGAAAAATGAAAAAATCGATCCTCGCACTCGCCGTTCTCGGCGCAGCTTCCGGCGCCGCCTCGGCCCAATCCTCGGTTGCCGTGTACGGCCTGGTCGATGTGGCGCTGGTTCGGGAAACCGGCGCGGCCGCCGGTTCCACGACCAAGCTCACCAGCGGCGTGGGCGCCGGTTCGCGCCTCGGGTTCAAGGGTAGCGAAGACCTCGGCGGCGGCCTGTCGGCCGTGGTCCTGCTCGAGAGCGGGTACCAGGCCGATACCGGCGCGCTCGGCCAGGGCGGCCTGCTGTTCGGGCGCCAGGCGTATGTCGGCCTGCAAGGCGGCTTCGGCGCCCTCACCGTCGGCCGCCAGTACACCCCGCAGTACCTCACCGTCGCCGCGGTCGATCCGTTCAGTTCCGGCTATGCCGGCGACACCAAGAACCTGATGGCGGCCACCGGCAATTCGGCCAGCCGCATGGACAATAGCCTCAAGTACGTGTCGCCGGCCTTCCAGGGCGTGACGGGCGAACTGGCCTATGCGCCGGGCGAGGTGTCCGGCGACAACGCCGCAGGACGCCAGATCGGCGCCGCCCTGGCCTATGCCGGCGGACCGCTCAAGGTGCGCCTGGGCTACCACAACCGCAACAACGAGACCGCCCTGGTGAAGAACGTCTCCAGCGCCCGCAACACGGTGCTGGCCGTCGTCTACGACCTGGGCGCGCTCAAGCTGCACTTTGCGTACGGCGCGGACAAGGGTGTCAACAGTGCGCCGCTGCGCAACGCCGCCAACCCGTTCGGCTACACGGTCGCCCCCACGGCATCGGTCGACAGCCGCGATCTGCTGCTGGGCGTGACCGTACCGTTTGGCAGCGTGCACACCCTGATGGCTTCCTACATCCGCAAGAATGACCGCACCGCGTTCAACCAGGACGCCGCCCAGCTGGCCGTGGGCTACCGCTACGCGCTGTCCAAGCGCACCGAACTGTACGCGGCCTACGCGCACATCGACAACAAGCGCGGCGCCGGCTACACGGTGGGCAGCGCGATCGAAGGCGGCACCGGCGACGGCGCGCTCAACTTGGGCATTCGCCACGCGTTCTAAGCCACCGCGCGTGCGCCGCCCGGCGCACGCGTGCGCGCGTCCCTCAGTCGAAGAAGCGAATGAATATTGCCTGCCTCATACCCAATGCAGCGGTTCTGGAACTGGTTCGCGCCGGATTCGGACGGGCAAGTGCAAGCTGTACGCACTTTGCCTCCGAAGCGGCGCTGTTCCGCGCCCTGCTCAGGCAAAAATTCGATCTCATCCTGATCGACTTCGCCACCGCGCCGTCGCCTGACGACACCATCCTGTCCTGGCTGAACTGCCGTTCCGGCATCGATACGCCGGTGCTCGGGCTGTCGCCCGTGCGCGACGCCCGCATCACGGCGCTGGTGCTCGACTGCGGCGCCGACGATCTGCTGGCGCGGCCGTTCGAGGCGGTCGAACTGGTGGCGCGCGCCAATGCGCTGGTGCGGCGCAGCACGCCCCGCGCGGTGCGCCGCAAGATCGAACTGGCCGGCTTTTCGCTCGACCGCGACAACAGCAGTGTCGCCTACCGCGGCAGCGCGATCGCCCTGACCACGCGCGAATTCAGCCTGGCCTGGATGCTGTTTTCCACGCCCGGCGTGTACATTTCGCGCGAAACCATCGGCACCTCGCTCTGGGGCGCCGGCAGCGACGTGACCGGCCGCACCATCGAGCAGCACGTCTACAAGCTGCGCAAGAAACTCCAGCTCGGCCCGGAACGCGGCGCCGCCATCCGCACTGTCTACGGCCAGGGCTACCAGCTCGGGCTGGACGGGCTGCAACCCGGCGCGGCCTAACCGGCGCGGTACAAGGGGCGGTACACCGCCTCGATGGCTTCGGACGAATGGCCGTAGTTCCAGCGCAGCTCGGTGCCGGCGCCGACATCCTCCGTGGTGAAGAACGCGCCGATCGAAAAGCGCCGGCCGCACCGGGAAATGACATGGAAGCGCACCGCTTTCATGTTGTACCCCTGCCCGGCCTGGGCGACCGGCAGACCGTCCGCGTCATAGGCAAGCCGGGTATTGGCCATCGCCAGGATGTTCTCGCCGTCGACGAAGGAGTACTCGTCGTCCGACACCGCCGACAGGATGAAGGAATCGTTGGAGCACGTGAAGTACATGGCCGGCGTCAGCAGCTGGCCGCCATACACGCCCAGGCATTCGCCGCTGCGCAGATCACGCGCGGCAAACACGCCCAGCTGGCCGGCCAGCACGCGCTCGCGCGGATCGGACAGGTCGGCCGCGGTGATGGTGCGGCACACCAGACGGTCGCGGTAGGCGGCGGCGCGGGTCCACTCGTCGGCGTCGGGATCGACAAACGGCAGCACGTCCTCGCGGCGCGGATCCTCGCATGCGCCGAAACGGTCCGGCGCGTCGGTCAGCGCGGCGATATAAATCGGTTTCATGGCCGCGTCGCGGTACGGGTAGCGCGCGTCGAGCAGCGCCGAATACTGCAGCCGCGTAATCGGGCGGCGTTGCTTGAAGCGGTTGAACATGTCCCCCAGGTAGGCAAGCGCTTGCGCCGCGGCCGCGGCATCGTCGGCCAGCGTTTGCCCGATCCGCTCCTTGAGCGCCGGCACGCTGTCGAACATCGCGTCGTGGGCCGCCGGGCCAGGCAAGCCCTCGGCCTGCGCAAGACAGGTGTCGATCGTCTCGATCAGGGATTGCACGCGTGGGTCGGTCAATGCTGTCATGGGTGTCTCGCTTTCTCAGGTGAGCCAAGCTGTGTCGGCAGGTAGTACAACAATATCCTTGCCGGCGCGCCGCGCGCCGCGCCAACGCGAAGCGCAGCGGCGGAAATGCGAAATGGCCACCGCCGCGCGGGCCGCACTTCGCTGGCGGCGCAGCCGCTTCGCATCCGCGCCGCGCCATGCACAACGGCTGCCTTACACTGGCCCCGCCAGGCAGGTCCGTGCTTGCCTGGATGGCGCCGTGCCGACCAACCAGCCGAGTTCCCGCATGCCTGATAATCGCATTACAAATTATTTTAAACCTGTAAGCGCCCCCGCCACGGCGGCACCGGAGACTGCGCCCGCCAGCGCGCCGCGCCCTGCGCGCACACGGCCGGTGGTGCCGGAACTGCAGGCGCATGCGGCACGCCCCGGTGCGAGCGGTACGCCGAACAACCGCGCGTATGCGCGCGCAGATCTCGGCGCAAAATTGGCGGCGTTCTCGCAACGCGTGCACAGCGAGCAGGCCCGCCCAAGCCAAGCCGCGCCGCCAGCGCCGACCAACGCCCAGGACCCGGAACTAGACGAGGTGGCCAATGCCAGGGCGCAACTGGCGGAGGCGGCCGCCGAAGAAAACGCCATCAACCTGGCCATGCGGCATGCCAAGATTTCGACCATGGGCCTGAAGGCGGCGAAAGATATCGTTGGTTAAGCTCTATCGGCGTCTCGCATGATGCAACAGAAGGCGGACGATGAGCCCCGAACGACGCAATCAACTGATCCACGAAATCCGCACACTGCGGATATGCATGCCGCCGACGAGGCGGTCGCACGCGGCGTGCTCGACACAGCTGGCCAGGCCCGGCCACGCCTTACGGGCGGAAGGCGAAGGCCAAGCTTCGCTGGCGGCGCAGCCGGATCGCATCCGCGCCGCACCAGGCACAATCGCCGCCTTACACTGGGCCCGCCAGGCAGGTCCGCGCTTGCCTGGGTTGCGACCTGTCGACCTACCAGCCGAGTTCCCCCATGCCTGTTAATCGGATTACAAACTATTTCAAACCTGTAAGCGCCCCGGGCGCGTCGGCGCCTGCGACTGCGCCTGGGAGCGCGCCGCGCCCCGCGCGCACACGGCCAGTGGCGCCGGAACTGCAGGTGCGCGCGCCTCGCCTGAATTCGACCGGTACACCGAACAACCGCGCGCCTGTGCGCGGCGATCTCGGCCCGAAATTCGCGGCGTTCCAGCAACGCGTGCTGCGCGAGCTGGACCTCCCAAGCAAAGCAGCCCGGCCGGTTCCAGCGGCGACCACCCGCGGCGGCGGCCAGCCGAAAGCGCCGGCTGGCGCGCCAGAACCGCACTACGTGCTCAACCACAATAACCCGTTTGCAGCGGACTCGCCGGCCGAAGCGCAGA
>CAMLIL010000155.1 GCA_946480015.1 uncultured Oxalobacteraceae bacterium | reverse complement strand
GAAACGGAGAGTGGGACTCGAGCCAGGGAATCATGGGTTAGTGGGGATCGCTTTCGATGCGCATCGGGCGCACGATATCGTGACTGTGGAAACGGAAGTCGCCGCCCTGTTCCCTGATTTTGACGCGATCGGCGAAGAACAGTTCCAGGGTTGTGCGAATGGTGGGGAAGGCCAGTTCGTCCCAGGGAATTTCATGCTCGGCGAACAGGCGTACGTCGAGGCTTTCGACACCGGGCGCGAAGGCCAGGTCGCGCAGGCGGGCCAGGTAGAACAGGTGGACCTGGTGGACCTGGGCCACGTTGAGCAGGGTGAAGAGATTGCCGATGTCGATGTTGGCGCCGGCTTCTTCTTCGGTTTCGCGCACCGCCGCTTCCGCGGTGGTCTCGGCGTTTTCCATGAAGCCGGCCGGCAGGGTCCAGTAGCCGTGGCGAGGTTCAATCGCGCGTTTGCACAGCAGCACTTTCAGCTCGCCGTCCTGTTCCCACACGGGAATGGAGCCGACCACCAGCTTGGGGTTTTGGTAATGGATTGCATCGCATTGCGCGCAGACATAGCGTGGCCGGTTATCGCCTTCGGGAATCAACAGGGCGACAGGGTGGGCGCACTCGGAGCAGAATTTCATAGAGAGCCAGAAAAATGGTGTTGTCGCTTACTTTACACCCAATTCTATAGGCTGTGCCGCACTGCGGCGGGGCGCGCCTGGGCGCGGAGGACCGATATGGATTCGGCTATCGTCTGGATGCATTGCATTGACATTGCCTAAAGAGGCGAAGCGCCGTATAATGATTGCATCAGACGCGGGGTGGAGCAGTCTGGCAGCTCGTCGGGCTCATAACCCGAAGGTCACAGGTTCAAATCCTGTCCCCGCAACCATATTCCGAAGCCGTCGATCTTGCGAGAGATCGGCGGTTTTTTTGTTTTGGTACGGAGCAATTCCAACGCTTATGTTTCCGGCGCCTGGTAGAAAGTCTTGCCGACGCGATCGATCTGCTTCCTGAGCTCGCCGTTGTCGATCCGGTCCAGGCGAGTCAGATCGATCTTGTAGGGAAGACAGAGGTCGTCGAGATCGGACTCGATATGCAAGAGATGCTGATCGGTCAGGTGGGCACCGACGATGGCGAGATCGATGTCCGAACCCCGTTTGAAATTGCCTCTGGCGCGGGAGCCGTAGAGCCGCGCTTGCTGCACCTGCGGGTAAGCCGCAAACACCGCATTGATCCGCGCGATCAGCGATTCGCTCAGGCCGAATCGTTGTGCCGACGTGTCCAGCATTACGTTTCTCCAAGCCTGGCTTGCAGGGCTGATGCCAGCGCAGCGAACAAATCCACATAACGTGCGTGGATATGCTGGACAATTTCTCCGGCAGTCGTCTCGTTGTACGTATGCGAGCTGCGATTCCTGTCCGTCAGCATCATCATCCAGCCATCGCCGTCGGCTATGAGATTACGTGCGAAAGCTTCGCGCGTGGTGTCGCGCGAACCGATCAGGTCCGCAATCCCTTGGTAGCTGAGGTAGTCGCGCAAGGTATTCCAGGCCAGTTCGTAAGTAAATTCGAAGGCTTGGATGAGGCCTTGTTGCTCAAGACGCGAGAGTGCGCGCTGCTTGCTCAAGGCGTGCGCTTCATTCAGTTGGGCCAGGGCCTTGGTGAAATTGCTGAAGCGTTGCTTCCAGCGGATATCGGGGACGGTCATGGTGGGCAATCCGTGTGTGCGTGGCCGCATTCGATATCAATGTTACCACCGAGACGGCGGCGCCGTCGGACTAGGAGCGTGACCGCGCCACCGCCATCGCCTGGCCGATATAGCCTTTCATGTCGTCGGTGATCCAGCTGCCGATCCGCAGCAGCGGTTCGGTCTCGTAGGCGCTGCGCAGTTTCTGGTGGGTGGCGGGATCGTTCCCGGCATACGAGCAGGTCAGGTCCATCCATTCGCGCACCAGCGCCTGCATGTCCGGATGGCCGGGCGGAATGCCGGCCTGGAACACCTTGCGCACGCGCGCGATCAGCGCAGGCCATTCGAACGAACGCTTGCGGTAGTTGGCGTTCATGAAGGCGAACTCCTCGTCCGACAGGTAGTTCTTGAACAGCGCCAGGCGGAACTGGGTGAACGCCTCGAACACATAGTCCTGGATTTCCTGCGTGATGCCATTTTGCGCGCGCATGGACGGTTCCTGGTCGTGCATGCTGGTGATGCGCAGGGCAAATTCGGGATTGCCGCCGGTGTCGCGTTCCAGTGCGCTCATCCATTGCCGTGCCAGCTGGCGCGCCTCTTCGCTCGACGGCGGCACACCGTCGGCGATCAGCCTGGCGGCGTGCGCCACCATGTCTGCCCACTCCTTGCGGGCGGTGGGGGCGTGGTCGGCGAAGGGCAGCTGCGCCAGTTCTTCCTTGCTAAAGTATTTATCGTACATGGTCATGCGCTCCAGTGTGGTCAGCCAGGACGCGAGGTCGGGCGCTTCGCCATTGGCCAGCTGGGTGCGCAAGGCAGTGAGCTGGCTGCGCAGCAGGGCGGCCTGCTCGATCTCGCGCGTGAGCGCTGCGATCTGCTGGTCGACGATGCCGCCAAGGCGCGCGTCCGGCCCCGCGAGGAAGGTCCCGATGTCGGCCAGCGGCATGCCAAAACGGCGCAGGGCCTGGATGTGATGCAGGCGCGCGATGTCGTCGTGGTCATACAGCCGGTAGCCGGCGCCGGAACGCGCAGAAGGCCGCAGCAGGCCGATGCTGTCGTAGTGGTGCAGGGCCCTGACGGTAACGCCCGAGCGCCGCGCCAGTTCGCCTATCTTTAACTTCATCGCCTTCTCCCTGTCTTCATGCGTGAGGCCAGCATGCAGCCTCACGCAGCGTCAGGGTCAAGCGGGGCGGACGACAGGCTGGCCCACAGGTGGGCCGCGGCCATGGTGCGGTGCGGCTGGTAGGGCGCCAGCAGCGCTTCGGTGCGGGCGATATCGGGTTTGCTGTCCTCGCCCAGCAGGCGCTGGAAGGCGCTGCGGATGGCCACGTCGCCGTGCAGCGAACAGTCGGGGTAGCCGTAGCCGCGCAGCAGCGCGTAGTTGACGGTCCACGGCCCGATGCCTTTCACGGCCAGCAGGTCGGCGCTGGTCTTGGCGACGTCGGCATGGCGCTCCAGTGCGAGCGCGCCGCTGTCGACAAGTAGCGCCAGGCGCAGCAGCGTGTCGGCCTTGGACCGCGAAAACTTGCGCGCGGTGAGCGCTTCCGGCGCGAGGCGCGCGGCATCGCTGGCCTCTGGATAGCACCGCAGGCCGCTGCTGTGGCGGCGGCCGGCCTGCAGGATGAAGGTGCGGCGCAGGGCGATGGCGAACGGGAGATTGATCTGCTGGCCGATGATGGCCCAGGTCAGGGCCTCAAAGACGCTGGCCGATTGCACCACCCGCAGGCCGCTCTGGCGCGCCGCCATCGGGCCGAGCAAGGTGTCGTTGGCCACAGCCTTCAGGAACGGCGCGGGATCGATGCGCAGGCCGAGCATGCTGGTGAGCGCTTCGCGGGCCAGCGCGTCAATGGCCGCAGTGATGGCGCCGTCGGCGTCGATGCTGCATTCGGCCGAACCGGGCGTCAGCGTCACGCTCAGCAGCACCGGGGTGCCGTCCAGGATCACGCCTTTGCGCAGGCTGGTGCCGCTGACCTGTTCGGCCACGCCTTCGGCATCGCGGCTGTGGAAGGCCAGCACGTCGTCGGCGCGGTAGCCGGACGGCAGGGCGATGGCGCGCTTCACGCGTCCAGCGCCGCGGCGTGCTGCACCTGCAGTTCGGCCGGCACGCCGTTTTTGACGGCGGTCAGTTCGGCCAGGATGGAGATGGCGATTTCGGACGGCGTCTTGCTGCCGATGTACAGGCCGATGGGGCCGTGCAGGCGTGCCAGCTGCGCGTCGCTGAGGTCGAACAGCTTGAGCCGTTCGCGCCGCCTGGCGTTGTTCACGCGCGAGCCGATCGCGCCGACGTAGAAGGCGTCGGACTTGAGCGCTTCCATCAGGGCCAGATCGTCCAGCTTGGGGTCGTGGGTGAGCGCGACCACGGCGCTGCGGTGGTCCAGCCGCGCTTCGAGCACCAGGTCGTCGGGCATCATGTGCACCAGCTGCACGCCGGGCAGCTGCCAGCCGGCGCGGTATTCTTCGCGCGGATCGCACACGGTGACGTAGTAGTCCATCGCGCTGGCGATCTGTGCCAGAAAGCGCGACAGCTGGCCGGCGCCGATGATGAACAGGCGCCAGCGCGGGCCGTGGATGGTGCTCAGGACGCCGTGTTCGATGCGCTGCACGGCGCCCGCCGGCGCGCGCGCCAGCTCGACCGCGCCGGTGGCGAAGTCGAGCCGGCGTTCGAGCAGTTCGTGGCGATCCAGGCGCGCCAGCAGTTCATCGATGCGGCTGTCGTGGGACAGCGGTTCGATGGCCAGTTCGATGGTGCCGCCGCAGGGCAGGCCGAAGCGGTGCGCTGCGTCGGCGCTGATGCCGTAGCTGACCAGTTCGGGCGCGCTGCGGGTGATGCCGTGCTCGCGCACGCGGGCGATCAGGTCGTCCTCGATGCAGCCGCCCGAGACCGAACCGACCACGCGGCCGTCGTCGCAGATGGCCAGCAGGGCGCCGATCGGGCGCGGGCTGGAACCCCAGGTCTTGACGACGGTGACGAGTTCGCAGGCGCGGCCGGCGCCGACCCAGCCGGCGGCGGTTTTCAGTACTTCGAGGTCTATGCTGTCCATGGGATCGACTATACTTGGGCGATGACCAATACTACAAAAAACGACGACGGCTCGCCCAAGTTCGGCCGCCTGCTGGTGGTACTGCTGGCCGCGGTGGTGTTCTGCGGCCTGCTCACCTGGATCATGGCGGTGTGCTTCCCCAACTTCCCCGGCTGACTGCGGCCTCTCAGGGCAGCAGCGGCTTCTTGGCGGACTGCTTGGCCTTGATCTCGGCCACTGCCTTGTCGATCGCTGCCAGACGGAGGGCCGTGGCCGGATGGTTGGCCACGTAGCCGTTCAGGACCGTGGCCGGATGGCTGGCGGCCAGGCGCTTCCAGAAGGCGTCGGCATTGTCGATGTTGTAGCCGGCGCGGGCCAGCAGGTACAGGCTGAGAGTGTCGGCGGCGGCGTCGAGCTCCTGCGGCATCGGCTTGATGCCGCCGCTGCCGATCAGCATGGAAGTGTCCGGGCGCACGCTGAGCAGGTTATCGATGATGCTGCCGATGGCGCTGCCGTTGCGCTGGGTGGCGGCGTGGCCGAGGATGTTGTGGGCCATGCCCTTGGCCAGCAGGTAGGCCAGTTCGTCGTCGTTCTGGGTGAAGGCGATCATGCCGCGCGTGACCATGACGCGCTGGCCGTCGGCGTAAGAGTTCACATTGTCGGCGCTGCCCAGTTCCACCCCGAAGCCGCAGGCGCGCGTGACCGGCACGGTCAGCTGGCGCGGCTTGTCGTCGCGTTCGATCTTGAGGTCGATATTGGCCTGGGTGCTCACCAGCGGGCCGAATACGGAACCGGCGGTGGAGGGCGCGGCCGGGCCGGTGGGCAGCTGCTTGCCGCCGGCCGCAATGAGGCCGTCGCCGCGGCGCAGGCCGGCGCGCGCGGCGCCGCTGCCGGCCAGCACGCCGGTCACCTGCAGGCGCTCGCCCATGCCGAAGGCCACATGGGCCGCGTCATTGTATTCGCCGGCGTAGGAATAACGGTTCTTGGCGGTGAAGCCGAGCAGGTTCTTCGCATGCGTCTTGCATAGCTCGGCGTTGTTGATCAGCAGCGGAGCGGCCACGCGGTACAGGCGGTCCTGCAGGCTGGCCATGCGGGTGAGGGTGTCGGCGGCGGCCGCCATCTTGGGACTGAGGACCGGCGCCGGCTCTGGAACCGGCTCCTGCGGCGCGGTGGCGATGGGCGCCTGTTTGACCGGGCCGGGAGTGCTGCATGCGGACAGCAGAAGCGCCATGGCGATTGCGGGCAGGGCGGCCGTGCGCAGACCAGGGATGCGGGGCATAAAACCTCTCAAGTTTCTTATTGGGCACTCGAAGAACCTACTGCGCGCCGCAATTTTCGTCCTGCGATGCTCACCGTACCTTCGTACGGCTGCGCTTCTCGAACGAAACTTGCGGCGCTCGCTACGGTTTTTCGAGGCCCACTATTGTTTGCCGGTGCTGCCGAAACCGTTAGCACCGCGCTCGGTGGTGTCGAATTCGTCGACGACGTTGAAGCCAACCTGCAGGACAGGCACGACGACCAGCTGCGCCAGACGGTCCATGGGCTGCAGGGTGAACGCGTGCTGGCCGCGGTTCCAGGTCGACACCATCAGCTGTCCCTGATAGTCGGAGTCGATCAAGCCTACCAGATTCCCCAGAACGATGCCGTTCTTGTGGCCCATGCCGCTGCGCGGCAGGATCATGGCGGCGTAGCCGGGATCGGCCAGGTGAATCGCCAGGCCGGTGGGAATGAGCACGGTCTGGCCGGCCTCGATGGTGAGCGGGGCGTCGATGCAGGCGCGCAGGTCAAGGCCGGCGCTGCCGGGCGTGGCGTAGTGCGGCAGCAGTTCGCGCATGCGTTGGTCGAGAATCTTGATGTCGATGGTTTTCATGGATGCTTTGCTTTATTTGAGAAGCGAGCGCTGTTCGAGGCGCTTGGCGATTTCGGAAATCAGCTGGCGCGCGAGGGTGAGCTTGTCGGCGCGCGGCAGCACGGTGTGGCCGGTTTCGTCGAACAGCACGATGGTGTTGTCGTCGGCGCCGAAGGTGTGGTGGCCGATGTTCCCGACTAACAGCGGGATGCCTTTCTTCTCGCGCTTGACGGCGCCGTACTGCACCAGGTTTTCCGATTCGGCGGCGAAGCCGACGCAGTAGGGCCAGCCGGATATCGAGGTGGTGGCGGCCACCGCCGCGAGGATGTCGGCGTTCTGTTCGAACTGCAGTACGGGCACGGCGCCGTCGTCCTGCTTTTTCATTTTCTGGTCGCTGGCATTGACCACGCGCCAGTCGGCCACCGCGGCCACGCCGATGAAGATATGCTGGCCGCCGACGGCGGCCATGACGGCGTCGTGCATCTGCTGGGCGCTTTGCACATTGGTGCGGCGTACGCCATGCGGGGTGGGCAAGGTGGTCGGGCCGGACACCAGGGAGACGTCGGCGCCGGCTTCGCGCGCGGCGCGGGCGATGGCGTAACCCATCTTGCCGGACGAGAGATTGGTGATGCCGCGTACCGGGTCGATGGCTTCGAAGGTCGGACCGGCGGTAATGAGCACGCGCTTGCCGGCCAATACCTTCGGCTGGAAGGAGGCGACCAGTTCTTCGAGCAGGTCGAGCGGTTCGAGCATGCGGCCAAGGCCCACTTCGCCGCAGGCCTGTTCGCCGGCGGCCGGGCCGAGGATCTTGATGGCATCAGCGCGCAGCTGGGCGGCGTTGCGCTGGGTGGCGGGGTTCTGCCACATCTCCACGTTCATGGCCGGCGCCACCAGCAGCGGCAGCTGGTGCGGGCGCGCCAGGCACAGGGTCGAGAGCAGGTCGTCGCAGACGCCATGGGCCAGCTTGCGCATGAAGTCGGCCGAGCAGGGCGCGATCAGGATGGCATCGGCTCCGCGGGTCAGGTCGATGTGGGCCATGTTGTTGGCCATGCGCGCGTCCCACTGGTCGGTGTAGACCGGATTGCCGGACAGCGCCTGCATGGTCACCGCGGTGATGAAGTGGGTGGCCGCGTCGGTCATGACGACCTGCACGCTGGCGCCTTCGCGCGCGAGGGCGCGGCACAGTTCCGCGGCCTTGTAGCACGCGACGCCCCCGGACAGGCCGAGGACGATTTTCTTACCTTGCAAATCCATCGTCATGGCGACGC
>CAMLIL010000154.1 GCA_946480015.1 uncultured Oxalobacteraceae bacterium | reverse complement strand
CGAGCGCGGCGTGGTGCGCGTTCAGGCTGGTGAAGCCATTGCCGATGTTGGTGGCGACATTGATGGCGCGGCGGATCTGGCCGGTCGCCAGCGCCGCTTCATAGGTGCGCATCAGCAGGCTGACCGCGCGCCCGAAATCGCTGGCCTGGAAGGCGCTGGTGCCGAGGTAGTCGTGGATCCAGCCGACCGCCGCCGGGTGCAGGCTGTCGTCGTCGGGGTCGAAACGGTTGCCCCAGCGCGCTTCGGCCGCATGCAGGTCGCGAAACACCGCGAACAGCGCGGCGGCGGCGTCGAACACCTCGATGCGCAGCCGGTCGCCGCTGCGGTGCGCATCGATGGCGGCGGCGGCCAGTTCATCGTCGCTGATGACAGCGTTGCCACGATCGACTTCAATCCAGGCGCGCAGCCAGCGCGTGTCGGCCAGCCCGGTGGCGTCGTCATGCAGGGCGAACACCTCGAAGGCCTGGTCGGCGAGCGCGCGCGCCTCGTCCAGCTCCCCGCCCAGCCACCTGGCTTCGCCGTCGACCAGCTGGCAGCGCGCCTGCAGCAGGCTGCGCTCGGGCAGCGGCATCACGTCGCGCAGGGGCGCGATCTCGGCCATCAGCTGGCCGGCGCGGCGCACGTCGCGCTGGCGCAGATGCCACGCCAGCTCGACCACCGCGGCCACGCGTTCCGAGCCGCCAAGCGGCGCCAGCCGCGCGTCCAGCGCGGCAAGCTCGGTGTCGAAGATGAACATGGCGAGCACCGGATCTCCTCTAGCGGCTGGGCCGCAGGCTGCCGTGGGCAAGGTCATGACATGGAGAGGTCAACATTGAAATCCGCCGAGCAATGATTGTTGTCGAGTAAACGCAGTATTATTTCATAGTTAGTGGCTGTTGAGGCAATAATGGTTTCATAAAAGTAAAGCGACAGCACCCGAAAAGGTGAAAAAAGACAGCGCCGTAGATATCAAAATGATACGGGCGATGCGTCCGGTATCGGCACCGAAGCGCTCGGACAGCATGGCGACATTGCTGGCGCTGGGCAGGCAGGCCAGCAAGACCAGCACGGTCAGCGCCGGCGCCGACAGCGGTACACCCACTGCCCGGGCCGCGCTGCCGATGCCCAGCACCAGCAGCGGGTGCACCAGCAGCTTGACCATCGCAATGGGCACGAACTGGCTGGCCGGCGTGGCTTCGGCCGCGTTCATTTGGGAGCGGGCCAGCACGGCGCCGATGGTAAACAAGGCTACGGGCGAGGCCGCGTCGGCCAGCAGGCCAATGGTCTTGCTGAGCGGGCCGGGCAGCGCGATGCCGGCGCCGGACGCGATGGCGCCGAGCAGGATCGCCCACGGCATGGGGTTGCGCAGCATGCCGGCCAGCGCATTGCGCAGCGCGGCTGTGCTGCTCTGTCCACTGGCCCCGCCCAGGCGCGACAGGGCGATGCAGAGCGACGTGGTGAGCACCAGGTCGACTGCCAGCGCGACGATGACGGGGCCGGAGGCGCGGTCCCCCAGCAGCGCCACCAGCAGCGGCACGCCCATGAAGCCGGTATTCGGAAACGCCGCCACCAGGGCGCCGAAGGCAGCGTTGTTCCAGTCCGCCTGACGCACGGTCGCCGCCACCGTGAGCGCGACGATGATCAGAGCGCACAGCAGGTACACCCCGAACACGCCGCCGTCGAGCAGCTGCGCCAGCGGCGTGACTGAGCCGAATCGGTACAGCATGCACGGCAGCGCAAAGTACAGGACGAAACTGTTCAGGCCCGGAATGGCCAGCTGGGGCAATAGATGGCGCCGTACCGCGAGGTAGCCGCACAGCACCAGCGCGAAGAAGGGGAAGGTGACGACGAGAATGGCGAGCATGGACAGGCATTGTAGCCTGCCCGCCACCATTCACCGCCGCGCCCGCCTGTTTGGCGGCCGCGCCGCTGGCCGCACTTATTTGCGCTCGGTGCTCGTGCCGCCGGTGCCGCTTTCCGCCGGACGTGTGCCGGTGCCGCTCACCCCGGTCACGCTGCCGGTGCCCGGGCTGCCGCTCGGGCCGACCGCCGTACTGCCGCTGCTGCTCGACCCGGTCGCAGTCAGTCCACCGCTGCGGCCGTGCAGGTCTTGCGCCATTTTCAGGTGCTCGTCGACGGCCGGCTGCATGCGTGCCGCCAATGCCTTGATGTCCGGGTCGGCGGCCCGGTTCGCCGCGTTGAGCAGGCTGTGGGTCTTTTTATGGTCGGCCACGCCCGCTTGCGACATATACACCCGGTCGAACTGTTCGCCGGACAAGCGCCCCAGCCGGTCGGCCTTGGCCTTGTGCATGCGGTCCAGTTCCGTCGGCAAGCTGACGCCTTTGCTCTGCGCAAGTTGCTGAATGTCATTCAGCGCCTTGGTGTGGTCGTCGATCATGCGCTGGGCATAGGTTTTGACCGGCTCGCTCTGCCCCCTGGTCTGGGCCATCCGCGCGGCCTCGATTTCGGCCATGTTGGCCAGCGCCAGGTTGCGCAGGAGCTTTTGATCGGCCCGGTTCATGGCCTTGCCGCTGCCGCTGGCGGTATTGCCCTGGGTGCTGCTCTGGCCGGACGCCTGCCGATCGGCGTTCTGGGTGGTGGTGCTCTTGCCGGCGGTGCCGGGCGCGGTGGCGTCCTGCTGGGTCGGCATGCCGCTTTGCGCCTGCGCGCTCAGTGCGGTCAGCAGGGCGAACGAAGCCGAAGCGCCCAGCAGGGCCAGCGTAAGTTTGTTCTTTTGCATGTCATATCTCCAGTGAGGTAGGTCGACAGCACGCTGCGCCACAGCGGCGCAGCGTGCCTCTGTGCCCTTTTGACAGGGCCCCGCGCAGAGAGTTCGCGTAAATATTTGGCAACAAAAGCGCTGCCGGCGCCGCACTGATACCGAACTGAGCCCTAGCTGATACCGCTCTGGCCTGTCGCCGCCCGCGCGCCGGACCGACAATGCTTCCGTTAGCAGCAAGCCCATGCCAAGGATGTCCATCGTGACCCGTTTGACCCAAGCCCTCGCCCATGAATTCCAGATGATTCGTGCGGCCGTCTTCATGCCCGGCGCCGGCGGCGCGCTCTACCATGCGGTGCTGCCGATGAACCGCTGTCTGTCGGTGGGCGATTACATCGTCTCGGCCAACGGCATGTTCTTCGCCGTCATCGAAGCCGACGGCAAGCTGCGCGTGTACCGCGGCGCCGGACTGGAGCGTCACCAGGGCTTGCTGTGGGAAACCGCGCGCGGCGCCCCCGGCAACCGTTTTTTCGCTCTGGTCCAGACCGACGGCAACTTTTGCATTTACCGCGGCACCGACCTGTCCCACAACGAGGGCTGGGTCTGGGGCACCCAGCTCACTGCCGAAGGCGGGGAGTTCTACGGCCATCTGCAGGACGACGGCACCTTTGCCATCTGCAAGGGGTGCGGACCGACCGGCTATCAGGGCACGGTATGGAGTTCCGGTGTGAACGATCCGGTGGCGCGCATCGACGAGGTGCATGCGATCGACTACGCGCTGGCCAGCGCCAGGATCATCCACGCCCGTCCGTCCGACCTGTACCGTGAAACCGTCAACAACAGCAACGCCCATACCCAGACCAGCCTGATCAGCGGATCGGTCACCGTGGCCGACACCGCCGCCTGGACCGACCAGCTCGGCCTGGAAACGCCGGCGCCGGCCGGCTGCAAGGGGCCGGTGCCGGTGGCCAGCGGCGCGCGCGTGGTGCTGTCGAGCGAAACCGGGCATGTGTATATGCGCAACGGCGCGGCCACCACCTCCAAGACCTGGGGCTTCAACGCCCCGGCCGAAGTGCCGCCGCACTCGTCGATGATGTGCCTGGTGACGGCGGTGCGCTCGTCGGTCGTGGTGCCGTATACGCTCAGCGGGGTATTTACCCTCAGGTCGGGCGCGCGCGTGGCCGGCAGCATCGGCGGCACCTACAGCGGTTCCAACAGCCACGACCTGTCGGTCACCCTGACCACCTACGATCACGCGCCCGACAGCAGTTACTCGGTCAGCCGCCCGCTCACGCCGATGCCGAGCATCGTCGGTCCGGCCATGGCGCATCCGATCGACGCCCGCCTGTATGAATAGAGGCGCCGCCAGGCAAGCCGCCGCGCCCGGCCGGCACAAGCACCCGGGCGGTGCTATAGTTGCCGGAAATGAACTTCGATTCACCCTCCCCTGACCTTTCCCCCGCCAGCGACGGCCGCATCGCGCTCGATGCAGCCCTGCTCAAGAGCCTGCGCAAGACGCGCGGCCTGAGCCAGGAAGCGCTGGCCGAGCTGTGCATGACGCGCCAGCTGCCGGTCTCGATCGCCTCGATCAAGCGCGCCGAAACCGGCAAGGCGGTGCTGTACCGCACCGCGCGCCACCTGGCCGCCATCTTCGACACCGAGCTCGACGCACTGCTCGACAGCGCCCCCGCCGAAGCCGTTCCAGCGCCCGCCGCGCCGGCGGCGCACAGCGACAGCGTGCGCTACGTCATCGAACTGCACATCCTGCTGGGCGCGGCGCCGAGCGAGGCGGCGCGGCGCGAAATGCAGGCGAGCTGCGCCCGCTTCGGCGGCATCCTGCGGCATGCCGACAGCGCGCAGCCGGTGGCCCTGTTCGGCCTGCCGCAGGCATTTCGCAGCGACGCGGAGCGCTGTCTGCGCTGCGCCATCGCCCTGCGCAACACGCTGCTGGTGCATGGCGGGCGCGCGCTGGCGCTGCGCCTGGCGCGCTTCACCAATGGCGTGGCCGACGACGCCGCGGCGCTGCCGGCCCCCGATGGCGGCGCCGATCCGCTGGCGCTGCCAATCCATGTGGCGCGCGGCCTGACCGGGCAGCTCGATGCGCACTACAGCTTCGACTCCGCCGGCCCCGAATGGACCATCCTTGCCGGCGAGCGCGCGGGCGCGGCGCAGCTGCCGCTCAGCGGCCGCCTGGCCGAGCTGCGCCAGTTCCGCGTCTTGGCCGAAACCACCCATGAAACCCACGCCAGCCGCGTGATCTATCTGCGCGCCAACGCCGGCGTCGGCAAAACCCGCCTGGCCGGCGCGTTTGCCGAACTGGCGTGCGGCCTGGGATTCAGCTGCCACCGCAGCCATGTGCACGATGCCGGCGCCGACAGCTGGCGCGCGCCCCTGAGCGACCTGGCGCGCAGCCTGTTCGACGCCAGCGGCGCGGCCGAGGGCATGCTCGAACAGTGCATCGACAGCGCCGCGCAGGCGCTTGCGCTGGACCCGGAAGCGCAGATTTTCCACCGCGCGCTGACCGGCGCGCGCATGCACTCCGAACAGCTCTCGCTGTACGCCGCCATGAGCCACGCGGTGCGCGAGGCGGGACTGGCCGCTGCATTGGAAGCGCTGGTGCTGCGCCGCGCCGCGCGCGAACCGCTGCTGCTGGCGGTCGAAGACGTGCACTGGGGCGAATCCTGGCTGTTCGACGCGCTCGGCGCGCTGATGGCCGCCACCCGCGACGCGCCGGTGGTGTGGGTACTGACCTCGCGCGTCGAAGACGACCCGCTGGAAGCGTCGCTGCGCGCGCACCTGTACGAACTGCCGGTGACGGTGTTCGACCTGGCGCCGCTCGGCCAGCGCGACGCGCAGGCGCTGGCCGACCAGTATGCCGACCTCGATGCGGCCCATCGCCAGCGCTGCGTCGAGCGCGCCCAGGGCAACCCGCTGTTTCTGACCCAGCTGCTGGCCAGCCCGCCCCAGCAGGTGCCCGACAGCCTCAAGCACCTGATCCAGGCCCGCGTCGACGCCCTGCCGCCCCTGCAGCAGCGGGCGCTGCGCACGGCCGCGGTGATCGGCAACCGTTTCGAGCTGAGCGTACTGGCCGAAGCGCTGGGCGCGCCGGCTTTCGAGCTCGACGCGGCCGGCCGTTCGGCGCTGGTGCGCCGGGTCGGCGCCGATGCCGCCGTCTTCGTGCACGACCTGGTGATGCACTGCATCTACGAGTCGATCGAGCCGGGCGAACAACGGCGCCTGCACCGCGCGGTGGCAAGCCTGTACCGCGAGCGCGACCCCGCCATCGCGGCCCAGCATCTATACCGCGCCGCCGACCCGGCCGCATTCGACATGATGCTGCGCGCAATTCGCGACAAGCTCGCGGCGCACGACTACGAGGGCGCGCTCGAACTGACCGGCCAATGCAGCGCCAACGACTCGACCCGCTTCAGCAGCTTTACGCTGGCCCTGCTCAAGGCCCACGCCATCGCCGGCATGGGCCAGATGACGCAGGCCCGCGAGGCTTACGAGCAAGCCCTGATGCTGGCCGGACGGCCACAGGAAAAGATCGACGCGGTGATCGGCCTGGCGACCACGCTCAACATCCTGGAGGAACTGGACGAGGAAGAGCGCCTGCTCGAGGACACGCTGCCGCTGGCGCGCTCGACCGACGCCGAAGCCTCGCTGGCGCGGCTGCTCTATTTGAAGGGGAATATATTTTTCCCGCGCGGGAACTACGCCGAATGCCGGCGCCACCATGAAGAAGCGGTGCGTTACGCGCGTGCCAGCGGCGCCAGCGACACCGAAGCGCGCGCGCTCAGCGGCGTGGGCGACTCCTACTACGCGCAAGGCCATATGAACCAGGCCCACGCGCTGTTCAGCCAATGCATCCGGATGTGCGGACAGCACGGGCTGGTCGGCATCGAAGCGTCCAACCGCTCGGCCCTCGGCTCGACCCGCCTGTATCTCGGCCAGCCCGGCCTCGCGCTGGAGGACGCGCTGCATTCGGCGCAGCTGGCGCACCGGGTCGGCAATCGCCGCGCCGAAGTCTTCGCCCGCATGACCGCCGGCTGGGTGCTGGTGGCCACCGGCGCGCTCGAACGCGCCGACGCCGAAGTCACGCACGCGCTGGAACTGGCGCGCAGCATCGGCGCGGCCCGCTTCGAAACCTTTCTGCTCGAGAGCCAGGCGCGCATTACCTGGCAGCGCGGCAGCCATGCCCTGGCCGAGCAGCAGATCATGGCGGTGGCCGAACGCGTCAGGTCGCTCCAGCTGGAACGCTTCATCGGCCCGTGGGTGCTCGGCACGGTGGCCGTGATGAGCGGCGACGCGGCCGTGCGCAAACGCGCCTTGCTGCAGGGCGCCGCCTACCTCACGCGCGACTGCCTGGCCCACAACGCCTTCCGCTTCTTCCTCAGCGCGGCCGAGGTGTCCCTGCTCGAAGGCGACGCGGTCGCGGCCGATTTCTACGCCGGCCAGATGCAAGCCTGCGCGGGCGACGATCCGTGCGCCTGGACCAGCCATCACGCGGAGCTGATCCGCGCCATGGCCGCCTATCCGGAGCGCGCGGACGCCGCGGCGCGCAAGCGCCTGCGCCAGCTGCGCGCGCAAGGCCAGCAATACGGCTTCACCCATGCGGCGCCACGCCTGGAACAGGCACTGGCCCGAATCTGACCTCCCCACCACCAAGAAAGGCTCGCATGACCCCCACCGTTTCCGACGCCCGTGCCCAGGCCGAAGCCGAATTCGCCGCCGCCCAGGCCAAGCTCAATCTGCTCAGCCGGATCGACCCGGTCCTGCTGGACGTATCGCTGCGCGAACCCTGCTTCTCTTCCTACTACGGCCACATCCTGCAGAACAAGATCGACCTGCTGCCCATGGTCGACAGTTTCGGGATCAAAGACAAGGTGATCGCCACGCTGGACTACCAGGACCCCGGCGTGCCGCAGGTGGAAGACCAGTTCGTCGAGTACCTCAACAGCATCGGCTACGACAAGACCGGCTGCTTCGCACTGACGGCGGTGGGCACGATCGAGGACGGCAGCTTCGTGCCGGACATCTCGATGCAAAAGCTGGCGGGCTACGGCATCCCCAACACCATGCACGAGATCTACCTGATGACGCCCGATTCGGCCGACCACGCGCTGGTGGTGCAGCGCATCGCAGCGTCGATCGCCTGGCTGCGCGCCAATGTGGTGGGCGACCATGGCGGCGCGCCGCGCATCTACTTCAACGTCGTCGACCTGGTCGACGCCTTCTTCGCCGACCGCGACTGGTGCTGCCGGATCCTGGCGGTGCTGGCCCATGAAGGCGTGGACGCGGTGTCGTTCGAAGATGGGCGCGGCACCTACTTCCCGTTCCAGATCGGCGCCATGGTCAAAGCCATCCGCGCCTATCTCAATCCGGGCCAGAAGATCCTGTTCCACTGCCACGCCGGCAACGGCATGGAAAACGC
>CAMLIL010000153.1 GCA_946480015.1 uncultured Oxalobacteraceae bacterium | reverse complement strand
CATCCATGCCGGCGTCGGCCATCAGCAGGGCCGATTCCAGCTCTTCATATAAGTCTTCGTCGATGCGCGCGCCGACGAACAGCAGGCTGAGGTTGGACGAGGTCTTCGACAAGCCCGCCTTCAGGCGCGCCATCCAGGATTTCTTTTGCTCGCCTTCGCTGACCGGACGCTCGGCCGTTTCCGGCAGCAGCGGCGCGGGCGCGACGGTGGGAATGGCCGCTGCGGCCACCGGCGCGCGGACAGGTGCGGGCGCCGCTGGAGCAGGCACCATCGGTTTGGACACAAGCGGGGGCGGCGCGACCGGGGCCGGTACAAGGGGAGCAGTTGCGGCCGGCGCAGGCGTAACGGCCGGGGCCGGCGTCGGCACGCTCGGCGGCGGCACGAAGGTCGAGGTGGTGCCATAGCGTCGCAGCGGTGCGGGCGCGGCCGCAGGTGCGACAGATACGTCAGCAACTGGCGGCGCGGCCGGTGCGGGCGCTTGGGGCTGGACAGCGGCCGGTGGTGGAGGCGGCGGTACTACCGGCGCAGGCGGCGCAGGTGGGGGCGGCGGCGCGGGAGGAATTTCAGGGGCGGGCGGTTTTTTCTTGAAAAAACTAAACATTATGGGTGTGGTGGAGGGCGCTGCATGCAGATGCCGTGGCGGTGCCAGGCACGATAAGGGTGAAGCCGATCCGCGATATTTTAACAGAGCAGGGGGTGCCCGGCTGTCCGCGCTGTGCTCAGGCGTGGGCGGGACGGCGGGCGTCGCGCCAGCGCCCGATGCTGTCCTGGATGTCGTTCAAATCGAGCACGCTGGCATTGCCCAGGTGGCGGCGCGCGGTGCTGGCGCCCTGTCCGCCGGCCCAGACGTCGATGCCGCCGGCCAGGCGGAGCTGCAATTCGGTGATGTTGTCGACCACCGCACGCAGCGAGGTGGAACTGGAAAACGACAGGGCCACGATATCGGCGCTCTGGCGCCGCGCCGCGTCGACGATTTCCGACAGCGGCGTCTGCACGCCCAGCGACACGCAGTGGGCCCCTTCCAGCGCGAACAGCGCCTCGGCCATCAGCAGTCCCAGGCCGTGGCGTTCCTGCGGCACGGTGGTGAGCACGATGCGCGGACGCGCCTCGGCGTGGCCGTATTGCTGGGAAGCCGAGAAGATCGCCGTGCGCATGACGCTTTGCAGCAGCTCGGCATACAAATGTTCCTCGAACACGGCCAGCTCGCCCGCCGCCCAGGCATCGCCGACCAGAGTGGTCAGTGGCGCCACCAGCTCGACCACGAAGCGCTTGAGTCCCAGCCGCAGCTGGGCCTGGGCCAGGTGCTGGCGCAGCTGGCCCAGATGGTGCTGCTTGAGCAGGTCGATACATGCGAGCAATTCCGGATCGTTCCGGTCGGGCGCCGGCACCGCCTTGACCTTGCCGACCAGCTCGGCCAGTTCCTCGGTGCTGTGATGCATGATCTTTCCCGGCCGGTAGCCGGTGTCGAGCAGGCGCTTGATCAGGCGCAGCCGCTGCACCTGGTCGGCGGGGTAGATCCGCTCGCCATTGTCGTCGCGTCCGGGGCGGGGAAAGGCGTAACGGCGCTCCCACACGCGCAGGGTTTCCTTGGGCACGCCGGTATCGCGCTCGACATCGCTGATGCTGAAACCGCCTTGCTGAGACACGGGGGGCATGGGACCTTCTGTTTGTTCAGGACAAGTTGCTGGAGTGGTGGCAAAGCCGCCGGCCGGCATTTTTTAATGCCTTGAATCCAATCGTAGAGCATTTCCGTATAAACAGGCGCCTGGTGCGCTTCCACGATACGCGGTGCCAGCGCCCTGCGCTTCGGCGTGACAGGCCGTTCAAGCAGCTCCGCGACCATTGGGACGCGGCTGAGGCACTCTAGAAAAGATCCCACTTCTCGGCGCCCTCGTGCGCTGGCTCAAACGATCAGCAAAATGACGCCATTTTCGTTGCAGGGTGTTAATTTTTGTTAAATCATTGCTGGGCAGAGTGTGCAAGCAGGTATAAATTAGAGGCGAGCGTTTAAATTCCGGAGCCGACCGTGAAGACCCCCGATTACTTCAACCTGCTGGTGACGTCCGAGAAAATGCGCATCCGCGGCGCGGGCTGGGTGCGTAGCCTGATCGTGGTGGCCTTCGTGGCCCTGATTGCGCTGTTTTTCACGGCGCCTGTGAGCGACACGCGCAGCGCGTACGACAAGCCGCTGCCGATGCCGGCCGGCGTCGAGCCGCAATCCTCTGCGCCCTAAGTTCGCCTGGCACAACTTCCCCGACAGCGCTACTGTGCCATAGCCGCGGTAGGTTTGCGGTCGTCCCAGGCAAGCAGTACCGTTCCAAGCACCAAGACCATAAAAATGAATTGGGCGGCAAGCGATGCTGAGAATTTCATTTAGGTATATCGAGTGTAAAACCTACGATCAGGAATTCTAAGCCTTCGCGTGCGCCTGCGCCGTCTTCCTGATCGTCTCCAGTGTGGCACCAGGCGTGATCAGATTCCCGTCATAACGCAGTTCGATCAGCGCCGGCAGCGACTGCGTGCGCGTGTGCGCCAGCGCGCGTGCCAGCGCCGGGCCGAACGCTTCGGTGCTGTCGACCACTTCGCCGCTGGCGCCAAACGCCCTGGCCAGCGCCGCGAAATCCGGATTGTGCAGATCGGTCCCCGACACCCGGCCCGGATAGCCGCGCTCCTGGTGCATGCGGATGGTGCCGAACATGCCATTGTTGAACACCAAAATGATCACGCCGGCCCGGTACTGCACGGCGGTAGCCAGCTCCTGGCCGTTCATCAAAAATTCGCCGTCGCCCGCAAAGGTCACCACCGTACGCGACGGATCGATGATCTTGGCCGCGACCCCGGCCGGCACGCTGTAGCCCATCGCGCCGCTGGTGGGCGCGAGCTGGGTACGCTTCTGGCCGTAGCGGAAAAAACGATGCGCCCAGGTGGCGTAGTTGCCCGCGCCATTGGTGATGATGGTGTCGCGCGGCGCCTGCGCCATCAGCTCCTGCACCACCTGCCACAGATTGAGCGGGGCAGTCCCGTCGCGGAATATCGGCGGACACTCCTGCCACGCGGCCAGCTCGGCGCGCGCCTGCGCCACCGTCTCGCGCCACACGGTGCAATCGACCGGTGCCATCGCCGCCAGCTGCGCGCAGGCATCGGCCGGGCCGCTGTTGATCATCAGTTCGGCCTGGTACACGCTGCCCAGTTCCTCGGCATCGGCGTGGATGTGGACCAGGCGCTGCTTCGGCACCGGCGCTTGCAGCAGGGTATAGCCGCCGGTGGTCATCTCGCCCAGGCGCGGACCGATGGCGATGACCAGGTCGGCCTCGGCGATGCGCGCCGCCAGCTTCGGGTTGATGCCGATGCCCACATCGCCGATGTAATGCGGGTGCGCGTTGTCGAGCAGGTCCTGGAAGCGGAAGGTGCAGCCCACCGGCAGCGCGTTGGCTTCCACGAAGCGGCGCAGGTCTGCACAGGCCTGGTCGGTCCAGCTGCCGCCGCCCAGCAGCACCACGGGGCGGCGCGCTTCGGCCAGCATGGCGCGCAGGGCCGCGATCTGGGCTGGCGCGGGCGCCGCCTGCACCGGCTGGTAGCGGCGCGTGTCGGCCACGCTGGCCTGGGTGGTGAGCATGTCTTCGGGCAGGGCCAGCACCACCGGCCCCGGACGCCCGCTGGTGGCCACCTGGAAGGCGCGCGCGAGGTATTCGGGGATGCGCTCGGCGCGTTCGATCTGCGCCACCCACTTGGCCATCTGGCCGTACATGCGGCGGTAGTCGATCTCCTGGAAGGCTTCGCGGTCCATGAAGTCGGCGCCGACCTGGCCGATGAACAGGATCATCGGAGTCGAGTCCTGGAACGCCGTGTGCACGCCGATCGAGGCGTTGGTCGCGCCCGGGCCACGGGTGACGAAGCAGATTCCCGGCCGGCCGGTGAATTTGCCGTAGGCTTCGGCCATGAAGGCGGCGCCGCCTTCCTGGCGGTTGACGATGAAGCGGATGCGCGAATCGTGCAGGGCGTCCAGCACGTCCAGGTAACTCTCGCCAGGCACGCCGAAGGCGGTATCGACGCCGTGAATGGCCAATGCATCGACCAGGATCTGGCCGCCGCTGCGGGATGGATGGGTCATATCGTCACGCTTCTCGGTTGAATATGCGCCATTCTATGCGTTCGGTTTTCGCCCAGCTTTTGAAAAAACGACATCAAATTTCAGATTTGCCGGTGCGCTTTTTGCGGTGCGGTACAATGGCGCCGTGAAGCAGGCCAGGCAGCCGCTGGCTGGCGTGTAATGCGCCGGCGGGAGGAAGGTCCGGACTCCATAGAGCAGGGTGACGGTTAACGGCCGTCCGCCGAAAGCCGCAAGGTATAAGGCGAGGAATAGGGCCACAGAGACGAGCGTATTAAGTTACGGTGAAACGCGGTAACCTCCACCTGGAGCAATTCCAAATAGGCACGCGTTGATGTTGCTCGCGGAGCGTGCGGGTAGGAAGCTTGAGCGCCGGAGTAATTCGGCGCCTAGAGGAATGGCTGTCATAGCGTCCGCAAGGGCGTTACACAGAATCCGGCCTATCGGCCTGCTTTACACATGATTCACGGTCCGGGGAGCTCGACGACGATGCGTTACATCCTCGCCCTCGACCAGGGCACCACCAGTTCGCGCGCCATCCTGTTCGACCGCCAAGGTCAACTGTGCGCCAGCGCCCAGCAGGAATATCCCCAGCATTTTCCCCAGCCCGGCTGGGTCGAGCACGATCCCATGGACATCTGGCACAGCCAGCTCGCGGTGGCCCGCCAGGTGCTGCGCGAGCACGGCGTGAGTGCGGCCCAGGTGCGCGCCATCGGCGTGACCAACCAGCGCGAGACCACCGTGGTCTGGGAGCGCGCCAGCGGGCGTCCCATCGCCCCGGCCATCGTGTGGCAGGACCGGCGTACCGCGGACGCGTGCGAACGCTTGCGCGCAGAGGGCTGGGCGCCCATGATCCTGGAGCGCACCGGGCTCGAACTGGACGCCTACTTTTCCGCCACCAAGCTGGCCTGGCTGCTCGAGCACGTGCCCGGCGCGCGCGCCAGGGCCGAACGCGGCGAGCTGGCCTTCGGCACGGTCGACAGCTGGCTGGTCTACCAGTTGAGCGGACGCCATGTCACCGATGTCGGCAACGCCTCGCGCACCATGCTGTTCAACCTGCGCACCCTGCAGTGGGACGCGGACCTGCTGGCGCTGTTCGGCATTCCGGCCGCGCTGCTGCCCGAAGTGGTCTCCAGCGCCGGCGAAGTGGCTCACACGAGGGCCGAGCATTTCGGCGCGCCGATTCCGATTGCCGGCATCGCCGGCGACCAGCAAGCCGCCACCTTCGGCCAGGCCTGCCACCACAAGGGCATGGTCAAGAACACCTACGGGACCGGCTGCTTCATGCTGATGCATGCGGGCGAGACGGCGCCAGTGTCCGGCAACCGCCTGCTCTCGACGGTGGGCTGGCGCATCGGCGCGCGCACCGACTATCTGCTCGAAGGCAGCGTGTTCATGGGCGGCGCCACGGTGCAGTGGCTACGCGACGGCCTGGGCATTATCAGCCAGTCCAGCGAGGTCGAAGCGCTGGCCCTGAGCGTGCCGGACAACGGCGGCGTGTACATGGTGCCGGCCTTCGCCGGCCTGGGCGCGCCGCACTGGGACCCGTACGCGCGCGGCACCCTGGTAGGCATGACGCGCGGGACCGGCAAGGCGCACATCGCGCGCGCGGCGCTGGAAGCGATCGCCTTCCAGAGCGCCGAACTATTGGAATGCATGCAGAAGGATGCCGCCTGTCCCGTGACGGAAGTGCGCGCCGACGGCGGCGCCGCGCGCAACGACATGCTCATGCAGTTCCAGGCCGACCTGCTGGGCGTGCCGGTGGTGCGTCCGGTGGTCACCGAGACCACGGCACTGGGAGCGGCCTACCTGGCCGGTCTGGCCAGCGGCTTCTGGTCCTCGCAGGAAGAGATCGCCGCGCAGTGGCGTGCCGAGCGCCGCTTCGAGCCGCGCATGGGCGCGGACGCGCGTGAAGCCAGCATGGCGCAATGGCGCCGCGCGGTGCAGCGTTCGACCGGTTGGGCCTGACCCTGCATGGCTTATCAGTCGACATTCACCGTCGCTACTCCCGGACGCGGCACGCGCGACATCAGCGATGCTGTGGCCAAGGTCGTCGCCTCCTCAGGCGTGCAGTGCGGCGTGGCCCACGTCTTCGTCCAGCACACCAGCTGCTCGCTGACGATCACGGAAAACGCCGATCCCGACGTGCGCCGCGATCTGGAGACCATCCTGCAGCGCCTCGCGCCGGACGGCGATCCGGCCTACCGCCACGACACCGAAGGCCCGGACGACATGGCCGCGCACGCCCGCAGCGTGCTCACCGACACGTCCGTGAGCGTGCCGGTGGGCGCAGCACGCCTGCTGCTGGGCACCTGGCAGGGTATCTATTTATGGGAGCACCGCACGGCGGCCCAGCGCCGAACGATCGTGGTGACGGTGCTCGGCTGACGAGTTGATACCACAAGGCAACATTTCACTAAAATAAGATTGACTCCGTCTTAAACTTTCCCTATAACAATGTTTCTTATCGTTATCTAGTGGAAAGAATACCGTGACTATCAACCTGATTGCCGGCGACGACGCCAACAATTCCCTTTACGGCAGCTTCGAGGCCGACTACCTCGCCGGTTACGGCGGCAATGACGAGCTGTTCGGCGGCGACGGCGATGACACGCTCGACGGCGGCGCCGGCAACGACCTGCTGTCCGGCGGCAGGGGCAACGATACCTACCGGTTCGGTCGAGGAGCAGGCAGCGACGTCATTTTTTCGGGGGATTGGAACCTCACCAAGCACAGTGTCATCGTGATGGAAGAAGGCCTGGCGGCCAGCGATATCCTGGTGCAGAAGGTAGGGCTGGATCTGCTCCTGTCGATCAAGGACAGCACCGATCAATTACTGGTGCGCGGCTACTTCGAAACGATCATCGCTTACGTGAGCAGCAGTGGCGGCGGCGCCGAAAATCTGGTGCTCGCTCCCCTGCAGGTCGAGGAGATCCGCTTTGCCGACGGCACACGCTGGAACGACATCGCGGTACTCGAGCGCGCCCAGCTCGACCAGCCTTTCATGGCGCGCTACGACGACGGCGACAACGCCATCTGGACAAACGGACCGGCCGATGGCGCAGGCGGCAACGATCTGCTGTCCGGTTTCGGAGACGCGTTGCTGCTGCGCGGCGGTAGCGGCAACGATGTGCTCCGGGCCGAGTTTGGCAGCGCCGTGATGCAGGGCGGCAGCGGCGACGACAGCCTGTATGGCGCGGACGGCAACGATGTCCTCGACGGCGGCAGCGGCAACGACTTGCTGGACGCAGGCGGCGGCATCAATACCATTCTCTTCGGCCGCGGCGCCGGACACGATACCGTCATGGCGCAACCGATGTACAGCGGGGGCGCCAATATTGTCGCCCTGGGTGTGGGTATCACCCCTGCCGCAGTGCAGGTACGCCAGGTCGATCATGACGCTTCCCACGGCCTGGAAATCGGCATTGTCGGCAGCGACGACACGCTGACCGTGGTCGACGTCGGGCCAGGCACGGTGACGATGCTGCGCTTTGCCGACGGCACCGTCTGGGGCCGGGCCGCCATCGTCGAGCATGCCAACGCGCCCCTCCCGCTGACCTTGACCGGCACCGACTCCCCCGACCAGCTCATAGGCGGATGGGACGGCGACGTGCTGCTCGGCGGCAGCGGCGACGATGTGCTGGGCGGCTCTGGCGGTGCCGACGTGCTGGTCGGCGGCGACGGCAACGACGCGCTGTTCGGCGACAGTGGCGACGATACCTTCGACGCCGGCGCCGGCAACGACAGGATCGATCCCGGCACCGGCAAGGACATGGTGTTGTTCGGGCGCGCTTCCGGCACCGATACCCTGGTCAATGTGGGCGGCGGCACGGTGACGATTGCGCTCGAGGCCGGCATCGCGCCGTCCGACCTGCGCCTGGAAGCGGCCTACGAGGGCACGCTGGTGGCCCGGATCGCCGGCACCGATGCGGTGCTGCAGGTCGAAAATTATCTGCCGACGTGGTTCGGCGGCATCGCGACGCCGTCGGTATCGTTCGCCTTCGCCGATGGCAGCATATGGGACGGCGCAGTGATCGGCCGGGAGCGGTTCACCGGCGACGAGCAGGACAACGAACTACGCGCCACCAACGGCAACGATGTTCTGGACGGCAAAGGCGGGCGTGACATGCTG
>CAMLIL010000152.1 GCA_946480015.1 uncultured Oxalobacteraceae bacterium | reverse complement strand
TTCCCGGTGATGGACTTCGCCACCGCCATGGGCCTGTACGGTTCGGACAAGCCGGACATGCGCGTCAAGCTGCAGTTCACCGACCTGACCGAGGTGATGAAAGACGTCGAATTCAAGGTCTTCTCGGGCGCGGCCAACATGCCCAACGGCCGTGTGGTGGGCCTGCGCGTGCCGCAGGGCGGCAACATGCCGCGTTCGGAAATCGACGCCTACACCCAGTTCGTGGCGATCTACGGCGCCAAGGGCCTCGCTTACATCAAGGTCAACGAAAAAGCCAAGGGCCGCGATGGCCTGCAGTCGCCGATCGTCAAGAACCTGCATGACGAAGCGCTGGCCAAGATCATCGACCAAACCGGTGCGCAAGACGGCGACCTGATTTTCTTCGGCGCCGACAAAGCCAAGGTCGTCAACGACGCCATCGGCGCGCTGCGCGTCAAGATCGGCCACTCGGACTTCGGCAAGAAAGCCGACCTGTTCGACGACGTGTGGAAGCCGCTGTGGGTGGTCGATTTCCCGATGTTCGACTACGACGAGGAATCGAACCGCTGGACCGCGACCCACCACCCGTTCACGGCACCGAAAGACGGCCACGAAGACATGCTCGAAACCAATCCTGGCGCCTGCATCGCCAAGGCCTACGACATGGTGCTCAACGGCTGGGAACTGGGCGGCGGTTCGATCCGTATCCACCGCGAAGAAGTGCAGAGCAAGGTATTCCGCGCGCTCAAGATCGATGCCGAAGAAGCCCAGCTCAAGTTCGGCTTCCTGCTCGACGCGCTGCAATACGGCGCGCCGCCGCACGGTGGCCTGGCCTTCGGCCTGGACCGCATCGTCACCATGATGACCGGTTCGGACTCGATCCGCGACGTGATCGCCTTCCCGAAAACCCAGCGCGCCCAGTGCCTGCTGACCAACGCGCCATCGGAAGTGGACGAGAAGCAGCTGCGCGAACTGCACATCCGTTTGCGTAACGCCGAGCCGAAAGTCGTCGCCTGAGCGATACACGCAAAGGAACGCTGCCGCCCTCGCGAAAGCGGGGGCGGCGGTGGTTCAAGTCCGTAGCGCGCAACCTGCAACCGTGACCTACAAAATCCCCGAATCCGTCCTGGTCGTGATCCACACGGCCGACCTCGAAGTGCTGCTCATCGAGCGCGCTGACAAGGAAGGCTTTTGGCAATCGGTCACCGGCTCGCTCGATTACGCCGACGAAGCGCTGCAAGCGACCGCCGCCCGCGAGCTGTTCGAGGAAACCGGCATCGTGGCCGACGGCAGCCGCATCGTGCTCAACGACTGGCACCTGTCCAACGTCTACGACATCTACCCGGTCTGGCGCCACCGCTACGCCCCCGGCGTCACCCGCAACACCGAACACATCTTCAGCGTTTGCGTCCCGCGCGACATTCCCGTCATCCTGAGTCCGCGCGAGCACACCCGCTACGCCTGGATGCCCTGGCAGGAAGCGGCCGACCGCTGCTTTTCGCCGTCCAACGCCGAAGCCATCCTGCACCTGCCGCGCAAAGCCCTGTTGCCGGGCTGAGACGGCCTCGTCGCAAGCGTGCACCGAAGCGACCGATTCCGCGTCATTTCATCCACAGCCGAAAATAAATTTATCGCCCGAATGCTGAGTACCATTCGGAAAACACCGAACCCCGGGAAGCTTGTCCTACAAACCTGATGGTTTCGACACGCGATTCTGATAACAAATGCACCCGCGAATGGAGAAACGCCTTCTGAGCCAAAGCGCGGTTTGATTTCCCGCAAACAGATATCGAGCCGCCGGCCATTTTTTCGCATGGCTTTAAACGCGCAACACCGCGTGCTAAATTCGATCCCACTTGCAACGGTTTCATATTGGTTAGGGGGGCGCCGTGATCGATCCGCGCGATATCGCCATCGTGTTCCAGGGCCGGCTGCCCATGCCCGATACGCTCGGCGGGCGCAATCTGCAGCGCACGATCGCGCGCCTGCGCCTCCTGCTGCCGCATGCGCCGGTCTACCTGGGCACGTGGGAAGGCTGTCCGCACGCGGGCAGCTACGGCTTCGACAGCGTCGTCATGAGCGCGGACCCGGGCGCGCTGCCGTGCTGCCGGCGCACCGGCCCCGCGCAGCCGAACAACGTCAATCGCCAGCTGGCCGGCGCCCAGGCGGTGCTCGGCTGCGTCGAACGGCGCTATACGCTCAAGCTGCGCCTCGACTGCGACGTCGCCAGCACGCACTTTCTCGACCTGTATGCAGCCCATGGCCGCAGCAGCGGCGGCAACGAACGCATCGCCGTAGCCGGCTTCTCCACCCTCGATCCACGCATGTTCGAGCACATGCCCTTCCACGTCTCCGACTGGTTCGCCCTGGGGCCGACCGAGAAGGTGAGGGCGCTGTGGAGCGCGCCGCTGATGACCGCCGCCGGCGCCACCCACTACGACCGCCACCCGCATGCCGCCGGCTCGGGCTACTTCGACCGGCGCTACCGGGCCCGCTTCGCCATCGAGCAGCACATCGCCGGCCACTACGCGGCGCGGCTGGGCTACGCCACGCCACGCTTTCATAACGATGCCAGCGCCGGCGTGCTGGCCGCGCACGACCGCTTCATCGCGCACGAACTGCTGCTGCTCGACGTGCCCGGCTGCGGCATCGCGCTGCCCGTCTGCGAACAATCGTCGCTGCACCACTTCGGCTGCCTGAGTTTTCTCGACTGGTACCGCGAAAGCCAGCGCCACGATCCCGCGCGCGATGCCGACCCGGCGCTGCTGGGCGCGGCCACGCGCCGCCACGCCATCAAGCGCCGCGTGCGGCTGGCCGCGCGCCTGGCCGAGCCATGGATGCCACTGCTGGCGGCAGCGCCGTTCAAGGCGGGAGTCAGCTCGATGCTGCGCCGCGCCGCCAGCGCCGACCGCGCCTGCGGAGTGGCGCCATGAACGTGATCTCGCACTGCGGCTGCTGGAAAAATCCGGAGGAGCGCAACAGCGTGGCCGCATTCGCACGCTCCTTCGCACTCGGCTTCGGCAGCGCGACCGAGGTGCGCGACAGTCTCGGCCAGCTGGTGATCGCGCACGAGCTGCCGCTCGGCGGCGAAATGGGACTCGATGCCTTCCTGCACCTGGCCAGACGGCGCCACCTGCCGCTGGCCCTCAACATCAGGAGCGCCGGCCTGGCGGCCCTGCTGGCGCGCGCCATGCGCGACTATCAGGGCGAATGGTTCGCCTTCGATATGGCGGTACCGGATCTGCGCGCCCACCTGGCCGCCGGCAATCCCGTGTACACGCGTCTGTCCGACATCGAACCGCGGCCGGCCTGCCTGGACGCCTGCGCCGGGGTTTGGCTCGACAGCTTCGAAGGCCAATGGTATGGACGCACCGTGATCGAAGATCTGCTCGCACGCGGCAAGCGCGTGTGCGTGGTTTCGCCCGAGCTGCATGGCCGCGATCCATCGGCCTTGTGGACCTCGCTGCGCCGGCTTGCGGCGCACCCCAATCTGGCGCTGTGCACCGACAAGCCCGAACTGGCCATGCAGCACTTCCATCCCGAGCGCGCATGAAACGCCGGGAACTCCTCATTGGCATGGCGGCGCTGGCGCTCGGTACGCGCAGCGCGGCCGCGCCGGTCGCGCGCGCATGGACCGTGCCGGACGGAGCCCACGTCGAGCTGTGGCCGGCCGACTTCGGACTGGACCTCGCCGGCGCCCTCGATGCTGTCGCGCTGTGGCACATCAGGCCTGGCGCGCGCGTCACCATCCGCCTGGCCGATGGCGTGCATGCGCAGCGCGGCATGGTCGATCTGCGCCACCCCGACGGCATCCGCCTGTCCATCGTCGGCAATATCGGCAACCCCGGACGCTGCAGGCTGGTGTGGCAGGGTGCCGGCGGCGGCCTGTATTGCGGCGCCGGCGCGGCCATCGGCCGCATCGATGGCGTGCGGCTCGCGTGGCGCGCTTGTTCTAGTTAACCATCAGCGAGGCAGCCAGCCAGAACATCATCGCTCCCGTGAGCAGATCGATGCAGCGCCAGACCACGGGCCGGTTCAGTACTGGCGCCAGCGTGGCGGCCCCGAAGCCGATCAGGCAGAACCACGCCACCGACGCGCTGATGGCGCCAGCCATGAAGCCGGGGCGCTGATCGGGGGGCAGGCGTGCACCGATGCCGCCCATCAGCACCAGCGTGTCCAGGTAGACGTGGGGATTGAGCAGCGACAGCGCCGCCACGGTCAGCCAGGCCTTGCGCAGGCCCGGCCTGGCCAGCGCGGCGATCGCACCCATCGCCTGACTGGAAAAGGCCGCGCGCCAGCTGCGCACGCCGTACCAGAGCAGAAAAGCCGCACCGGTCCAACGCACCGCCGCCATCAGGCGCGGCGAAGTCTCGATCAGCGCGCCCATGCCGGCCACGCCGAGGCAAATCAGCAGCACGTCGATGGCGATGCAGGTGGCCACCGTCAGCGCCACATGGTGGCGCGCGATTCCCATCCGCAGCACATGGGCGTTCTGTGCGCCAATGGCCACGATCAGGCCGGCGCACACACCCAGGCCTTGCAAGTAAGCGCTTCCCATCATGGTCTCCCCGAATTGACTGGAGCCCATTGTCTGTGGAATAGTCAGGAAAACGTAGCGTTGTTAAACTTTTTAAACATACCTGAATTTTCCTAATGATCGACCAGCGCAAGGGTGACGCCGTGATGGCGGTGATCGACAGCGGCAGCTTCGAGCAGGCTGCGGCCCTGCTGCACCTGACGCCGTCGGCGGTGTCGCAACGGGTGACGGCACTGGAAGGCGAGCTGGGCACGCCGCTGATCGTGCGTGCCAGGCCCTGCCGGGCCACCAGGGCCGGTCAATATCTGGTGCAGTATCTGCGCCGCAGCCGCCTGCTCGACGCCGAATTCAAAGCCGGTCTCGACCAGCAGCAGGCCGAGCCCCTGAGCGTGGCGCTGGCCGTCAACAACGACACCTTGGCCACCTGGCTGCTGCCGGGCCTGGCCAACTTCCTGATCGCACAGCAGATCCTGCTCGACATCACGCTCGACGATCAGGACCACACCTTCGCGCTGCTGGCGCAGGGCAGGGCGCTGGCGGGGGTATCGAGCGAAAGCGAAACCATGCGCGGCTGCACCGTGGCAGCGCTCGGCGCGATGCGCTACCGCCTGCTGGCTTCACCCGCTTTTGCCCAGCGCTGGTTTCCCGGCGGCCTGGAGCGGGCCGCCGCGCGCCATGCGCCGGTGATGGTGTTCGACCGCAAGGACGCGCTGCAAGCGAGTTTTCTCCAGCGCGAACTGGGCCTGCCGCCGGGCAGCTATCGCTGCCACTACATCCCGTCCAGCGAGGCTTTCGTGAACGCAATCAAGCTCGGACTCGGCTACGGCATGGTGCCGGAACTGCACTTCGGCGACGCCATGGAACGCGGCGAACTGGTCGATCTGGCGCCCGGCAAGCCGACCGACGTCGCGCTTTACTGGCACGCCTGGCGGGTCCAGTCGCCCAAGATGGAAATGCTGAGCGAGCAAGTGCTGGCCGCCGCCCGGGCCGTGTTGCAAGTATCATTGTCCACAAACCTGCTCTAGTTTGGGCGGCCGGAACGGTGCTTGCCGGGTTGCAAAGTGGTATCCGGCGCGCACGATAGCGTTCCCGGCTGAAAAGCGTGCGCTGATGGGGTTAGAATGGTTCCATGAAGATCCGTGTCGCTACCTACAATATCCACAAAGGCGTGTCCTCGATCCGCAGCACGCCGCGCGTGCTGGCGCTGAAAAAGGCCATCAATCAATTCAATGCCGATGTCGTGTTCCTGCAGGAAGTGCAGGGGCGGCACGACCGCTATCACGCCCAGTTCGGTGAAGAAACCCTTGGCAAGCGCCACTGGCCGGTCACGGCGCAGCACGAATATTTCGCCGGCGACTCGCATCACTGCGCGTATGGAATGAACGCGGTCTACGACGACGGCCACCATGGCAATGCGCTGCTGTCGAGTTTCCCGATTGCCAATACCGCCAACCACGACGTGTCCGACCACGCCTACGAGCAGCGCGGCATCTTGCACTGCATCGTCGAGTCGCCGGTCGGGCCGGTGCACTGCTATGTGGTGCATCTGGGCCTGTTCGAGGGCGGCCGGGTACGCCAATCGCAGGCGCTGATCGACTGCGTCAACGAATCGGCCGCGAACAACGAGCCGGTGATCATCGCGGGCGACTTCAACGACTGGCGCAACACGCTGTCGGACCGGCTGCGCAAGGAGCTCGGCGTGGTCGAAGTGTTCGACGAACTGGGGCCGCGCTCCAAGCTGGGCGAACTGGCGCGCGCCTTTTCGGGCCGCGAACAGCGCGTGATCCCGGCGCGCACCTTCCCGGCCGCGCTGCCGTTCTTCCGGCTCGACCGCATCTACGTGCGCGGCTTCAAGGTCGAATGCGCCGAGGTCAAAGCCGGGCCGCTGTGGGCCACCTTGTCCGACCACGCACCGATCGTCGCCAATCTCAAGCTGGCGTAGGCCATGCGCGCGCCTCACTATACGGCCGATAACGACATCACCCTGCTGGAAACCGGACTGGCCCTGTTCCCCGCGCTGCTGGCGGCGATCGACCGGGCCGAGCAAGACATCGTGTTCGAGACCTATATCTTCGAGAACGACGCGGTCGGCCAGCAGGTCGAAGCGGCGCTCAAGCGCGCCGGCGCGCGCGGCGTGCGCGTGCGCGTGGTGGCCGACTGGTGGGGCACCGGGCAGCGCCAGGTCAAGCGCCTGTCGGCATCGTTCGCCGAAGCCAATGTGCGCTTTCGCGCCTTCAATCCCTGGTTCCGGCGCGGCGTGGCGCGCACCCACCGCAAGGTCGCCGTGATCGACCGCGAAGTCGCGTTCGTGGGTGGCATCAACGTCAACGACGACTGGTACTGCGACTACGACATCGCCAAGCGCCTGCCGGCGCCGCGCTGGGACTTCGCCGTGCAGGTGCAGGGCCCGCTGGTGGCCGCCATCCATGACGAAGCCCAGGTGCAGTGGGCCAGGATGGGGCGGCTCGGCCTGCTCAAGCGCTTCAATCTGTTTCGCGAAATGCGCAAGGAGCCCGAAACCGAGGGCGGCGGGGCGGTGCAGGCGGCGTTCGTGGTGCGCGACAGCCTGCGCAACCGCCATACGATCCAGCGCGCCTACCTGCAGGCGATCGGTCACGCCAAGAAGTGCGTCCTGATGGCCAACCCGTATTTCGCCCCCGGCCACAAGTTCCGCCGCGCTCTGTCGCTGGCGGCGCGGCGCGGCGTGGACGTGTCGCTGCTGATCGGCGTGGGCGAAATCTGGCTGCAGGACATGGTGGCGCGCTCGTTTTATCCGAAGCTGCTGGCCAATGGCGTGAAGGTCTACGAGTACCGCAAAACCCAGCTGCATGCGAAGATAGCGGTGGTCGACGACGACTGGGCCACGGTCGGGTCGAGCAATTGCGACGGGCTGTCGCTGTTTTTGAACCAGGAAGCCAATGTGGTGGTCAAAGACGAGCGGTTCGCCCAATCGGTGCGCCAGCACATTTTGCGCGGAATCGAAGACGGCACCATGATTTGCCTGGACGAGTTCGAGCACGTCGGCTGGATGCGGCGCACCGGCTACGAGGTGGCGTACTTTTTTTATAAACTGGCCATGCGCGTGTTCGCCATCGGCTATGCCTGAACAGGGATCCTGGAGAATGGACGAATCCGTTCGAATCGACAAATGGCTGTGGGCGGCGCGCTTTTTCAAGACCCGTTCGCTGGCGACCGACGCGGTCGACACGGGCCGGGTCCGGCTGGACGGCGAGCGCATCAAGCCGGCGCGCGCGGTCAAGGTCGACGACAAGCTGAGCATCGATAACGGCGCCGACCGCTGGGAAGTGGTGGTGCTGGCCATTTCCGACGTGCGCGGTCCGGCGCCGGTGGCGCGGCTGCTGTACCAGGAAACCGAAAAAAGCCTCGAAATGCGGGAAAACGATCAGCAAGCCAGGCGCCTGTACCGCGAGCCCGGCAGCACCATCAAAGGCCGTCCGACCAAACGCGACCGGCGCCAGCTGAGCAAGGCCGGGGAGTAGCCGTCCCCTCGTGCGAGGGGACGGCGGGGAGTCCGGCTGTTAATAAAACTACACCATTGCCGCAGCGCTGTACAGCGCCATCCCATTCGGTTGCATCACCGCATCACTAGACACCCGCCTCTAAGTTCCCGTTTGACATTTGCCACGTCCTGGATAATAGTACGAGCGTTCAGATTTATTCAGTGGCGTTCTTTTTTCTAGCGGGCACATCATCAATACCTCAGGCAAATTCATGCGTAAGGGCGAGCTTACCCGGGCGGCGATTCTCGATGTCGCCCTCGATCTCGCCAGCCGCCAGGGTCTCGAAGG
>CAMLIL010000151.1 GCA_946480015.1 uncultured Oxalobacteraceae bacterium | reverse complement strand
CTGCTCGAGATATTTCGCAAATGAACGCCGTTGCATGGCCGGATCCCGTGGGCTATATACCCCTTGGACCCCAGCTGTTCAGTTTTGTTCAATATCCCCTGCCTAACGGGTACAGCGCCAAGATTTTCGACAGTAATTCTGTGTATCAGCGCCGTCCGAACATCATGAGATCGGCCAGCAATCCGCGCGCCGGGCCGACGGTGTCGATGACACCGAGCGACAGTCCCAGCAGCGCCTGCGCCGGCCCCGGCTGGGCGAACACGCGCGCCATCGTGTCGGTCAGGCCGACGATGGTGGCGCGGTCGCGTGCGCGTTCGGCGTTGAAGCTTGCCAGCCCGGCCGGCGACGGATCGCGTGCCAGCAGCCGCGCCAGCACGGCACCGTCGCGCAGGCCCAGATTGAGGCCCTGACCGGCGACCGGGTGCAGGGTCTGCGATGCATTTCCGATCGCGACCGTGCGCGCGCTGCCGCGCGCTTGCGCGTTCAGGCCAAGCCGGTAGCTGGCGCGCGCGCCGGTGGCGGTGAAGCGCCCCAGCCGGGTGCCGAAGGCTTCCGACAGTTGCGCCAGAAAGGCGTTGTCGTCCAGCGCCAGCAGCCGCGCCGCGGTCTCCGGCCGTGCGCACCAGACCAGCGCGTACTGGTGGCCATCGGCGCCTCCTTGCGGCAGCAGCGCCAGCGGGCCCTCGTCGGTGAAGCGTTCGAACGCGCGGTGGGCGATCGGGAGGCTCGCGCTCACCCGGGCAATCACCGCGCTCTGGCCGTAGTCGCGGTGCTGGCCTTTGATATCCTGTTCGCCAAACACGCCGCCTTCGGCCTGCACCACGATGCCGGCATCGAGCGCACTGCCGTCGTCGAGCTGCAGGGTGACGTGGCCGGCATGTTCGTCGGCCCGGCTCACGCGCAGCGGACGCAAGGTGCGCACGCCGGCACGCTGGCAGGCGTCGGCAAGCGCGCTGACCAGGTCGCCGTAGCGGGTGACGTAGCCGAGCGCCGGCACGCCGTGGTCTTCGCGGACGATCATGCTGCGCCCGAGGTGGCCGCGGCGCGAGACGTGGATCTGGTGGATCGCCGTGGCAGGCAGCGGCCAGGCGCCGATCTTTTCCAGCAGCAGGCCGCTGCCGTACGACAGCGCGAGCGAGCGCGGGTCGCTGATGGCCGAACCGAGTGCCTTGGCGTCGATCAGGGCGATGTCGTCGCCAGCCACCCCGCGGCCGGCCAGCATGGCCGCCAGCGCCATGCCGACCGGGCCGGCGCCGCAGATGGCGATCCTGGCTGTGGCGCTCACGACGCCTGCCGCATCAGTTGCTCGATCTCGTCGATCCGCTTGGGCGCGGCGGCGCTGAGGATGGTGTGTCCGTCCGGCGTCACCAGCACGTCGTCCTCGATGCGGATGCCGATGTTCCAGAACTGTTCGGGCACGCCTTCGGCCGGGCGCACGTAGATGCCCGGTTCGACCGTCAGCACCATGCCTGCCTGCAGCGCGCGCGAGGGCTTGTCCGCCTGCGTCAGGTCGCGGTAGGCGCCCACGTCGTGCACGTCGAGCCCGAGCCAGTGGCCGGTGCCGTGCATGTAGAACTGCTGGTGCGCGCGTTCGGCGATGACGTCGTCGACGCTGGCGAAGCGGGTGGGCCCGATCAGTCCAAGGTCGAGCATGCCTTGCGCGAGCACCCTGACGGCGGCGTCGTGCACGCCTGCATACGGGCGGCCCGGCTGCGCCGCCGCCAGGGCGGCGTCCTGCGCGGCCAGCACCAGTTCGTACAGGGCGCGCTGGGCCGGGCTGAAGCGCCCGTTGACCGGGTAGGTGCGGGTGATGTCGGCGGCATAGCTATCGAGTTCGCAGCCGGCGTCGATCAGCACCAGCTCGCCGTCGCGGCTCTGGCGGTTGTTGGCGCTGTAGTGCAGCACGCAGGCGTTGGCGCCGCTGGCGACGATCGGCGTGTAGGCCGGGAACTGGGCGCCGTTGCGGCGAAATTCGTGCAGCAGTTCGGCTTCGATTTCGTATTCGTACATGCCGGGCCGCGACGCCCGCATGGCGCGCGCATGCGCGTGTCCGGAAATGGTGGCCGCGCGCAGCATGGTGCGCTGTTCGCTGTCGTCCTTGAACAGGCGCATTTCGTCGAGCAGCGCGTACAGGTCATGCGCCACCGTGGGCGCGCTGACCCCGCTGCGGCTTTGGCGCCGCACCGCGCCCAGCCAGGTCTTCATCTGCAGGTCGAGCGCGGCACTGTGGCCGAGCGCGTAGTAGGCCGCCGGCGCATTGGCCAGCAGGCGCGCCATTTCGGTGTCCAGCTCGTCGATCGGGAAGGCGGCGTCGAAGCCGAATGTGGCGCGGGCGCCTTCCGGACCGTGACGGTAGCCGTCCCAGATTTCGCGTTCCAGGTTTTTTTCGCGGCAAAACAGGATCGCGCGCTGTGCCTGGCCGGCGTGCGCGGCCACCAGTACCAGCACGCTGTCCGGCTCGGTGAAGCCGGTCAGGTAGTAGAAGTAGCTGTCGTGGCGGTAGGGGTAGTCGGCGTCGCCGTTGCGCGTCGCCTCGGGCGCGGTGGGTACGATCGCCACGGCGCCCGGAATCATGGCGGCGCACAGGCGCGCGCGCCGCGCGGCAAACGCGCTGGTCATGGTTTTTTCGCCAGCGGGGCGTTCAGCTCGTCGAGCTGGGCGACGGTGCCGACGTTGACCCATTCGCCTTCGTAGACTTCGCCGCCGACCAGGCCGCGCTCGGCGTACTGGCGAATCAGCTTGCCCAGGCCGGCGTGGGTGCCGGGCTTGATGTGGGCGAACATCTCGGGCCGGTACACTCCGATGTTGGAGAAGTTCCACATCGGCGAGCCGCTGTTGGCCACCGAGTACATGGTCAGTGCGAAGTCGCCGCCCGGGTTGTGCCAGGGATTGGGGGTGAGGTACAGCCAGCAGGCGTCGCGCTGCTCGGCCGGCAGCGGTTTGCCCCACATGTCGTCGTCCTGCAGCGCGTCCTTGACCTGCTCGAAGTCGAAGTAGGGACAGTAGATGTCGCCGGACAGGGCCAGGAAGGGCGCGTCGCCCAGCAGGTGCAGGGCGTTGGCGATGCCGCCGGCCGTTTCCAGCGCGGTTTCTTCGGGCGAGTAGACCAGCGACGCGCCGTACTGGCTGCCGTCGCCCAGCGCCTGCTCGATCATCTGGCCCAGGTGCGCGTGGTTGATGACGATCTCGGTGATCCCGGCGCGCACCAGGTTGAGGATGTGCCAGACGATCAGGGGGCGTCCGCGTACCTTGAGCAGCGGCTTGGGACAGGTGTCGGTGAGGGGACGCATCCGCTCGCCGCGGCCGGCGGCCAGAATCATGGCTTTCATGCGCGCCTCTTAAAAGGTGTAGCCGACCTGCGGCGCGCGCGCTTCGAATTCGTCGAGCAGGCGCAGCAGTGGTTTGAGGACGGTGTAGCGGTTGCAGGTTTTGCGCACGTAGTCGCTCACGGTGGCCAGGTCGGCCATGTAGCCGTTCTTGCCGTCGCGGTAGTTCAGGCGGCAAAAGATGCCGAGGATTTTCAGGTGGCGCTGCAGGGCCATGAATTCGAAGTCGCGGTAGAAGGCGTCGATGTCGGGATTGACCGGCAGCCCGACTTTCTTGGCGCTCTGCCAGTAGCGCACCACCCAGTCCAGCACCACTTCCTCGTCCCACTGCACGTAGGCGTCGCGCAGCAGCGAGGCCAGGTCGTAGGTGACCGGCCCGTACACCGCATCCTGGAAGTCCAGCACGCCGGGGTTGCCCTGTTCGAGGAACATCAGGTTGCGCGAATGGAAATCGCGGTGCATGAAGACCTGCTGCTGCGCCAGCACGTTGGCGATGATGGCGTCGAACACGCCGTTCAGCTGCTCGCTTTGCTTGTCCGTCATCGTCACGCCCAGGTGGCGGCTGACGAACCATTCGGGGAACAGATTGAGCTCGCGCACCACGAAGGCGCGGTCGTACTCGGGCAGGGCGCCGGGCTGGCTGTTCAGCTGGAACTTGATCAGGGCATCCACCGCGTCCGAGTACATGAAGGCGGCGTTGTCGCTGTCGATGCGCTGCAGGTAGGTGGTGGTGCCGAGGTCCGACAGCAGCAGAAAGCCGTTGTCGACGTCGCGCGCGACGATGGCCGGCACCGTCACGCCGGCTTCCAGCAGCAGGCCTTGCACGTGCACGAAGGCGGGGACGTTTTCGCGCTCGGGCGGCGCGTCCATGGCGATCAGGGTGTCGCCCAGCTTCGCGCGCAGGGCCGGCACCACGTCGTAGCGGAAGTAGCGGCGGAAGCTGGCGTCGGCCGAGGCGGCGCGGCGGCTGGCCGGGTCGACCAGGTCGAGCGGGGCGAGCCAGGCATTCAGCTGGGTCAGGCGCGCATCAGGCGTTGAATCAGGGGTGGGTGTTGACAATGAAGACATGAAGCAGCCTGTGGAATCCAGTTGAAGACGAAGATTCCCATATAATACGAGATTCAACTCAAAAAATCGCCTGTCCTCGTGGTGAAACGCATCTTTTCATGAGCTGGTTTCCAGTCTCGCCTCCCTCTCAGCGTTGGGCCTATGCCCTGACGGCGCTCGTCACCGCCTCCGCGGTGCCGGTGCACGCCCAGACCACGCACAAGGCCAGTCCCAAGGCGGCCCACAAGGCGGTGCCGAAAAAGGCCATGCCCAAGCGGGTGCCGTCGACCGATACCACGGTGACCGCGCGCGCCGATGAAATCACCGGGCGCCCCGACCGCGAACTCAATCTGATCGGCGATGCCGAACTGCTACGCGGCGACATGCGGCTGACCGCCGATACGGTGTGCTTCAAGCAGGTCGAGGACGAGGTCACGGCCAACGGCAACGTCAAGATGGCGCGCTTCGGCGACCGCTATGCCGGCGACCAGCTGCAGCTGAACATGACCACCGGACGCGGCTGGGTGCTGCGTCCGGAATACCGGATGGAGCTCAATAATGCGCAGGGCAAGGCCACCCGGCTCGATTTCCTGTCCGAGGAAGAGGCGGTCGTCACCAACGGCACTTACAGCACCTGCGAGGGCCCCGATCCGGACTGGTATCTGAAGTCCTCGACCCTGCGCCTGGACCAGGGCCGCGACGTCGGCGTGGCCGGCAAGACGGTGGTGTACTTCAAGGGCGTGCCGATCATCGGCACCCCGGCCATGTCGTTTTCGCTGTCGGGCGCGCGCCGCTCCGGCTGGCTGCCGCCGTCGATCGGCCTCGGCTCCAAGGGCCGCGCCGAGGTGATGGTGCCGTATTACTTCAACATCGCGCCGAACCGCGACCTGACGCTGTACCCGCGCCTGATGCTCGACCACGGCCTGCAGATGGGCGCCACGGCGCGCTATCTGGGCGTGACCGACGCGGGACCGTACAACGGCGAAACGCACGCCGAACTGCTGCTTAACGATAAAGTCACCAAGACCAACCGCTGGTTCATCAATTCGGTGCATGCGCAGGTGCTGGCGCCCGGACTGACCTACGGCTGGAATGTGCGCGGCGCGTCCGACAACGAGTATCCGAGCGATTTTTCCAAGTCGGTCTCGTACAGCGCCGAGCGCCAGCTGCTGCGCGAACTGCGCACCGATTACAACAGCCAGTACTGGTCGCTGGCCGCGCGCGTGCAGAACTACCAGATCCTGCAGGACCCGGCCGCGGCGACCGATCCGACCCTGACGGTGGCGCGCCCTTACGACCGGCTGCCCGAAATCCTGTTCCACGCCGGCCGTTACGACGTGGCCGGTTTCGACTGGGCGCTGGACGCGCAGATCACGCGTTTCTCGCACCCCGATCTGGTCAGCGGCAACCGCATGGTGGTGCAGCCGCAGATCAGCTATCCGTTCGTGCGGCCCGGCTACTTCATCACGCCCAAGCTGCAGCTGCAGGCCAGCGCTTACCAGATCGACCGCAATGCCGTCACCGGCGAGGCGGCGCGCTCGCTCAACCGTACGCTGCCCACCTTCTCGCTCGACAGCGGGCTGGTGTTCGAACGCCCGGCCAAGCTGCTCGGCAAGGCCATGACGCAGACGCTGGAGCCGCGCGTGTTCTACGTGTACACGCCGTACAAGGACCAGAGCCAGTTCCCGAACTTCGATTCGGCCGAGTCGAGTTTCAATTTTGCCCAGCTGTTCAATGAAAACCGCTTCATCGGTTCGGACCGGATCTCGGACGCCAACCAGGTCACCACCGCGCTGGTGTCGCGCTTCATCGAACCGAACGGCACCGAGCGCCTGCGCCTGGCGCTGGGCCAGCGCTTTTATCTGAGCGAGCAGCGCGTCCAGCTCGACGGCAGTACCCCGCGCACCGAGAGCAAGTCGGACGTGCTGCTGGCGGCCGCCGGGCGCATCTCGGAAACCTGGAGCTTCGACAGCGCCGTCGAATACAATGCCAGCAAAAGCAGTGTGGTAACCTCCAACGCGGGTGTGCAGTACAGTCCCGCGCCGCTGAAGGTGATCAACGCCGAGTACCGCTATCTGCGCGACAGTTTCAAGAATATGGACGTGTCGAGCCAGTGGCCGCTGACGAATCGCTGGTTCGGCGTCGGCCGGGTCAGCTATTCGATGCTCGACCATAAAGTTCTGGAAAGTCTGCTGGGGCTGGAGTACAAGGCCGACTGCTGGGTGTTCCGCATGGGCGCGCAGCGCTTCGTGACCACCGCGCGCAACACGTCCACGCCGATCTTCTTCCAGCTCGAACTGAACGGACTGTCCAAGCTCGGCTTCGGCAGCCCGCTCGAGTCGTTCTATCGCAGCATTCCCGGCTATACCAGGGTCAATCCGGCCACCTCGACCCGCTAAGGCCTGATTAATCGTGACCGGGTATAAAGTAGCAGCAGTTTTTTCGCAGTTTCACCAGATATGAGTGGTTCCAGATATGCGTAAAGCCAGTGTGCACCAATTCAAACTCGCGGCGCTCGCGCTGTCCGCGCTGATGGCCGGCCAGGCCGCCGCCCAGAGCGCGGCCCCGGCCGCCGCCAAGCCGGCCGCCAAGCCTGCCGCCGCGCCGGCCAAGCCGACCGGTGGCTTCCTGCCGCCGGCCGCGGCCGACGCCAACGTGATCGATTCGATCGCGGTGGTGGTCAACGACGAGGTCATCACCCGCAACGAGATCGCCGCGCGCGTGCGCGCCGTGGAAGCGAATATGCGGGCGCAGAAGGCGCCCATCCCGGATGCGGCCAACCTGCAGCGCCAGGTGGTCGAGAGCATGATCGTCGAGCGCGCCCAGTCGCAGCTGGCCAAGGAAATGGGTGTGAAGGTCGAAGACCAGATGCTCGACCGCGCGATCGGCCGGATCGCCGAGCAGCAGAAGATGAGTGTGCAGGAGCTGCGCAACCAGCTGGAAAAGAGCGGCGTGACCTTCGCTTCCTTCCGCGAAGAGATCCGCAACGAGATCATGATGCAGCGCCTGCGCGAGCATGAAGTCGACAACAAGATCCAGATTTCCGACGCCGAGGTCGATACCTTCCTGGCCGCCGAGAAGGCTGCCGCGTCCGAACAGGTCGAGTTGAACATTTCGCAGATCATGGTGCGCATCCCGGAAAACGCCTCGCCCGAGCAGATCGCCGCGCGCAAGGCGCGTGCCGACGAAGTGATGCGCCAGCTGCGCACCGGCGGCGACTTTGCCAAGATCGCCGCCACCTATTCGGACGCGCCGGACGCGCTCAAGGGCGGCGAAGTGGGCTGGCGCCCGTCCAATACCCTGCCGCCGATCTTCGCCGAGGCGCTCGGCAAGCTCAAGCCGGGCCAGGTCACGCAGATCATCAAGAGTGCGACCGGCTTTCACATCCTCAAGCTGACGGACCGCCGCACCGCCGCCGAGAACAAGGAAAAGAACCTGGTGCAGCAGACCCACGCGCGCCACATCCTGCTCAAGGTCACGCCGACCATGACGGCCGACCAGGCCAAGCGCAAGCTGACCGAATTGAAGGAACGCCTGGATAACAAGGCCGCCAAGTTCGAGGAACTGGCGCGCCTGTTCTCCAACGACGGTTCGGCCAGCAAGGGGGGCGACCTGGGTTGGCTGTTCCCCGGCGATACCGTGCCGGAATTCGAGACCGCGATGAACAATCTCAAGCCGGGCGAGGTGAGCGGGGTCATCGAAACCCCGTATGGCTACCACCTGATCGAAGTGATGGAACGCAAGAGCGACGACCTGTCCAAGGAGCGCCAGCGCAATGCCGCGCGCAATGCGATCCGCGAGCGCAAGCTGGTCGAAGCGACCGAAGACTGGGCGCGCCAGGTGCGCGACCGCGCCTACGTCGAGTTCAGGGACGACAAATAAGATGCGACCGGCCATCGCCATCACTACCGGCGAGCCGGCCGGGATCGGACCGGAAATCTCGATCCGCGCGGCCTGGGCGCTGCGCGGGCAGGCCAACTGCGTGCTGGTCGGCGACGCCGCCTTCCTGGCGCTCACGGCCAGCCTGATCGACCCCGATATCCGCCTGGCGGCGCTGTCGGTGCAGGCCTTGCGCAACGGCGGCCTGCCGCA